>DJXF01000093.1 GCA_002449635.1 Clostridiales bacterium UBA7011 | reverse complement strand
GAACCCGCCAGCAGCGCCACGGTATTGACAAATTCATCGACATCCTTGGTGCGGATGCAGAGCGGGAAGGCGTCGACATCACCGAATTCCTTGAACAGAGCACATTTGCCTTCCATGACCGGCATGCCTGCCTCCGGCCCGATATCACCCAGTCCGAGAACGGCCGTGCCGTCTGTAATCACCGCAACCAGATTGTGGCGGCGCGTATAGACATAGCTCAAATCCACATCCTTCTGGATTTCCAGGCAGGGCTGCGCCACGCCGGGCGTATATGCAATCGAGAGATCGTCTGCGTTTTCCACCTTGCAGCGGGAAACCACCTCAATTTTGCCCTGCCAGCTGCGATGGGCCTGTAATGCTCTTTCTTTCTGATCCATGATGTCCTCCAATCAAATCATCGCATTTTCATGTCCTACCATTTTACCATGCTGCACAGGCAAATACAAACCGAATTTTCACGCCTGACCTGTACATGTTATACAAATCCGGTGCGGACGGGTTTTTCGGCGGTTTCGTTACATTTTGTTTACAACCTTGTCACAAACTCTTTACGCGGAGGTGGAAATTCCTTCACATTTTTCCGATACAATATCCTTACAGAAAAGCACAGGAGACAATGCAAACCCCATACTGTTCGCTGGCATTGTCCTTCGCTCCGCAGCGGACAGACAAAAAGCACCTGCATCTTGCATGCAGTCACCATAAATACTCTCTCTTTTTTCTGAACTTGTTTATTTCTTATCTCTTCTTTACTTCTTTACCTCTTTTTTCATTCACCTTTCTACCGCAAACTCTCCGCAGAGCCGAACACTTGCTGTTCGGCTCTGCATCTTTTTATGCCTTTTTTCCGCCCTGTGCCGCGATTGACAAGCAGTCCGCAATCCCGTACAATGAAAGGGGAAAACTGTCATTTTTGGTACAAGGGAGGGAACGGTATGTTTCACTTTTTTGACGACGGCTTCGGCGGATTTTATGTAGTCCCTGTCGGACCGGCAGACGGACTGCTGGGCGGCGCAGTCGGCTTTGTCTTTGTCCTGCTGATGCTGGGACTGGGGGTCTTTGTCAAGGATCTGCTGGTGCTGCCCGTCATCATTCTTCTGCTGGCGATGGCGCTTGCCCTTGCCTTTGCGAGACAGTCGGCACTGTCCGCACTCACGCCGCTGGCGCTGCCTCTTTTTGCCTACGGACTGACCTCCGTCGGCTGGACGCTGTTCAGCGCCACCGCATTCACGGAGTGGGGCATCGTTTCGCTGATGGCGTGGCTGCTCGTCGCCATGGGCATTCTCGTCATGGGCGGCACGATGTGTGCGGAAAACGGCCTTTCCGGCGTTATCTTTCTGGCGGTTATGGTTGTCCTGTGGTTTGCGGCATTTCTGGCAGACCGCAACGATCCTTCCGCCGGTTCCAAGGTCGTGTTCTACACCTTCCGCGTCATTCACATCGCCACAGCGGTCATGGCGGCGGTCAATCTGATTATGTATCTGTGGAACGTCATGAAACGAAAGGCGTCCCTGCGCGCGACGGTCTATGACGTCCTCATGCTGCTTCTCGGCTTTGTGCCGCTGATTGCCGGCGGTATTTTCGGCGGTCTGTCCGGCGGGGCGGCAGGCTCTGTCATTTTTGTCGTGCTGATTGCCGCGATTTACGCAGCTCTGGGCGCGGCATCCAAAGCAATCGGGAAAAAGTTCGGCGATCCGGACTCTCCGGCGGCACTGCTGCTGCTTCCCTTCCTCGGCGCCGGCTCGATTCATTTCGCTGTCACGGCGAACGCGCAGTATCTCGCTCCGCTGCGCAGCGCGGCACACATTCTCAGCATGCTGCACGACCGTCCGTGGAGCGGCTTCGGCGCACAGGCACAGACCATCGTCGAGGCACTGACCGGTCTGTTTTCTCTCATTTTCAATTTCGTGATGTCCCTGATTCTGCGCATTTTCGACACCTCGATTCCCGATCTCGGCCTGCCGCAGCTGCTGTGCTTCGCGCTCGGTCTGATTGTGCTGTTTGTTGCGATCTGCATCGGCGAGGGAATGTACGATAAAATCAAAAAGAAGTGACGGGTTTGCATCCTCGCCGCTTTCAAACCGATCACATGCCGCTCTTTTCAGGCGCCCCTGCCTGAGAAAGCGGCATTCTTTCTTCCCGCGCCATTTCGGATTCGACCGATCATCAAACGGGCTGTTTTGCCGCAGCCGATCCCTTTCCCTGCGCCTTCGGCAGCGGGTGGAGGCAGCGCGTTCGCCGCACCCCTGTTTTCCGCCACGAAAAAAGCAGCCGATTTGGCTCGGCTGCTTCACTGGAGCGGATGACGAGGCTCGAACCCGCTGTCACATGGCTGCCGGGCAAAGCAGCCGCTCCGCAGCGGCAAACGGGAGACATGCCGCTCTTTTCAGGCGCCCTGCCTGAGAAAGCGGCATTCTTTCTTTCCGCGCCATTTCGGATTCGACCGATCATCAAACGGGCTGTTTTGCCGCAGCCAATCCCTTTCCCTGCGCCTTCGGCAGCGGGTGGAGGCAGCGCGTTCGCCGCACCCTTGTTTTCCGGCATGAAAAAAGCAACCGATTCGGCTCGGTTGCTTCACTGGAGCGGATGACGAGGCTCGAACCCGCTGTCACATGGCTGCCGGGCAAAGCAGCCGCTCCGCAACGGCAAACGGGAGACATGCCGCTCTTTTCAGGCGCCCTGCCTGAGAAAGCGGCATTCTTTCTTTCCGCGCCATTTCGGATTCGACCGATCATCAAACGGGCTGTTTTGCCGCAGCC
>DJXF01000039.1:14611-16019 GCA_002449635.1 Clostridiales bacterium UBA7011 | reverse complement strand
CGACAGCACGCCCGTGCCGGAAAACACAGTCGCCGCCGTAAGTACAATCAAAGCCGCCCCCGCGTACTGCACGCCCTGTGCGCCCGGGTGCGACAGCAGATAGCCCGCAAATGTTCCGATCACCGCGGCAAAGCCCTGTCCGGTGCGGCAGGCCGCCGCCGCAAACGCCACGCCGAACGGCGCGCCCACACCGCTCATCTCCGCACATGACAGCACCGCCGCCGCCGCAAAATAGAAAAAGGGCAGTCCCACCCGGCGCGCGCGTGTCCGCCGCGCCGTCTTCTGCCGCTGAGTACCACGCTTGTCCAGCATAATTTCTCTGCGCCTCCTGTTCCATATCTAATAGTATAGGGAACTGCAGGCGCGGAATTTGCCGAATTGTCAGGGGAAACAAAAAAAGAGCCCGTCACGGCACACCGGCACCGTTCGGGCTCCTGCTTTATTCCGGCGCGCCGTGTCTGCGCTTCCACGCCTTGATCTGCTCCAGACGCGCCTTGTATTTTGCCTCCACGCCCTGTTCGGTCGGGCGGTAATAGGTTCGCCCGAGCAGCGAGTCGGGCAGGCACTGCATATTGGTCAGCTTGTCCTGCGCATCGTGTGCGTACTGGTATCCCTTTCCGTAGTCCAGCTCCTTCATCAGCCGCGTCGGGGCATTGCGGATGACCAGCGGCACGGGCTCGGCCAGCTGCGTCAGCGCATCGCGCTTCGCGCTCTCATACGCGGTGTACAGCGCATTGGATTTCGGCGCCATCGACAGATAGACGACCGCCTGGGTCAGATGGACGGTGCACTCCGGCATGCCGATGAAATGACAGGCCTGATAGGCGGCGACGGCGATTTCCAGTGCGCGCGGGTCGGCCAGACCGACATCCTCGCTCGCAAACCGCGTCACGCGCCGCGCCACATACAGCGGGTCCTCGCCCGCCTCCAGCATGCGCGCCAGCCAGTACACCGCGGCATCGGGATCGGAATTGCGCATGGATTTGTGCAGCGCGGAAATCAGGTTGTAATGTTCCTCGCCCGTCTTGTCGTACAGCAGGGATTTTCTGGACAGGCACTGCTCCAGCAGCTCGGGCGTGACCGTCAGCGCGCCGCCGGTTTCATCGGCGTTGAGCACGACCATTTCCAGTGTGGAAAGCGCGGTGCGCGCGTCGCCGTTGGCAAACGCCGCGATCATCTCCAGCATATCGGGGGCGATCTCCACCTTCCGGCCGCCGAAGCCGCGCGGGTCGCGCAGGGCGCGCGTGAGCAGCTGCGTCAGCTCCTCCTTTCGCAGCGCCTGCAGCACGAACACCTTGCAGCGCGACAGCAGTGCGCCGTTGACCTCAAACGACGGATTTTCCGTCGTCGCGCCGATGAGCAGAATGCTGCCCTTTTCGACAAACGGCAGGAACGCGTCCTGCTGCGC
>DJXF01000039.1:0-14542 GCA_002449635.1 Clostridiales bacterium UBA7011 | reverse complement strand
CCTGCTGCGCCTTGTTGAAGCGGTGAATCTCGTCGACAAAGACGATGGTGCGGTCGCCGAAGCGGCGGTTGTCCTCCGCCTGCTGCATGACCTGCCGGATTTCCCGAATGCCGCTCGTGACGGCGGAAAAATCGAGAAACGCGGCGCGCGTGCGGTGCGCGATGATGCGCGCGAGCGTGGTTTTCCCCACGCCCGGCGGGCCCCAGAAAATCATGGAGGAAATGCGGTCGCCCTCAATCAGGCGGCGCAGCACCCTGCCCTCTCCGAGCAGATGCTCCTGTCCCACAAATTCGTCCAGCGTGCGCGGGCGCAGCCGTGCCGCCAGCGGCTGCTGCTGTTCCCCGCCGAAAAGTCCGAGCTGCTCCATGCGGCTCCGCCTCCATTCTGTAACATTGAGATAAAAAGAAAAGCTGCGATTTAATCGCAGCTTTTTCATGGTGGAAGTTACAGGGCTCGAACCTGTGACCCTCTGCTTGTAAGGCAGATGCTCTCCCAGCTGAGCTAAACTTCCAAGGTGGTGACCCGTACGAGATTCGAACTCGTATTACCGCCGTGAAAGGGCGGTGTCTTAACCCTTTGACCAACGGGCCGAAATGGTAGCGGTAATTGGACTTGAACCAATGACCTTCCGGGTATGAACCGGACGCTCTAGCCAACTAAGCTATACCGCCATATCGCCGCCCTCTCCGAAGGAATTCGTCCCTCGCCAGATGACGAAAGTTATTATATCGCGCGGCGCGCAAATTGTCAACAGTTTTTTCAAAAAAGTTTCTGTTTTTCGCAAATGTTCGCCGCCGGAACGACAGCTGCCGGTCAGAACCCCATGCGGCGCGCCGGAAACGGCGGCACGATATAATCGTCAATCAGCTTTTCGATGCGGCGCTGTCCGCCGACGTCCTCCCACAGCGCCTCATAGCCCAGCCGGTACAGCTCCCCGCGCGTCATCGGCCGCTGCCCGTCCCGTGCGACCGACCTCGCCACGGTCGTGCCCAGCCGGCGGTTGAGCGCGTCCAGCTCCTTCTGTGCGGCGGGCTGCTCCGTATCCGCCGCGCGCAGCCCGTCGTCCGCCAGCTCCAGATCCTGCATGCGCTGAATATAGGCAAAATCCGCGGGATAGCGGCTGTCGAGAAACTGCTCGTACAGGCGCTCATTCCAGCTGTGCGAGGCGCGCAGTTTCTCCGCCGGGCACAGAAAATAGTCGCGGCTGACGCGCGCGCCCTGATCGGGCACCGGGTCGTCATAGGTGCAGTCGATGAAGCACGTCTCGCCGTACAGGCGCACAACATTCCACGCGTGCGTCATGTCGTCGTCCTCGACGTAGTACACATCAATGCCCGCGCCGTCACACATCGCCTGAAAGGCGCGCGCATAGCCGGCGCACACCGCGCGCCCGTCCTCGAGCGCTCCCGCGGCGGTCTGCACGCGGTCGCCGCTGTCCTCCGCATACACCGTGCTGCGGATGAGCGTGTCGTGCACGGCGCGCAGCCGGCCGGTGATGCTCGTCTCCTTCGCCGCTGCCCGCGCACCCGCCCGGCGTGCCTCCTCCAGTCCCTTCTTCTGCCCGCGCTCCCCCTGCACCTGATAGGTCAGCTTGAGGTTTCCGTTGCGGTAGGAGGCCGTTTCCAGCGTGGAAAGATACGGATTCTGCGCCTGAAGCAGGTGATACACCTGTTTTTCGTCGATATCCGGACTGTAAAACAGCAGCGAGTCGCGGCCGTCCGCATGTGCCGACATCAGCTCATCCGCCGCCTCCAGGCTGGTCTGCGCGAGCGAAACCTCCTCCTGCTCCGGCGCCTTGAGCCGCCACAGTCCCGCGAACACGGCGGCAATCAGCACAACCAGTATGATCTTTTTTTCAATGGCCTGCATGACTGCCCTCCGTTTCCGTTTACCCCCGGCGCAGGGTCATGGCGACCCAGTCGCCCGACTGCGTGCGCCGCCCGAGCACAAAGCCCGCCTCCAGCAGCGACTGCTGCACCTCATCCGCCCGCGTCTCCAGAATGCCGGATACGATGAGCGTGCCGTCCCGCTTGAGCTTATCGCGCAGAATTTCGCGCATGCCCATGATGACATCCGCCACGATATTCGCCGCAATGATATCATATGCTCCGCCGATCTGTTCGGACAGTGCGCGGTCGCCGATGACGTCGCCGACAAAGGTGCGCAGGGCGAACCCGTTTTTCTCCGCGTTTTCCGCCGCGATGCGCGCGGCATTTGCGTCGATATCCACCGCCGTGATGTCCGCCGCGCCGAGCATATGCGCCGCCACCGACAGAATGCCGCTGCCGCAGCCCATGTCGAGCAGGCGCTCTCCGCCGCGCACGAGCGACTCCAGCTCGCAGATGCACAGCTGTGTGGTGTTGTGCGTGCCCGTTCCGAAGCTCGAGGACGGGTCGATTTCCAGAATGCGCCGTCCGTCCTGCGGCTCGTCCACCGTCTCCCACGACGGCTTGATGAGGAAGGTTTTGCCGACGCAGAACGGCTTAAAATACTGCTTCCAGTTGTTTTCCCAGTCCTCCTGCCGGATGGATGCCAGCTCCGCGGCACACCGTCCGAACGCGTGCTCCGCATCGCGGTCGCGCAGCGCGCGCAGGCCCGCGTGCACCTGTGCGAGAAGCTCCGCTCCCGCCGGACTGTCCTCGATATAGATTTTCACATTGGTTTCCGCGCTGCTCTTCTGCTTTGCGAGATCCTCGTCCACATAGTCCCAGTACAGCTCGGTATCCTGCAGAAAATCCGCAAAATCCTGCGCGTCCTCGATGACAAATCCGTCGATGCCGAGATCCATCAGCATGCCGGTCACCGCGTCAATGCCCGCGGCGGATGTCCAGATTGTCACCTCTGTCCAGTTTTCCACCCAAAGTCCTCCTTTATCCAACAGCAAAGAAGCGCCGGCAGAACCCCTCCGCCGTGCGCTTCGATATCCAGTTCACAGTGCAACCATGCCGTAATGCCGGCGGAAATATTCCAGCGTTTCGGCATCCAGCTCCCACGTCCCGTCATACAGCGCAATGCCGTCGAACACAATCAGCGCCTGCTCCAGCAGCTCCGGATTTTCCGCGGCGAGACAGACCGGCCGGTTAATCATATATTCGCCCTCGGCGAGCAGATGCACATCCTCCGCCGTGCTGATTTCCAGCTTGAGCGCGCCCGACCACCGGTCCTCCAGCTCGAGCAGCGTCTCTCCGAAATGATCCTCCAGATCAATCGGGTCGGAAATATCAATGGTCGCGTCGACAAAGTGCGCGTGCTGGCCGACGGGCGCCAGAATATAGTCGTCATCCGCATCCGGCTCATGGCTGAGGCTGAGCGGCGGAATGGCGCGCAGCAGGCGGTCAATCTGCTCCGGCTCCGCCGTTTGGTAATATTCCACGCTCGGCAGCTGCCGCATGCGGTGCATTTCCTCCGGTTCGGCCGACACGCCGAGCGCAATGGCGGCATGCGGGGCAAGCTCCGCCACGACATCGTCGACCTCCTCCGGCTCGCCGGAAAGAATCACGCCGGCCACGCCGATGCGCTGCAAAATGCCCATGACCGCCATGGCGGATGACCCGTCCGGCGTGCGTCCGTCCGCGTCCACCGGCAGCTCGGCCAGAATGCCCAGTCCCGACTGATCGGTCACGGCGAGCACGGCGGCGCGCAGGACATGCAGGTTCTGCCGCATGCGGAGATAGACAAAATCCGCCTTTTCGTGCGCCGCGCGGCGCGCAACGTTGCGGAACCGGCCGATCAGCCGCTCCGACGGCCACTTCGCACCGATGTCCTCCTCCGGATTCCAGCCGTCCGCGTTGATGCACACGCCGACCGGACGGCTGCCGGCAAAGCGCTTTGCCGTGTCAATGCTCGTGATGTCCGGCACGACGACCGCCGCGGCGGGGCAGCGCTTCCAGTCGACCGACATCATCTGCTGCGGCCGCTCGATGGTCCAGATGATTTCCCCTTTGCATAAAGGAACGGGTTCCATAGCTCTCCTTTCGCCCTCCGAAGGCGCATTACATATGCTCCGGTGCTTCCACACCGATGATGTTCAACACATTGTAGATGGTCTGACGCGCGGCACGGCACAGCACAAGGCGTGCATCGCGCACGGTTTCGTCCGCTTCCTTGATGCGGCAGGCATTGTAAAAGCGGTGGAACTGCGCGCACAGCGCGGCGGCGTATTTGTTCAGGCGTGACGGATCGCGCTCCTCTGCCGCCAGACGGATTTCCTCCGGCAGCAGGCTGATCTGCTTGACCAGCGCAAGCTCCTCCGCCTCGTTCAGAACGGTCAGGTCCGCGCGCTCCGGCACGGCAATGCCCTCCTCCTGCATCTTGCGCAGCAGGCTGCAGATGCGCGCGTGCGCATACTGGCAGTAGTACAGCGGATTTTCGCTGTCCTGCCGCACCGCGAGGTCGAGGTCAAATTCCATCTGGGTCTCCGCCGCACGCGAGTTGAAGAAGAACCGCGCGGCATCCACCGGAATCTCGTCCAGAAGATCGGACAGCGTGAGCGACTTGCCCGTGCGCTTGGACATGCGGACGACCTCGCCGTCCTGCATCATGCGCACAAGCTGCATCAGAACGATTTCCAGGCGGTTCGAGCCGTCCAGTCCGATGGCATCGAGCGCGCTCTTCAGGCGCAGCACATGGCCGTGATGGTCCGCGCCCCAGATGTTGATGACGCGGTCAAAGCCGCGCACCTCGAATTTGTTGCGGTGATAGGCGATGTCCGCCGCAAAATAGGTGTAAAAACCGTTCGCACGGCGCAGAACATCGTCCTTGTCGCAGCCGAAATCGGTCGAGCGCAGCCACAGCGCGCCCTCCTTTTCATAGGTCGCGCCCTTTGCGGTGAGCAGGTCGACCGTCTCCTTGACAAAGCCGGAATCGTGCAGGCCGCTCTCGCGGAACCACACGTCATAATGAATTTTATACCGCTCCAGATCGCGCTGCATGCGTGCGATGTTGGTCGGCAGGCCGTATTCCACGATGCGGCGGCGGCGCTCCTCCCCGTCCAGCTCGAGCAGGCTGTCTCCGTGCAGTCTGACCAGATCGGCCGCCAGCTCGCGGATGTCGCTGCCCTGATACCAGCTCTCGTCAAACACAATGGCGTCCTCGCCCCTGAGCTGCTGGATGTAGCGGCCCTCGACCGAGTGCGCGAATTTGTCCACCTGATTGCCGGCGTCGTTGATATAAAATTCGCGGGTCACGTCGTGACCTGCCCAGCTGAGCACCTCCGACAGGCAGTCGCCGAGCACGCCGCCGCGGGCGTTGCCCATGTGCATCGGGCCGGTCGGATTGGCGGAGACAAATTCCACCATGATCTTTTCCGGATGCTCCGCCTTGCTGCGGCCGTAATCCGTGCCCATTTCGGCGACGAGCGCAATCGCATCGGCATACCATTTTCTGCCGAGATGAAAATTCAGAAAACCGGGGCCGGCGATATCAATGCTGTCAAAATAGGTGCCGTCGAGCGCAATGTGCGCGGTCAGCGCCTCCGCGATTTTGCGCGGCGCCATGTGCAGCGCACGCGCGCACTGCATGGCAAACGAAGAGGCGTAATCGCCGTTTTTCGTGTCCTTCGGAATTTCTACGGCGACCGCCGGCACATCGCCCTCCGGCAGGTCTCCCGCAGCCGCCGCTGCGCGGTAGGCATTCCAAACCGCCTGTGCCGCCTGCTTCTTCGCCTGTTCGATTACATTCATACAATCTGCCTTTCTGTCCGTTGTGCGGCGCAGCCCTGCGCCGGAAGCGGGCGGAAGATGCCCCCCGCCCGCGGATGTGTGTTACATATTCTGTGCGCCCGACGGCGTGACCGCCATTTCAAAGCGGTGCGTGCCGGCGAGATTGGAGTCAATTTCCACGGTGTAGTCGATGGCGAGACTGCCGCCGTTTTCATCAATCGTGTTGACCAGATGGGAGGTGTGCGTGGAAATCGCCAGCGAACCCAGCTCGGTCTGATACAGGCCGACATGGCGCTTGTCCCGCGCAAACAGCATCTGCGCCGGATGGGTGCCCGTCCGCGTCATCGTCACCTGCTGGTCCTCCAGCTTGAGTGTGGTGCGCGTGCCCTCCATGCCGGTCAGCTCGCTCTCCTCATAGGAGACAAAATATTTTCCGCCGCGGCGGTACAGCCGTCCCGCCGTAATCAGATCAATGCGGTCGGGCTCGCAGCCCTCAAAATCCTGCCGGCTCGCGATGGTAATGATAACGTCCTTTTTCAGAGAGGTTCCATCCGCCATATCGATCATCCTCTTTCCTTTCCGTACGACACGATGTCGACCATCTGCGCGTGCACGCCGGCCGGTTCGCCGAGGAACATTTCGGCGTGCTCGTCAAAGCTCTCAATATCATCGGATACATAGTACTCGGTTGTGCCCTGCTGCCGCTCGGCGGGGTCGAGGAAGGTGCGCACATAATCCGCCGCCTCCGCGCCCACATCGATCAGCGTCACGCCGCCGCCGAGAAAGTCGGCAATCGCATCGCGCAGCAGCGGGAAATGCGTGCAGCCCATGATGAGCGTGTCCACGCCGTAATCGCGGATTTCCGCCAGATATTCCTCCACCATAAGCTGAACGACGCGGTCGTCGGCAGAAAACCTGCCGTTTTCCACGAGTGAGACAAACAGCGGGCAGGGCCGCGCGATGGTATGTATCGACGGGTCGAGCGTGTGCAGCATGGCCTCGTACGAGCCGCTGCGAATCGTGCTCTTTGTGCCGATGATGCCGATGCGGCCGTTCTTCGTCGCGCGCATCGCCGCGTAGCACGACGGCTTGACGACGCCGACCATCGGAATGGAGTTTTCCGTGCTGACAACGCCCAGCGCCACCGAGCTGACCGTGCCGCACGCCACGACAATCGCCTTGATGTCGTGGCTGTTGAGAAACGCGACATCCTGCCGCGTGTATTCCAGAATCGTCCGGCGGCTGCGCGAGCCGTAGGGAACGCGCCCCGTGTCGCCGAAATAAATGATATCTTCTCCGGGCATGACGCGGTGCAGCTGCCGCACGGCGGTCAGTCCGCCCAGGCCGGAATCAAAAACGCCAATCGCCCTGTTATCCATCAAACCGCTCCATCGCCAGCGCAATCAGGCGGTCAATCAGCGCCGGATAACTCAGTCCCATGTATTCCTGCAGCTTGGGATACATGCTGATGCCGGTAAAGCCCGGCAGCGTGTTGATCTCATTGAACACGATCTCGTCCCCCGCATAGGTGCAGAAGAAATCGACGCGGGAAAGCCCCTTGCAGCCGAGTGCGCGGTAGACACGCACCGCCGCCGCGCGCACTTCCTCCATCGCGCTGTCGCTGATGTGCGCCGGAATGTACAGGCCGGATGTGCCGCTCACGTACTTCGCCTCAAACGTGTAAAATTCCTCGCTGGGCGCGATTTCGCCCGCAACCGATGCCGTCGGCTCGCTGTTGCCGAGCACGGCGACCTCAATTTCATGTCCGTCGATAAATTCCTCTACCAGAACCTTGGCGTCGTAGCGGAACGCCTCCTCCAGTCCCCGCTCCAGCGATGCGCGGTCGGCCGCCTTGGAAACGCCCACCGACGAGCCCTCGCTGCACGGCTTGACAAACACGGGATACGAGCCGAGCCTGCGCTCCGCCTGCTCGCAGACCGCCGCGCGGTCGCGCTCAAACGCCTCGCGCCGCGCCAGATAGAACGCCGCCTGGCGCACGCCCTCCTGCTCGACGATGATCTTCGTCAGGCTCTTGTCCATGCTGCACGCCGATGCCGCGACGCCCGGTCCGACATACGGAATGCGCGCCAGCTCGAGCAGGCCCTGCAGCGTGCCGTCCTCGCCGCCGATGCCGTGCAGCACCGGGAAGACGCAGTCGGCGTGAATGACCTCCGTGCCGCTCTCGCGCAGCACCACAAGTCCGTGTGTTCCGCGGTCGGGCGAGAGCATGGCCGGAACGGTGTGTCCGCCGGTCTCCCAGCTGCCGTCCTCAATGCTGTCGCAGTCCGCCGATTCGACCAGCAGCCAGCGTCCCTCTTTCGTGATGCCGACCGGATAAATCGCGTAGCGCGCCGCGTCCGCGTTGCGCAGAATGGATGCCGCCGAAATGCAGGAAATGTCATGTTCAGAAGAAACGCCGCCGAACACGACAATCAGATTCTTTTTATTCATATAACACAGATACCTCGCAGTTTTGGTTATGGTCATACCATTGTATTATTCTCTATTATACGTCAAACCGCCCCCGTATGCGAGACAAAAAGAGAACAAATTTTTCCGATTTCCGCGGCGGGTTTTTCACAATTTGCCGAGGGATGCCGCGCCGGTCCGGCCTGTCCCCCGCCGTTCACAGCAGACCGCACTGCAGACAGGCTGCCGCGTCCTCCATCGTCCGCCCGGCAAGGCAGCGGACACCGAGCGCCCGCATGCGCTGTCCGACGGCATAGACCGACAGGTCCGCCTCTCCCTTGGCGCACTGCGTTCCCAGATAGACGCGCGTGCCCGATTCGGCGACCTGCCGCACCGCCTGCTCCAGCTCTGCCGGCACGCCGCCCAGACCGTAGCCGTACAGCAGCAGCGCGTCCATGCCCCGGCAGGCGGCGACCTGCTCCGCCGTCAGCAGCGGCGTGACCGTCAGCACCGCGGCGCGCACCGGCTTCGGCTGCACCCATGCCGGGACTCCCGCCTCCGGACAGGCGGTCAGGCGGAGCACGCCGTTTTCGACGATGCCGTCGGGCGGGCAGCCCGTGTTTCCGCCGGAGAACGCGTCAAACGCCAGCGTGTCCGCCTTTGTCACGCGCGTGCCGCGCCAAAGCGCGCCCGCAAAGCAGACCGCCGCCCCGCGGTACGCCGACGCCGCACACACCAGCGCGTCCGCCAGATTGCGCGGCGCGTCCGAGCCCTCCGCCTCCATCGGCAGCTGGGAGCCGGTCAGAATCACCGGCCTGTCAAACTGCCGCAGAACACGGCATAAAAAAGCGGCCGTGTATGCCATGGTATCCGTCCCATGGGTCAACACAAAGCCGTCATACTTCTCACGCTGCTCCCAGACCGCGCGCGCCATCGCAAGGCGCTGCTCCGCCGTGATGTCCGTGGAGTCCGCGCGCATCAGGTCGCACACGTCCACGCGCACGCCCGCAGGAACCGGCACGGCGCCGAGCAGCTGTTCGCCGTCCGTCTGCGGAGTGAGTCCGAATGCGCTGCCGCGGCACGAAATCGTCCCGCCGGTCGACAGCAGCAGAATGTGTTTCATCGCGCGATTCGCCCTCTCTTTTTTCGCATTTTCTGTATACTCTCTGCGATTTTCTCGAATTTTTCAACTATGCGTATATGCACGCACAGCCCTCGTTATTTATAGTATAGCACAACCGCGCCAAAAGCGCAAGAAAAGTTGCGATTTTTTCTGATTTCTTTTTTCATTCCGCATTTTTTCTCAAAAAAAATTTATTTTTTTCAAAAATGTTATTGACAAAAACATCCCCCTGTGCTAAACTATCTATACATCAAAGAACAGCCGCCACATATCAGACATTCTGATGGCTGACTTTGAAATCTGAAAACGAAGAAAGTGGGTGAGTCCGATGGTAAATGAAAAAAGCTGGAACAGCAGGACTCGCAGCAGACTGGTAGGATAACCGATTCGCCAGCCTCCGCGTGTACACTTTCCAATTCGTGGCCACACAGGTTTGCGCACTCCCTTCATCGGAGGCGTTGCAATCCCCGGTGTTCAGGTTTGATCCCGTTGGGTGCCTGACAGCTGCACCGATGGTGGATTCCGAAGACATTCCGGTTTCGTGTTTTTCTCTTGACACATACCGAGGTGGGTCGGACGAATCGTTCCGGTGACTGGTACAGGAGAACCCCCTTCCGGATACCTGAGCGGGCGCTTCGCTTGAACGACAGATTTCCGGGCACCGAGCCATAGCTCACTGGCAAATATGCTGCAAAGCGTGCCTTCGCATCGTCAAAGCAACCGAATTCGTTCCGCACCGCGCGTGAGAAAATCTGTGTGAGAGGAATAGCACAAATCGCCGAACCGTGATCTGATTTTCTCTTTCCGCACTTACTTCAAAGCCGAAGTTTCTTTCCCGAAATGCGCAAGCTTCAGATCCGCTTTTACAGCAGTGTTCGAGGACGATGTTGATATTTCTGCTGCGAGCCTGTTTTCCGCGTAACATCTGAATTTATTGCATAGAGTATATGCTGGCAGCGGCTTCGTTTGACGAAGCCGTTTTTTTGCGCGCAAATCCGTCTTTCCGGTTTTTTCCGCCGTTCCGGTATGCTGAGGGCGGGAAATCTGGTATAATAAAAGCAGATAATCTGTCGGGCCGCGGCGCGCCGATTTCCCGCGCATTGTCCGAAGAGCCTGTCAGCTCCCACTGAAGATTGGAGGCGTGCAGCATGACCGCTGAATGCAAAGATACCATATTAAAGCAACTGATCCTGTCCGAAACCGAGCAGGGCATCCGCATGCCGGACGAACTGATTCGCGCGCTCGACCGGCGCGGCACACACGCAAAGCACAGCGAGATCGTCCGCGTGCTCGCCGAGCTCGTCGATGAGGGCAGCCTGATGCGCGCGCGCAGCAACCGCTACGGCCGGCCGGAGGCATTCGGCTGTCTCGTCGGCACGTTCTGCGCGACCGGGCGCGGCTACTCCTTTGTCCGTCCGGAAGCCGGCGGACAGGATATTTTCATTCCGCCGCACCGCGACAAGGGCGCATGGCACGGCGACCGCGTGCTCATCCGCGTGCGCACGGAGGAGGACACGCCCCGGCGCGGCAGGCAGTCCTCCCGCCGCACGGACAAGCCGAACCGGCAGGAGGGCGAGGTTCTGCGCATTCTCGAGCAGACCCGCGAGAACATCACCGGCTGCATCGTCATGCGCGGCAGGCTGACGATGTTCCGCGACGACAGCGGCCGTCTGCCGGAAATCGTGGTCGGCAAAAAGCACCTCGCCGACGCGCATCCGGGCGACCGCGTCGCGCTCAAGATCCTGTTCCGCGGCAACGAAAAATATCTGCCGCAGGGCATGGTGACGCGCGTGTTCGGCTCCGGTCTGACGCGCGATGCCGCGGCGGAGGCGATTTTGTTTGAACACGGCATTTCCGTCCCCTTCCCCGAAGACGCAATGGAGCAGGCGGGGAACATCCCGCTTTTTGTGCAGGAGCAGGACTGGGCGGGACGGCTCGATCTGCGCAGCAAGATGCTGTTCACCATCGACGGCGACACCGCAAAGGATTTTGACGACGCGGTTTCCCTGGAAACGCTGCCGAACGGACATTACCGCCTCGGCGTGCACATCGCGGATGTCTCGCATTACGTCACGCCCGGCTCCCCGCTCGATCAGGAGGCGTTCCGCCGCGGCACCTCGGTGTATTACGCCGATCAGGTCATTCCCATGCTGCCGCTGTCGCTGTCCAACGGCATCTGCTCGCTCAATCCCGGCGTCAACCGTCTGGCCTTTTCCGCTTTTATCGAGCTGGGAACGGACGGCACGCGCTATTCGGTCGAATTTCACCACTCCGTCATCTGCTCGTTTGCCCGCCTGACCTATGCGCAGGTCAACCGCATTCTCAGCGGTGACTGGCAGGAGCGCAGTCTGCGGCAGGACATCGCCCCCGTTCTCGACGAAATGAACGAGCTGGCAAAGCAGCTGCACGCGCGGCGCATGCAGCGCGGCGCGCTGGAACTGAACATCCCGGAGGCGGTCATTCTGTGCGACCGCAACGGCGACCCCACCGGCGTGGAAAAGCGCGGGCGCGGCGACGGCGAGCGTCTGATTGAAGAATTTATGCTCGTCGCCAACGAGGCGGTTGCGGAGACGCTGTTCCGCCATCAGCTGCCCGCGGTATACCGCACGCACGACAACCCCGACCTCGACAAGCTGCGCGCATTTGCCGCGCAGGCGCGTCTGTTCGGCTACCAGCTGAGCGAAAAGGATCTCACCGACCCGCACCGTCTGCAGCAGGTCATCGACCGGTCGGCCGGCAATCCCGAACAGCAGGCGCTGCCGACCATGCTGCTGCGCTCGCTCTCCCGCGCGCGCTATTCGCCCCTGTGCACCGGGCACTACGGCCTAGCTTCCAAATATTACCTGCACTTCACCTCGCCCATCCGCCGCTATCCCGACCTCATCGTGCACCGCATGCTGACGCACATGCTCGCGGACGGACAGGGCAGCCGTGAGCTGACCGAGCTGTGCGAGCAGGCGGCTTTGCAGTCGACCGAGCGCGAATTTGAGGCGGACAGCGCCGAGCGCGAGATTGAAAAGCTGTATATGGCGGACTATATGTCGCAGTATATCGGCCACAGCTTTGACGGCTATATCTCCAACATCACGAGCTTTGGCGTCTATGTCCAGCTCGACAACATGATCGAGGGCATGGTCCGCGTGGACACCATGCAGAACGACTGGTTTGAATTTGACCCCGACCGCCTGACGCTGTTCGGCAAGCACACCGGCCAGAACTATCACCTCGGCATGCCGGTCAACGTCACGCTCATCAACGCGTCCCCCACCTCCGGTCTGATTGACTTTATCTTCACCCCCGAGGAGGGCTCGGTCGGCTGAGGATACAGCCGCAGTTATTGCAAAGCAAAGGGGATACGGGACGCTTTCGGACCGAAGCCGCATCCGAACGCCGCGCTGCCGCCCCCGAAGATACAGAAATGCCGCTCCTTCCAGCACCGTGTCTGAAAAAGAGCGGCATTTGCCTTGTTTGCTTGGATCCTGTTCGCTCCGGCACAGCCCGTTATTCCATGAGCTCGCTCGCGGGCACAGGTGTGATGTCGTCAAAAATATAGCTGTGCAGCCGTTTGGCCGCCGTGCTGTTGCTGAACAGAATGACCGACATGCCGTTTTCGGTCGTGCCGTATTTCCATTCGTCTTCCAGCGGCAGGCGGATGTGCTCCATCTTCGGAAAGCCGTGTGCGATCGTCGTCAGCCCCATGTACCAGAAATCCCGTTTGCTCATGGACGAGGTGATGTTCGGCAGCAGGCCGTTGAGGAACCGCAGCAGCGAGACCGGATTGCCGGTGGCCTTGGAAAATACCTGGCCGAGCACTTCGGACTGGCGCTCAGTGCGCTTCCAGTCGCCGCCGGTGTTGCCCTTTCGGATGCGCCCGTACGTCATCGCCTGAATGCCGTTGAGCTTCTGCTCGCCCGCGCCTGCAATGCGCTGCGTCGGTATGCCGTTGCCCCAGCAGTATTCGTCAATATACTTGTTCGTCTCCGCCAGCTCATCCTCCGACAGCGTGACCGTGACGCCGCCGACCGCGTCAATAATGGATGCCATCTGCGCAAAATCCACCGTCATATATTCGGTGATGTTCAGGTCGAAATTTTCGTTGAGCGTGCGCATCATCAGCTGCGGGCCGCCGTCACCCTCATAGCCGTATGCGTGGCACAGCTTGGTCTTTCCGTGTCCCGGCACATCGACATAGCTGTCGCGCATCAGGGAAACCAGCTTGACCTTGCCGCGCGCGGGATCGACGCTCATAATCATAATCGCATCGGCGCGCGTGCCCATTTCATCCTTTTTCTCACGGGTATCCACGCCGAACAGCGCCAGTGTCATGATGCCGTCCTCCGTATGGGCGGACAGCCTGCTTTCCTCTGTCGGATCATAGGTGTACTCGCCGAGCAGATGATTGACAAAAAGAACACTCGCCGCGATGACCACCGCAAGCACGCACAGCACGGTGCGCACAATCGGAAAGCGGCGTTTTTTCCGGCTCTTTGTCCTGCTCGGACGCCGGACCTGCCCGGATGCCGGACGGCGGCGCGGCGGCGGATTGCCCTCCGCGTCATATTCCGCATACGGCACGCCGTTGCGGTCCACCGGTCTGCCGTATTCATCCACCGGCTGACCGTACTGATCGTAATATTTTATCTTTCGACTGTTCCTGTTTCTATTGGAATCGCCCACAAACAGACTTCCTTTCCAAAATATATCGTTTCATTTTTTATCATACACGCCTGAACCGCCCGATGCAACCGCATCCGACAGAAATTATAGAAAATTTCACATTTCCGACGCAAAATTGCCCGCTGCACACGTCCGCTATTGTAATTGCGCCGGAAATCACGTATAATATACGCAGCAAACGGTTTGTTATGCAAACCGGCAAGGAGGAAAAACACCATGTCAAATCCGGTTCTCGTTGTGATGGCCGCAGGAATGGGCTCGCGCTACGGCGGTCTCAAGCAGATTGATCCCGTCGGGCCGAACGGTCAGATTATCATGAATTATTCCATCTATGACGCGTGGAAGGCCGGCTTCCGCCGCGTCGTGTTTATCATAAAGGAAGACCTGCTCGATGCCTTTCGGGAGCGCATCGGCAGCGCCGCGGAAAAGCTGATGCAGGTGGATTATGTCTTCCAGAGCGCGGACAAGCTGCCGGAGGGCTGCACCATGCCGGAGGGCCGCGTCAAGCCGCTCGGCACCGGCCATGCCGTCTATTGTGTGCGCGGCGTTGTGCACGAGCCGTTCGCCGTCATCAATGCCGATGACTTTTACGGCGCGGAGGCATTCCGCTGCCTGTACGACTATCTCAAGGACGCGCAGGACGACGATAAATACCGCTACTGCATGGTCGGCT
>DJXF01000016.1 GCA_002449635.1 Clostridiales bacterium UBA7011 | reverse complement strand
TTGCCCGCCTTGGTGCCGGAGCGCTCAATCGCCTGCTCGATGGTGTCGGTGGTGACGACACCGAACAGGACCGGGATACCGGCGTTCAGGCCGACCTGTGCGATGCCCTTGGCGCACTCATTGCACACGAGGTCGTAGTGCGAGGTGGAGCCGCGGATGACAGCGCCGAGGCACAGAACCATGTCATATTTGCCCGACTGCGCCATTTTCTGCGCGATCAGCGGGATTTCAAACGCGCCCGGAACCCATGCGATTTCGATATCGCTGTCGGCGACGCCGTGGCGGAGCAGCGCATCCTGCGCGCCGGAGACCAGCTTGCCGACGATAAATTCATTAAAACGTGCTGCGACAATACCGACCTTGAGACCGGTGCCGATAACATTTCCCTCTAACAGCTTCATGATTGTTCCTCCTGTATGCATTTTCATTTGTGACAACTTATTTGTATTCTGTCATGTGATCCATGCGCTCCTGTTTGGTTTTCAGATAAAAAGCATCCACCGGATTGGCGGCGATCTGAATCGGAACGCGCTCGACGATTTTCAGACCATAGCCCGACAGGCCGTGAATTTTTGTCGGATTGTTGGTCATCAGGCGCAGGTCGCGCACGCCGAGGCTGGCGATAATCTGTGCGCCGATGCCGTATTCGCGCAGATCAGGGGCGAAGCCGAGCTTGATGTTTGCATCTACGGTGTCGTAGCCGTCATCCTGCAGCTCATAGGCGCGCAGCTTGTTAATCAGACCGATGCCGCGGCCTTCCTGCCGCAGGTACAGCAGCATGCCGCGCCCTTCCTTGGCGATGGCTTTGAGTGCGGCTGCCAGCTGCTCGCCGCAGTCACAGCGCTTGGAACCGAGCGCGTCGCCGGTCAGGCACTCCGAATGTACGCGGCACAGCACCGGCTTGCCGTCGGCAATATCGCCCATGGTCAGCGCGACGTGGTGCTCGCCGTTGAGCTTGTTGATAAAGCCGTGGATTTGAAAGTGACCGTACTTGGTGGGCATGTCCGCGCAGGCGACCTCTTTGACGAGCGATTCCTCCTTGTCGCGCATGCGGTAGGCGATGATGTCCGCGACAGAGATCATGCACAGCTTGTGCTTGGCGGCAAATTCGACGAGCTCCGACGTGCGCATCATCGTGCCGTCATCGCGCATGATTTCACAGCACAGACCGACCGGCTCCAGACCGGCAAGACGGCACAGGTCGACCGTGGCTTCGGTGTGACCGGAGCGCTTGAGCACGCCGCCCTCGCGCGCGCGCAGCGGGAACATATGTCCCGGGCGGCGGAAATCGGCCGGCTTGGCATCGGGGTCAACGCATTTCATCGCGGTGACCGAACGCTCGACCGCGGAAATTCCGGTTGTGGTGGAAATGTGGTCGATGGAGATGGTGAAAGCGGTCTCATGGTTGTCCGTGTTCCGCTCGACCATCTGCGGAAGTCCGAGCTTGTCGCAGTATTCGCCGCTCATCGGCATGCAGATCAGGCCCTTGGCATAGGTCGCCATGAAATTGACATTTTCCGTCGTTGCGAACTGTGCGGCACAGATGATGTCGCCTTCGTTTTCGCGGTCGGGGTCATCAATGACCAGAATATTCTGTCCGGCGCGAAGTGCTTCCAGCGCCTGTTCAATCGTTGCAAAATCAGCCATACCGGCTCCTCCTTTATCGAAACCCGACAGGATTCCGTTGTCTTTTTTTATGTTGACGGCTCTGTTACAGAAATCCGTTCTGTGCGAGAAAATCCATGGACACACCGCCTGAGGACGGCTTGTCCGCAGCCGCCGGCTGCATGAGCTTCTCGATATATTTTCCGACAATGTCACATTCCAGATTGACGACATAGCCGGGGCGGCGTGTCAGCAGGGTGGTTTCCTGCCCCGTGTGCGGGATGATGGAGACCCGAAAGCAGGTATTGTCGACATAGGCGACGGTGAGACTGATGCCGTCGATGGTGATGGAACCCTTTTCGACGATATAGCGCAGCAGCTCGGGCGCGGCGGCGACCGTCACCCAGACGGCATTGCCCTCGGGCGAGAGATCGGTGATCGTACCCGTGCCATCGACATGTCCGGCGACGATGTGACCGCCGAAGCGTCCGTCCGCCGCCATGGCGCGCTCGAGATTGACGCGCGATTTGGGCTGCAGTGCGCCGAGATTGGTGCGGCGCATGGTCTCCGGCATGACGTCGCCTTCAAATCCGTCGCCGGTCAGCCGCACGACGGTCAGACATACGCCGTTGACCGCGATGGAATCGCCCAGCTTTGTGCCGCCGAGCACGGTTTTCGCGCGCACACCGAGCACCGTACTGGTGGCTGACTGCCGCAGACCGGTGATTTCACCGACTTCTTCGACTATTCCGGTAAACATAACCTCAGTCCTTTCGGATACGGCCTTCGACGAGGATATCCCCGCCCAGCCGGGTAATGGTGAGATGATCGAGCGCCAGAGCATCCGCCATGCGGGCAATGCCGGCGCCTTCGACCGGACCGCGCGCCTGCGCGCCGCCGATCAGCTTGGGTGCGATGTATGCCTGTACGCGGTCGACCAGACCGAGCCGCAGCAGCTCACCGTTGATGGTGCCGCCGCCCTCGACGAGCACACTGTCTATTTGCTGCCCGCCCAGATAGTCGATGACCGCGGCGAGATCCACGCGGGTGCCGCCCGCATCGGGCAGCGGAATGACCGTCACACCGGCCTGTTCGAGCGCAGCGCGGCGGGCAGCGTCTGCCTGTGCGCAGAACACCCAGGTGGGGATCTCCTTTGCGGTGCGCACCAGCCGGCAGTCCGTCGGAATGCGCAGCGTGCTGTCACAGACGAGGCGAACCGGGTCGACGCCGGATTCGATGCGGCAGTTGAGCATGGGGTCATCGGCGAGAACCGTGCCGATGCCGACGAGAATGGCGCTTAGACGCCTGCGCGTCTCGTGCACATGCGCACGGGCGGTCTCACCCGTGACCCATTTGGAATCGCCGGTATAAGCGGCGATGCGCCCGTCGAGCGTCATCGCGTATTTCATGACGACAAACGGTTTTCCGGTCGTGATATAGTGGAAAAACACCTCGTTCACAGCGAGACATTCCTCCTCCAGAACGCCGGAAACACATTCCACACCGGCGCTGCGCAGGATTTCCAGCCCTTTGCCCGCGACGAGCGGATTGGGGTCGAGACAGCCGACGACAACGCGCGCGATTTTGTGCTCCAGAATGGCATCCGTGCACGGCGGCGTGCGTCCCCAGTGGCAGCACGGCTCGAGTGTGACGTAAATGGATGCGCCGGTGCAGTCCTCTGTGCAGTTCTTGAAGGCATTGCGCTCGGCGTGCAGTCCGCCGATGTGCTCGTGCCAGCCCTCGCCGATGATGCGCCCGTCCTTGACGATCACAGCGCCGACCATCGGATTCGGGGAGACATGTCCCGCGCCGCGCACCGCCAGCTCCAAAGCACGGCGCATATATCTGATATCTGTCTGATCTGTCATAGTATTCGCTCCAAAGCAATAAAAAACCCTGTTTGCACGGCAAAAACAGGGCGTAAAAACAAAAGACCTGTTTCACACAAGCGAAACAGGGGCGATGAAATGAGAGACATGAGGCATGTCTCCGCGCGTATCTTCTTCCATCCAGACTGTCACTGTCGGCCC
>DJXF01000018.1 GCA_002449635.1 Clostridiales bacterium UBA7011 | reverse complement strand
TTCCCGAACAATCCGACCGGCGCCATTATGACCCGCGAGGAGCTGGAAGAAATCGCCGCTGTTCTGCGCGATACCAATATTCTCGTTATTTCCGATGAAATTTACTGCGAGCTGACCTACGGCGGCAAAAAGCACGTCTGCTTTGCCGAGCTTCCCGGTATGCGGGAGCGCACCATGGTCATCAATGGCTTTTCCAAGTCGTATGCGATGACCGGCTGGCGTCTCGGCTGGGTCATGGCACCAAGGGAAATGCTCCAGCCGCTCGTCAAAATCCATCAGTTTGGCATCATGTCCGCGCCGACCGTCAGCCAGTTTGCCGGCATTGAGGCGCTGCGAACCGGACAGGATGACATTGCCTATATGCGCACACAGTACGATATGCGCCGCCGCTTTGTCTACACACGGCTGCAGGAGATGAGAATGCCATGCTTTGAGCCGGAGGGCGCATTCTACATCTTCCCTTCCATTCAAAAATACATGGAGGATGACGAAAAATTCTGCGACCAGCTGCTGCGCTCAAAAAAAGTCGCGGTTGTTCCGGGCAGCGCGTTTGGCGAAAGCGGACGCGGTCATGTCCGCATCTCCTATTCCTATTCCATGATGCATCTGGAAACCGCCATGGACCGCATTGAGGAATTCGTAAACGAGCTGTAACCCATTTCGTCACAGGACCCGATTGTGCATCTGCACATTTTGATGGCTGCCGCGGAAAAACAGGCTGACTGACACCCATCGTGTCGGCGGCCTGTTTGTTGTGTCCGTTCTGCGGCACGCAGCTTTCGGCAGACAATCGGAAAAGAAGAAAAAAACGGCTCGCTGCTGAAAAAAGCAAACCTACCTGATCGGCCTGAAAAAGGAGTCCAATATGACTGACCACAACAGACAAAAGAAAATTGCTGTCATCAACGACTTTTGCGGCTTCGGGCGGTGCTCCATTGCGGTGTCCATGCCCATTCTGTCTGCGATGCGCGTGCAGTGCTGTCCTGTCCCCACATCGATTTTCTCCAACCACACCGGCTTTCCGGACTTTTTCTTCGACGACTACACGGAGAAAATGCAGTCGTACATTGACAAATGGAAAAAGCTTCATCTGGAATTTGACGGCATTCAAACCGGATTTCTCGGTTCGGAACATCAGATCGAGATTGTCAAACGGTTTATTGAGGACTTTTACACCACCCGCACGACAGTCATCGTCGATCCTGTCATGGGGGATCACGGCAAGCCGTATGCGACCTATACACCTGCGCTTTGTCAGGCAATGAAGCAGCTTGTCGCCTTTGCCGATATCCTGACGCCCAATCTGACGGAAGCCTGTATTCTGACGGATACGCCGTATCACAGCGGCCACTGGACCACGCGCGAACTGATTCAGCTGGCACACGCGCTCGGCGAGCAGGGACCGGAAAAGCTTGTCATCACCGGCGTGCCGCAAAAAACCTATGTCTCCAACCTCATTTATCAGCGCGGCGGTGAGGCAAAGCTGCTGCGCACGCTGCGCATCGGCAGCGAACGGTCGGGAACCGGCGATGTGTTCTCGTCGATTGTGGCGGCAGATGCAGTCAATCACGTTCCGTTTGAGCAAAGCGTGCGAAAAGCATCGCGCTTTGTAAAGAAGTGTATTCTGCGTTCCATCGAAATGCAGATTCCCAAAACAGACGGTGTGTGCTTCGAGGAATTTCTCACCACGCTTCGTTGAGGAGGAAACTATGAAAAAAGAAATGACGATTGTATACGATGTACACGACGGATTATATATCAATCTGACCAACCGCTGTCCGTGCGCCTGCACGTTCTGTCTGCGCCAAACCATGGACCGCGTCGGCAATTCGGGCGGTCTGTGGCTGGAGCACGAGCCGTCCTTCGAAGAGATTGCCGCTGCCATCAGCACCCGCGATCTCAGCCGTTACAGCGAGGTGGTTTTCTGCGGATTTGGCGAGCCGACCGAACGGCTGGATGTTCTGCTGCGCACTGCAGATTATATCAAGTCCCTCTCCCCTGACATGAAAATCCGCATCAATACCAACGGTCTCGGTGACTTAATCCACGGAAAGCCCATTGCCCCGCAGCTGACCGGACGGATTGATGTGGTCTCCATCAGTCTGAACACGCCGAACGCACAGGAGTATCTGCGCCTGACACGCAGCAAATTCGGCGAGCAGTCCTTTGATGCCATGCTGCGCTTTGCACGCGACTGTGTCAGTGCTGTCCATGAGGTCGTGATGACCACAGTTTCCACCACAATCACCCACGAGGAAGAGGAGCAGTGCCGTGCGATCTGCGCACAAATCGGCGCACGCTACCGCATCCGTCCGTGGGAGGACTGACCTCTCATCCTTCAAAATACCCCGCCTGTCCTTCCGCACACCGGAAAGGCAGGCATTTTTTTGCAAAAGTGCATGCGGAACGCACAAAAACGGCGTCCCCTGTGCACTGCAGCGGAACGCCGTTTCTCTTATTATCTGTTTTTTATGATTGTTCTGTTTTGAGCTGCTTTGCTCCCGTTCTTCCTGTGCACAGGGAAATTGCGTACCAAACCGCACCTGCCGCAAGCAGCGCGCCCCCCGCCGCGGCATATATCCGCAGATACGGAGAATCCGTCCCATAAATCTCCAGAACACCGGTCAGACAGCTTCCGGCTGTCAGCGTCTGAATGCCGGCACGCCAGCATTTCAGTGCACCGCCCGAAGGGAGCCGCAGCCGGCTTCGGCTCAATAACGCGAGCGGAAGTGCGCCGAGCAGCAGCGGAACTGCGAACAGCAGCACCATATAAGGCGAATAAACGCCGTGACTGAACGTCTCATAAACAGCCGAAAAGATGCTGCAGAGCAATGCTGCCATGAGATAACGCACGCTGCTTTGTCTGAGCATGCGGGAATTATGCGCCGATGTAAACAATGTCGCTCACACTCCTTTCTGAAATATGCCGGCCGTTTGTCGTCGGATTGTTGACTACGCTGCCGTTAAAATACAGCGTGGAAGAGCCCCCGCCGTCCAGATTATACGCCGTCTCAACACCAAGGTCCTGCATAAACTGCGCCAGCTGATACAGGGAAAGTCCGGTGCTTTCGCTGGTCCGTCCATCTGCGACGACAATCACATAATGTCCCTCTTCGATCTGCCCGATTGCGGAGCGCGGATTATTTGCCATTGCCCTGCCGACCTCATCGTTTTCGCTGACCGATATGTCCCCGTCCGCAACCAGCTGCGGTCCGAACGACAGAACCTGCCACGCGCCGTTGTCCAGCAGCTCCTGTGCCGTCACATCGCCTTCCCGAATCACCTCGAATGTGCCGTCCTTGTATATGACCAGATCCTCCTGATCGGAACCGGAAGATGTGCTGCGGTACAGAACGCCGTTTCGAATGACATATCCGCTGTTCTGTGCGCCGTAGTAGTCACCGTTTACCGCCAGAATTGCCTGATTTGCCGCCGCAATTTCCGAAGTTTTCTGCGTAATGTTGCGTCCGAATGTGTCATTGGCGAGCGCAGTCTCCAGCGTCTGGCCTTCTGACAGAACAATATCCGCTGTATAAACAGTTGTATCGTCATAGCGTGAAGTTGTCAGCTTGATGGATACCCCTTCACTTTCATAGCTTGTGTCGGTTATTACAGCGTTTTCACCGTCATTTTCCTGCGCATCTGTGTTCGCGTCCGTATCGGTCTGCACCTCGTCCCGCTGTACAATCGCATAGCTGCGCGGAATGACAAAGGTATCGAGCAGCACGTAGGCGGAAAACAGCACAAGCACCGCGGCGTACAGCGCGCTCCAGTGCATCCGGCGCCTCTTCTCAGATCTGTTCATGCTCCCTCTCCTTTCTTCCGAAAATCACGAACCGCTGAAATACCCAGCTCAGCGTAAAGAATGTCACTTCCGTCACCAGCTTCGCGGCAAATTTGTTGACAGACAGGCCGTTGACCAGAAAATCAATCAGAATGGTATTGCCGCAGAGAATACAGGCGGCGAGCAGAAAATACTGCATGCCGGTGCGCATGACAGACGCTTTGTTGTGAAAGACAAAGCGCTTGTTGATCAAATAATTCACACTTGCGCTTACCAGACGTGCAAACACGTTTGACAGCGGAACGCTGACCGCGCCCAGCGGCGCAGAAGCTGTGACAAGGATGCTGTACAGGCTGTAATCGGTCAGAAAACCGATAAAGGATGACCCTGCAAATTTCAAAATGTCCCGATAAATGCGGAAGGAATCCCGCACCGCGTGAAAATGAGAACAGGCATTGTTGTTTTCATAAATCGTCTCAATCGGCACCTCGCGCATAGGAATCTGGCGTTTGGGGCAGGTCAGAAGTACATTCATTTCATACTCGTACCGTTCCCCCTCTATTTCCAGCAGCGCAGGCAGCAAAGCGGTGTGAAACGCGCGCAGACCGGTCTGTGTATCGCTGACCGACGCGCCGGACGAAACGCGATACACCAGTCTGGTGATGCGGTTGCCCAGCTGACTGCGCAGCGGCACCTTTCCCGAAAAGGCACGGCAGCCAAGGACAAGGCTGCCCGGATTGCGCTCCGCTTCTTCAGCACAGCGAATGGCATCCGGCACGGTGTGCTGCCCGTCTGCATCCATTGTGACGACAACTGCGTCCTCGTAGTGCTCGCGAATATAGTTCAGACCGGTTTTCAGCGCACAGCCCTTTCCCCGGTTGTGTTCATGTGTCAGCACAATGGTATCCTGCGGCACCTGTTCAAACAGGCTGCGCCAGCGCGTGCCGCTCCCGTCATCAATGACAATGCGAACAAAATCCGCCCCGCACAGTCCGCGCAGGACCTGCAGCAGATGTTCATCCGGCTCATACGCAGGAATCAGTGCAATCCTTCTCATGATTTCTCACTCCTTCGTGCGGTTTGTATGTATCATACCTGTGAAAAATTAAATCAACTTAAAAATACCGAGAAAATTTTTAAGCCGCACCGCACCTCTGCGCTTCTGGTTGTCGCTGTCATCTGCCTGAAGCAATTTGAACAAAAAAATCCGACAGAAAGCTCTGTCGGATCCTTTGATTACGGTTCTGCGATATAAAGGGTCAGATCCTCCTCTCCGTCATCTGCCGAGGGGGAATAGACCGTTTCATTGTGTCTGTCCGCATAGCACTGATAGCCATCGGGCGCCTCAAGGCCTACCGGAATGCCTTTGGGCAGGTCGATGAGCTGTTTCCGCCCGTCTGCGTGATACAGCGTAAGTCTGCGGCTCCAATCAGCGTCCCGCACCTCCATGAAAAACTCCGGCGGCGAGAAAATCTGTTTGCCGTAAGTCAGACAGCGCGAGCGCGTACAAACTTTTTCCGCGCCATTGGTATCCTTAAAACGATAGGTCCGGAATGTATCGATGATGCGCAGCGTTTCCTTCTCCACGTCGTATTCCTGCGTTGTGTAGGTAAAAGTCCGTCCTGCACTGTCCTGAAAGGAAAATGCGGAAATATCAGTCACAATATGATAGGTATCGCCGCAGTCTGTACAGGAAAGCATTGTTTCTCTGTTGCGGTATTTGCCAAAACTGTACCGATTGAACAGCTGCTCCGGATAGGTTATGCTCTCTTCTCCGCCATCCTCCGACGAATCCGGCTTTGCTGTATCCCCCACGCAAACGGTCAGCAGCGTGTTTTCCTCTTCGTCCTGCTCACAGGAATAGGTAACATCATCCCGCGTAAAGAAATAACGGAACGGCACATTCGTCTGCCGTATGCGGGTAATCAGCCCCAGCTCCGCGTCACGATAGGTCGTGAGAAGGATATTGGTTTCCTCGTTCTCCGGACCCTCGCGCAGGCAGACGGTGATCGACGGCTGAATATGGGCATCTTCATAGTTCTGCAGCGTATTGGCTGCGTAAATCTGCTCGAGTGACGGCGCTCCCTCCTGCACCGATGCAGTGCCCGAGCCGCTGCCGCTGTTTTTTTGCGCCCCGCCGCATCCGGCAAAAGCCAACGGCATACAGGCAGTGAGCACAAGCGCGGCAATTTGTCTTACTTTCATAGTGATATCTCCATTATTTGCATAAAATCCCCGCAGAATCCCACAGGTATCATGCCTATATTACCATAATTCTCTCTGTGATTCAAGAGCAGGGCCGGACAAGCTGCGGCTGTATTTCTTCCGCGAGCCCAAACGCAGAAACGGAAAAAAGGCTGCCGAAGCAGCCGATTTTCGCCGGAAAACATGCGTATTTCTATTATTCTCCGAAAAAGCGGGCAATCTCAATCGCCGCGGTTTCCTCCGAGTCCGAGCCGTGAATCAGGTTTTCTGTCGTGGTGTTGGCAAAATCGCCGCGGATGGTGCCGGGCAGCGCCTCTCCGAATTTGGTCGCCCCCATCAGCATGCGCATGCCGACGATGGCATTTTCGCCCTCGATAATCATGGCAAGCACCGGACCGGAGGTCATATAAGCGACCAGCTCGGGAAAGAACGGCTTGTCCGCAATATGTGCATAGTGCTCCTTCAGAATCGCTTCATCGAGCATTTTCAGCTCACAGCGCACCATGCGGTACCCCTTTTTCTCAATGCGCGAAAGAATCTCGCCCGCCAGTCCGCGATGCAGCGCGTCCGGCTTCAGCATAATATACGTCTGCTGTACCATAGCTGTTTCTCTCCTCCCGAAAGGTTTTTTCATGCCCTATTATACCGTGTTTTCCGCCGGATTGCCAGTTTTTTTGAGTGTCTGTGTTTGCGGTCTGCCGCTTGACATTCCGTGTTCCCTGCGGTATACTAAACAGGAATTATATAACAGCACTGCGATGACGGAGAAAAGTAAATCCGCATCGGCTCAGCAGGGAGAGCGTGCCATAGACTGGAAGCGCGCTTTGAGCCGGGTGAATTGAAGTTCCCTCCCGAGCTTTTGCGCTGAACAACAGTAGGCGTGGACGGCTGCCCCCGTTACCGGGCTGGAATATCGGGCTTCCCGGCCCCGTATTTGACAAAAAGTGCGGCACAAGTGCCGAATCTGGGTGGTACCACGGAATGTTTGTCTTTCGTCCCTGTTTTGCGGGGGGAAGACTTTTTTTATGCTTTTCATGGAACATACAGCGTTGTTTTCTATGTATCCGGGCTGTTCCTCCCTTGCTGTTTCCTGCCGGGAAATTCTGTTATGAGGAGAATACATCATGATTGTCGTATTGAAAAAAGGCTGCCCGAAGGAAGAGGCGGTACGTCTCACAGAGTGGATTGAACATTTTCATATCAGTGTAAATCCGATTGTCGGCGAGGAAACCACCATTCTCGGTCTGGTCGGCGATACCTCTGCTGTCGACAGAGATACCCTGATGCTCAATCCGTGGGTTGACCGCGTGATGAAGGTGCAGGAGCCGTTCAAGCTGGCAAACCGGCAGATGCATCCCGAAAAAACAGTCGTTGACATCAGCGGTGTGCCCGTCGGCGGCTCCAAACTTGTTGTCATGGCAGGTCCGTGCTCGGTTGAAAGCGAACAGCAGATCTGCGAAATCGCCGCGGAAGTACACCGTCAGGGCGCTGCTGTTCTGCGCGGCGGCGCGTGGAAGCCGCGTTCCTCCCCTTACTCCTTCCAGGGCATGAAGGCGCAGGGTCTGGATTTGCTGTGCATTGCCAAGGAAAAAACCGGCATGCCGATCGTTACCGAGATCACCAATCCCGCACACATCGAACTGTTCGAGGGACGGGTGGATTGCTATCAGGTCGGTGCGCGCAACATGCAGAACTTCGAGCTGCTCAAGGAACTGGGCAAGACCGGTACGCCGATTCTGCTCAAGCGGGGCTTTGCCAATACACTGGAGGAATTTCTCATGTCCGCCGAATACATTATGGCGGGCGGCAATGAACAGGTCATTTTGTGCGAGCGCGGAATCCGAACCTATGAAACCTACACGCGAAACACGCTGGACATCAGCGCAGTTCCGGCGCTCAAGCGTCTGAGCCATCTGCCCGTCGTAGTTGACCCATCGCACGCAGCAGGCATTTACTGGATGGTAGAGCCGCTCGCCATGTCCGCGGTAGCCGCTGGCGCAGACGGTTTGATTATCGAAGTACACAACGATCCGGCGCACGCGCTGTCCGACGGCGCACAATCGCTCACCTATGAGCATTTTGCCCGCACCATGGGCAAGCTGCGCGCGATTGCAGGCGCAATCGGACGCGAAATCTGACAGGAGGACGGAGCAAATGTATCATCTTTCGCTGCAGGGTGCAGCAACGCTTTCCGATATTTACATCGGTGCGGGGGTTTTTGAGCAGGCAGCAAAGCGCGTGGCAGAAAAATTCAAGCCAACACGCATCCATGTTGTCACCGATTCCAATGTGGCGCCGCTTTATCTGGACCGTCTGTGTGCGGAATTTTCGCTGAACATCACGACAACCGTCCTCCCCGCAGGAGAACAATACAAAACACTGGATACCGTCGCCGGCATTTATGCCGATCTGAGCGCGGCGGGGCTGACACGCTCCGATCTCGTCATCGCTCTGGGCGGCGGTGTGGTCGGCGACATCACCGGCTTTGCGGCGGCAACCTATCTGCGCGGTATTTCTCTCTGCCAGATTCCCACAACACTGCTCGCACAGGTGGATTCCTCTGTCGGCGGAAAAACGGGCGTCGATCTTCCGCAGGGCAAAAACCTTGTAGGCGCATTTTATCAGCCGGAACTGGTTTTGATTGACACTGATATCCTCTCTACCCTTCCCCGCCGCATTTTCTGCGACGGTATGGCGGAGGTCATCAAATACGGCTGCATTTCCAATCCCGCGATTCTCGAACTGACTGCACAGCCGGATTTCCGCGGCAATCTGGAACAAATTGTCTATGAATGTGTCCGCATCAAGCGCGATGTCGTGCAGCAGGATGAGCGTGACACCGGTCTGCGTATGATTCTCAATTTCGGTCACACCATCGGTCACGCCGCGGAAAAAGCGGGACATTTCACCGAGCTTTCCCACGGACAGGCAGTTGCCATCGGCATGGTGCAGGCCGCTAAGCTGGGCGCGGCGCTCGGCGAGGCGGATCTCTCCGGACAGATTGCGTCGCTGTGTCAGGCGCATGATCTGCCGACAGAGCTTCCCTATCCGGCAGAGGACATCTATGCCGCACTGCTGCGCGACAAAAAGCGGACAGCTGATGCCATCAACTTTATTCTGGTTCATCCGCTCGGCAAGGCTGTCATTCACAAAATACCGCTTGAGCAGCTGCATCAGCTCCTTGCGGCGCAGTAAGAGGAGGGCGCACCATGGGTTCTGTATGGGGAAACAACTGCAAACTGACCATTTTCGGCGAGTCGCACGGCGGCGGAATCGGCTGCGTGCTCGACGGTTTTCCGGCAGGAGTGGCCTTTGACGAGGAATTTATTCTCTCGGAAATGGAGCGGCGTGCTCCCGGCAAAAACCGTCAGTCGACAGCGCGCCGCGAAAAAGATACCCCCAAAATTCTATCCGGCATTTTCGAGGGCAAGACCACAGGCACACCGATTTCCTGTGTCATAGAAAACAAGGACACGCGCTCGGGCGACTACCGGAATCTGATCGATCATCCGCGCCCGGGACATGCGGATTATACCGGGCGCATTCGCTATCATGGCTGCAATGACCCGCGCGGCGGCGGACATTTTTCCGGCCGTCTGACCGCTCCGCTCGTGTTTGCGGGCGCGATGTGCAAGCTGTTTCTTCGCACAAAGGGCGTGGAAATCGGGTCGCATATCGCTTCCATCGGTCAGATTATGGACACGCCGTTTGACGATGTATCCATTTCCGCCGAACAGCTGGCAGCGCTGCGCACACAGCCCTATCCGATTATCAACCCCCGCGCACAGCAGGCGATGCTCGATCAGATCGAACAGGCGCGCGAGGCGCAGGATTCCCTCGGCGGCATCATTGAATGCGCGGTTGTCGGCGCACCTGCCGGCATCGGCTCGCCAATGCTCTGCCCCGCAGAAAGTCGGATTTCCTCCCTGCTGTTCGCTGTTCCCGCTGTCAAGGGTGTGGAATTCGGCGCGGGCTTTTCCATTTCCTCCATGCGCGGCTCGGAGGCAAATGACCGCATGATTTCAGAGGACGGCGTTGTCCGCACGGAGACGAACAACAACGGCGGTATCCTCGGCGGTATCACAAGCGGCATGCCGATTGTCGTGCGCACGGCAATTAAGCCGACCCCCTCGATTTCACGCGAGCAAAAGACGCTGAATCTTGCAAACGGAACGGTTGAGCCGCTTGTCATCAAGGGGCGGCATGACCCCTGTATTGTCACACGCGCCGCACCTGTCATAGAGGCTGCCGTCGCCGTTGCTATGACCGACTTGTATCTGGAAGCATACGGATATGCGCAATATTGAAGAAATTCGACGCGATATCAGCGCGATTGACCACCAAATTCTGGAACTATTTCTCAAACGCATGCGCTGTGCGGAAGAGGTTTCCGATTATAAAATGGCAAACGGCGGTCAGGTGCTCGTCCCCTCCCGTGAAACAGAGCTTTTGTCCACCATGCTGAAGGACATCCCCGATGACCTCAAGCTGGAATACACCGCATTGCTCCGCACGACAACGCGTGTCAGCCGCAAGCATCAGTATACCCGTATGCTGGCGGCAGAGCCGGAGCGGCTCCGGTTGGATCTCCGGCCGCGCATCTGCACGCCCCGGACCGTCTACTACGGCGGCCTGCCCGCTTCCTATGCGGACATGGCGTGCGCCGCTCTGTTTCCGAACGCGGACAGATGCGCAAAAAACTCCTGGGAAGAGGTCTTTCTTGCCGTTTTGAACGGCGAAGCCGAAGTCGGTGTCGTTCCGGTGGAAAACTCTACGGCGGGCACGGTCAACGAAGTGTATGATTTGCTCGAACAGTACGGTTTGTACATTTCTCGCTCGTATATCAGCGCAATTCGGCACTGTATCGCCGGGTGTAAAGGCACTTCCCTTGACACAATAAAAGAGGTGCATTCTCATCCCCAGGCACTGCGGCAGTGTCAGCAGTATATCAAAACACATGGCTTTGCTCCGGTTGAGGAGAGCAACACAGCAGTTGCCGCGCGAGATGTTGCACAGCAGGGCGACCCGACACAGGCCGCGATCTGTTCGGAGGCTGCCGCCCGCCTGTACGGTCTGGAAATATTGCAGACACAGGTCAACGACGGCGATTTCAATCAGACGCGTTTTATCGCTGTCACCCGCGGACTGTCCGCGCAGAAAGATGATACGCGTGTCAGCGTTGTCATCACTCTCCCCCATGTCGCCGGCAGCTTGTATGGCGCTCTCGCTGTTTTTGCCGACCACGGCGTCAATATGACGGAAATCCACTCGCGGCCGCTGCGTGACATGCCGTGGAATTACTGCTTTTACATTGATTTTGAGGGTAATCTGCTCGAGCCGAATACCTGTGCGCTGATTTATCAGCTGACACAGGAATGCGCACATATACGCGTGCTCGGCTCCTATCCCGTCAGTCAGGAGGTGGATACCAAATGAGTCGATCTCTTTTCCCTGCCCGCGCACTGCGCGGCGAGGTAACCGTTCCCGGAGACAAGTCCATTTCGCACCGTGCCGTCATGCTCGGTGCACTCGCGGAAGGTGACACGCACATCTCCGGATTTCTGATGGGTGAGGATTGTCTGTCCACCATCTCCTGTTTTCGGAAGATGGGGGTAAAAATCGACGTCACCGACAATGCGGTTGTCGTACACGGCGCAGGTCTGCACGGTTTGCAGCCGCCGGCCGAACTGCTGTATACCGGTAATTCCGGTACGACAACGCGCCTGCTGTGCGGTATTCTGGCCGGGCAACCGTTCTCCTCCACGCTGAACGGAGACGCCTCGATCCAAAAGCGTCCGATGGGACGCATTATCATCCCGCTGGAAAGAATGGGTGCCAAAATCGACGGCCGGGACGGAAATCTCTGTCCCCTGCACCTTTCCCCCGCCCCGCTCACGGGCATCCGGTACGAACTGCCGGTGGCGAGTGCGCAGCTGAAATCGGCTGTTCTGCTCGCCGGTCTGTTTGCCGCCGGGACAACAACGGTGATCGAACCGGCACCCTCCCGTGACCATACGGAACGCATGCTGCGCGGTATGGGTGCGGAGGTCGTGAGCGACGGGTGCACCATCACGCTGACACCGCCGCAGCGTCTCCATGCCGTTGACATTGACGTTCCGGGCGATATTTCTTCTGCCGCCTATTTCCTCGTCGCGGGACTGATTGTGCCGGACAGCGATATCATCATCCGAAATGTCGGCATCAACCCCACACGCACCGGTATTCTGGATGCTCTGGAGGCGATGGGAGCGCACATCGAACGAAGAAACCTGCGCGGCACAGTCGAGCCGGTCTGTGATCTGCGCGTGCGGTCCTCTCGGCTGCACGGCACGGTGATCGGCGGTGCGCTCATTCCGCGCCTGATTGACGAGCTGCCTGTTCTGGCGGTTGCCGCGGCGTTTGCCGACGGCGAAACTGTGATTCGTGATGCACAGGAGCTGAAAGTCAAGGAGTCCAACCGCATTGCCGCTATGACGGCCGAGCTGTCGCGCGCAGGCGCAGATATCCGGGAAACAGAGGATGGTATGGTCATACAGGGCGGAAAACTGCTTCACGGGGCGGACTTCGTCAGCTGCGCCGACCACCGCATTGCCATGAGTATGGCGGTATGCGCGCTCGGATGCAGCGGCAGTTCAACCATCGATGACCCCGCCTGCGCCGCAATTTCCTATCCGGCTTTTTTTGATACGCTGGACAGTTTGAGAGAACCACGCACAACAAGGAGCGACAAGCTATGATTCTGACTATGGACGAATTTCGCGCTTTTCAGCCGAAAAAACAGACCTTTGCCCTGTTCGGTCACCCGATTGCACACACCATGTCGCCGGAGCTGCACGCGCTGCTGTTCCGCGAATCCGGAAAGGACTGCATCTATTTTGCCGTCGATGTTCCGCCGGAGGCACTCGGGGAGGCCATGCAGCTTGCACGGGAAAAATGCAGCGGGCTGAATTTAACCATTCCGCATAAAAAGGCCGTCTTTGACTATCTCGATGCCGTGGATGAAACCGCGCGCAATCTCGGCAGCGTCAATACGGTTCATTTTACCGGCGGCAAGGCAGTCGGCTACAACACCGATATTTCCGGTTTTTCCGGTTCACTGGAGTACGACCATATCGATCCGCAGGGCAAAATTGCCGTCTTGTGCGGCTATGGCGGCGTATCCCGTGTCATGGGCTATCATCTCGCCAATGCCGGCGCAAAGGTGCTGATTACCGGACGCAATCTTCAAAAAGCAAAGCAGCTGCGCAATGAGCTGCGGAGCTTTCTGCCTGCCGCGCAAATTGATATCATGCCTTCCCGGCAGCTGCCGCGCGCCACAGAGATCATTGTCAACGGCACTCCGCTCGGTATGTATCCGCATGAGGACAGCTCTCCGCTCGAAAAGCTTCCCCTCGGCACACAATATGTATTTGATGCGGTGTACAATCCTCCGATGACGAAGCTCATGAAGCTGGCGCCCCACCGCACGAAAAAGCGCAGCGGACTGCTGATGCTGGTACTGCAGGCGGCGTATGCGCAAACCATCTGGTTTGGAACACAGTTTGAGCAGGTCAGCCTGACGCGCGTGCTGCGTCGCCTCGCCGGCGACATGGCGAAAAAGCGGCTGCACGCTGTACACGGCAAGAGCAACATCGTCCTGTGCGGCTTTATGGGCAGCGGAAAAACCACAATCGGCCGCAAGCTGGCACGCGCGATGCGCTGCAGATTCATAGACATGGATGCCTATCTGGAGGAACGGGAGGGCAAAAAAATCTCCGACATCTTTGCAGAAGTCGGAGAGCAGGGCTTTCGTGATATTGAGACGCAGTGTGCCCGTGAGGTCGCGGATGAAACCGACTGTGTGATTGCCCTCGGCGGCGGCGCTGTCCTGCGGGAGGAAAATGTCAGGCTGTTTAAGAAAAACGGCCTGCTGATTCATCTCAACACCCCGTTTTACCGCATTGTACAAAATCTGAGCCGCGATACCTCCCGCCCTCTGCTGCAGGGTGACAAGGAAAAACAGACCCGCCTGCTGTACAATCAGCGCAAGCGCATCTATGTTTCCTGTGCAGACTATTCGGTTTTCGGCGCACGGATTTCGCAGATTGTCGACGCTGTATTCGGTGTAATCTGAATCGGCTGCGCCGCAGGCAGGCCTGTTAACAGAACAGACACATTTTGTTTTCATCCCCGACATAAAGTATTTTAGATTTGTTCACCGAAGCGCAGGAAAAATACGGTACAATAGGTGACAGTACAAAGCACTGTGCTGCGTACACAGGTCAGCTGCCCGACCTGCATCCGCGGATGCAAAAGCGGCAGACAACCAACTCTATCGGAGGAAGCTCTGCTTTGTGCTTCCATCCGATTTCCTCCTATATTTTTCACATTCTCCTTTCCAACAAATACCGCAGCCTGAGAGGGCTGCGGTATTGCTTTTCGCCGTATGACAGCGTGTGATGCGGCTTCCGGAGGGCAGGGCCTCTTTTCCGGTTCCCGCCCGTTCACACTTTGGAAACAATTCTGTCGCAAAAATGTAAAAAACTTTTCGCAAAACGATCACCAAAAGCGGTCAGAAACAGTGTATTCTATTGTCAGAGATCAGATGACCCATCGCTTTATCTGATTCTTGCAAACACAAAATATCCCTTTATTCTCTTTTTCATTTTCCTTTCATTTTGCAGAAATCCCGCAGCTTCCGGTCCGGTATGCTGCGGGATTTTGTGTTTTTAAGCAGATGCTGCCTGGCTCTCGCGCAGGAAGCGGAATGTCTTTCCGCATACAACCTGTACAATCAGCGGGATAACCATGATAAACCAGATAATCGGTTCCGAGACGATAACACCCATATAATTCAGCCGCGGCACAAGCAGCACGACAATCAATATCTTTCCGACCAATTCGATGCTGCTGGAGACAAGCGGTGTCACCATGTCCCCCATCCCCTGCAGGGAATTGCGCAGTACGGATATAACAACCGTGACAAAATAGAAGAGACAGTTGATGTGCAGATAGGTTGTCGCTGTCTGAATAATCTGCGGCGCTGAACTGCCCGTCACCAGATGGATGAGGACGGGCACAATCGAATAGCAGATGACAGCGACAAGCGCACACCACAGCCATGAAAGCAGCAATACGCGCCGCATGCCCATCTTGATGCGCGCAAACTGCCCTGCGCCCAGATTCTGACTGCAATAGGTCGCCATCGTCGTGGCAAGGACCGAAAACGGCATCATAAACAGCTCTGTCAGCTTGCGCGCCGCTGTGTGCGCGACAATGATGCTTTCACCGAATGTGTTGATTGCACTTTGCAGGATGACAGAACCGATGTTGACCAGTGACAGCATGAAGCCCATAGAAAGACCGGTGCTGTACATCCATGCCAGCAGATGGCGGTCGTGAAACAAACGCATAAAATCATCGCGGCACGGCACAAGCTCCGGATAGCGTCTGGCGATAAACAGCAGGCACAGCAGCACGGAAATGCCCTGTGCAAGCACCGTTGCGATTGCCGCACTCGGCACACCGCCGTGGAACACACAGATAAACAGCAGATCGAGTCCGACATTAAACACGGTCGAAATCATCAGGAAAATCAGCGGCGTCATGCTGTCTCCGACGGCGCGCAGCGTCGCCGCACAGCCGTTATAAAAAACCGTCACCATCATTCCGAGCAGGATGATGCGGAAATATGCGGCGGACTGTGCCAACAGCTCCTCCGGTGTATTGAGCAGACGCAGCAGCGGCACCAGGAAAACAACCGTCAGTACCGTCAGCACCGCAACGGTCGCAGCAGACAGCGCCACAGTTCCCGCGACCGCCTTTTTCATGCTCCTGCGGTCGCCCGCTCCGAAAAAGCGCGCTGTGACGATGGCAAACCCGTTTGTCATGCCCATCAGCAGGCCGATCATCAGCGAATTGAGCGAGTTTGTCGCGCCGACGGCGGCCAACGCCGCTTCGCCGAGAAAGCTTCCGACAATGCGCGTATCTGTAAGACTGTATACCAGCTGAAACAGATTGCCGATGAGCAGCGGAATGGCAAACTGCAAAATCAAGCGGGTCGGATTTCCCTTCGTCATGTCCTTCATGGTGTTTGCATCCTTTGCAAAAAAAATCTGGTACCGGCTTGCGGCACCAGATTATACTATCACGTTCGGCGGTACTTTACAATCTGCATTCCGTACAAAATACAGCGTTGATCCGATCAGAAAATCGAAAACATTCCGGTCGGCTGAGGTCTGCGCCTGATACAGCTCCGTGCGGCCGCAGCCCGTACAGGAAACGGGAATCAACGTCCTGCTTGGAAGGTCAAACAGTTAGGCAGCATTTCCGCCCGTTGCCTGAATTCAACCGTACTCATCACGCTGACAGCCGCATTTCAGCCAGATCCATTGTCCCTACAGGTTTCCCTTTTTCTGCGGCATCACTGCAGAGACGGGCCATCACATGGTTTTACAAACAATATGACGCGCTTTTCTTTTTCTTGTCTCATAGTTCTGATTATGATATACTAAAAGAAACCACAGCGCAGGAGGGCGGATATGGATTCTTTCATTCAATCACAACAGGCACAGGAAATGCAGCGCTATCATCTGCCGCGCTTTCATGAGCTGCCCGTCATCGAGATCTATCTCGACCAGCTCATTACGATTCTTCACCAGATTCTGCACCCGCTGTTCGATGAAGAAACGCAGCAGTGTCTGACCGCATCCATGATAAACAATTATGCGAAACAGGGGCTCATTCAGCGTCCCGTGAAGAAAAAATACACGCGGGAGCACATTGCCTATCTTGTTTTTATCGCAGTTTCCAAGCAGGTGCTCTCCATCGGGGGCATTCAGCAGCTGATTACAATTCAGCTGGACACGTACCCGCTGGAAACAGCTTATGACTACTTCTGCACGGAGCTGGAGCACGCGCTCCACGCGGTATTCAGCGGCTGTGAAATCCCCGCGGATTCCGCTGTATCGCGCACCCAGCAGTCACAGCTGATTCGCGCAAATGCCGCGACCGTTGCCCACAAAATTTATCTCGCAAAATATCTTCGCCTGTTCGCACAGGAACAGAAAAAGGGGTAACCGGTTTTCGCTCTGTCCGGCTCACAGGCACTTGTACAGCACATTGGAGCTTCTGCCATTGGATATTTTCTTGACCTTATAGCGGTCAGGAAATGCGCGAAGCAATTCGGACAGCTTGGAATATCCATACGAATACGATGTGAAATCCGGCTTTGCCCGCTTGATATACGAGCCTGCAATCGCTGCATTGACAAAGCCGTCATCGTCCTGGTATTTCTTCGACGCAATCTGCAGCAGTGCATGAATCTCTTCAATATCGGAATCATCCGCATCCTCCTCCTCGACAGGCTGCGATTTTTTCGTCTGCTGATAGATTCTCTCCTCCTGCGCCGCATTGTCTCCACGGTTTTTTCTGCCCCGGTTGGACGAATTTGTCTGGGTCAGGTATTCGACCAGAATAAAATCATCACAGGCATTTTTGAAGGCAATCGGCGTCTTGCCCTCACCCGCTCCGATGATATACGCGCCGGATTCGCGCAGCCGAATGGCAAGCGGCGTGAAGTCGCTGTCACTCGAAACGAGCACAAAGGCATCGTACATATTTTCATGCAGCAAATCAAGTGCATCAATCGTGAGCGCGATATCTGTTGTATTTTTGCCGGATACATAGTCGAACTGCTGTTCCGTCTTGATGGCAAGGCGTTTTACCTCCGCCTCCCAGTTTTTCAGCTCCGGCTTTTTCCAGTTTCCATACGCCTTTTTGACGACGATGCGTCCATACGCGGAAACCTCATGAAGCAGGGACTCCAGCCGCGAGAGCTGGGTGTTGTCTGCATCAATGAGCACCGCGATATTATGTAAATCTTCCATTTATGTCCTCCCTTTGGGAAAAATCTATCCTTTTTGCCGTCCCGGCGAAAATCGCCGATACATCATTCAAATTATACCACAGCAAGAGCGGAACGCAAGCGCAAAAATGCCGCTTTCGCACTGTTTCTGACCGCGTCCGGACGATCCCGCCGGATTTTTGCTGTTTCGCTGAGAACCCCCGCGCTGTGCTCATGCAGCGAATGAAATCGCTCTGATTGGTCTATCATTGAACTATTCTTTCTTTGCCCCGTTAGGTACGGGGTCGCAGAATGAATACAGAATCATACCGCATGACGCCGCTGCGTCACGCTCGAAAACCTATTTCCGGAGGAATCGCCGTTCATGAAAGGAGTGTCGTTTTATGGATGAAAAAACCAACCTGTTCTGCGAAGAAAAGCAGCCGCTGACGGATGCGTATCTGAAAAAAATGGACGCTTACTGGCGCGCTGCCAATTATCTGGCTGCCGGTCAGCTGTATCTGCTTGACAATCCGCTTCTGCGAGAACCGCTCAAGATGGAGCACATCAAGAAAAAAATTGTAGGTCACTGGGGCACTGTGCCCGGACAGAACTTTGTCTATGTCCACCTCAACCGCGCAATCAAGCGATATGATCTCGATTTGATTTTCCTGTCCGGTCCCGGACACGGCGGTAACTTTTTCGTCGCAAACACCTATCTCGAAGGCACATACAGCGAGATTTACCCGAATATCAGCGAAGATACCGCCGGTATGCGCCGTCTGTTCAAGCAGTTTTCCTTCCCGGGCGGCATTGCCAGTCATGTTGCGCCCGAAACGCCCGGTTCCATCAACGAAGGCGGAGAACTGGGTTATTCCATTGCCCATGCCTTCGGGGCTGTTTTTGACAACCCCGATCTGATTGCCGCTGTGACAGTCGGTGACGGCGAAGCGGAGACCGGACCGCTTGCAGCCTCCTGGCAGTCCAACAAATTCCTCAATCCGGTTACAGACGGTGCGGTTCTGCCGATTCTGCATCTGAACGGCTACAAAATTGCGAATCCTACCATTTTCTCCCGCATTTCCCATGAAGAACTGCAAAAATATTTTGAGGGCTGCGGCTGGAAGCCGTATTTTGTCGAGGGGGACGACCCGATGACCATGCACCGCAGGATGGCGGAAACCATGGATACGGTTGTCGAGGAAATTCTTGCGATTCAGAAGCATGCCCGCGAAACGGGCGACGCGTCCCGCCCAATCTGGCCGATGATCGTCCTGCGCACACCAAAGGGCTGGACAGGTCCCAAGGAAGTCGATGGAAAGATGATCGAAAACAGCTTCCGCGCCCATCAGGTCCCGATTATGATGGATCGTCCGGAGCATCTGGGACTGCTGGAAAGCTGGCTCAAGAGCTATCATCCCGAAGAGCTGTTCGACGAAAACGGCCGCTTGCTGCCTGAGCTGCGCGCACTCGCTCCGACCGGAAGACAGCGCATCGGCTCCAACCCGCACGCGAACGGCGGCGTACTGCTGCGTGATCTTCGCCTGCCGGATTTCCGCGATTATGCGTTCCCGGTCAAGGCGCCCGGTGCAGTGGAAGGTCAGGACATGATCGAACTGGGCAAATTTGTACGCGATATTCTCAAGCTGAATGAGGACAGCCGCAATTTCCGTGTATTCGGTCCGGATGAAACGGCATCCAATCGCCTGAATTCGGTCTTTGAAGTATCCAACCGAAACTGGAATAACAAGACGCTCCCGACTGACGAGTTTCTCGCAAAAGACGGGCGCATTATGGACTCCATGCTGTCCGAGCACATGTGTGAAGGCTGGCTGGAGGGCTATCTGCTGACCGGACGCCACGGCTT
>DJXF01000097.1 GCA_002449635.1 Clostridiales bacterium UBA7011 | reverse complement strand
TGGCAGAATTCATCCGGTATACAACCGAACAGCCATGATGACGGTGCAGATGGTGAATGGTTTTTCGAACGCAGAATCCTCTGTACTGCGGCACGTCATGCACCCGGTTGTAGAAAAAATTATCATGAGGGAACGAGCTGTGGGTTCGGAACTCAGAAGGAGAGAAATTCAAAATGAAAGGTAACCGTACTGCCAGAAGCCATCTTTTGAGAGTGGCTTTCCTGTCTGTGCTGATGGTAATGATCTGCACCGTTACTGTCTTTGCAGCAGGAGACGATGCTGCACAAGCATCTGTCCGATTTTATCAGACTCCATGGGCATTGCTGCCGCCTGTGATTGCGATCAGCCTTGCGCTGATTACCAAAGAGGTTTATTCTTCCCTCTTTGTCGGTATTATTGTGGGCGGACTGCTGTACTCGGATTTTAACTTTGAAGGAACATTGGTTCACGCATTTAACGAGGGAATTGTTGCGTCTCTGTCTGATTCGTATAATGTCGGCATCCTCGTGTTCCTCGTCATCCTGGGTATTCTGGTCATGCTGATGAATAAGGCCGGCGGCTCCGCTGCATTCGGACGCTGGGCATCCAGTCATATCAAGACAAGAGCAGGTGCACAGCTCGCAACCATTGCGCTCGGTGTCCTGATTTTTATCGACGACTATTTTAACTGTCTCACCGTCGGTTCGGTTATGCGTCCGGTATCGGATAAGAGCAATATTTCCCGTGCGAAGCTCGCCTACGTTATCGATGCTACCGCGGCGCCCGTATGTATCATTGCACCGGTATCCTCATGGGCCGCTGCCGTGTCCAGCTATGTCGAGGATGGAAACGGCTTATACCTGTTCCTCCGCGCCATTCCGTTTAATTTCTACGCACTGCTTACCATTGTAATGATGCTTTTCCTTGCGCTGACCAATCTGGATTACGGTCCGATGGAGGCGTATGAACGAAATGCACGCGAGAAAGGCGATATTTTCTCCGGCATGAAGAGAGCCGCTGCTGCAGCAGACGAGGACAGCAATCCGAAGGGCAAGGTGCTCGATCTCGTCCTGCCGATTGGCGTGCTGATCGTCTCCTGTGTCATCGGTATGATCTATTCCGGCGGTTTCTTCTCGGGAGAAAACTTTATTGACGCATTTTCCAATTCGGATGCATCGGTAGGTCTGATGCTTGGCTCCGCTGTCACATTGGTCATTACGGTTGTATATTATCTGCTCCGCCGCGTTATGAGCTTCAAGGTAATCACCGATTGCATTCCGGAGGGCTTCAAGTCCATGGTTCCGGCGATCTTAATTCTTACATTTGCATGGAGTCTGAAGGCGATGACTGATTCGCTCGGCGCAAAGGAATATGTTGAAGCACTTGTGAAGCACTCCGCAGGCAGCTTCCAGTCGTTCCTGCCGGCGATTGTATTCCTGATTGCCTGCTTCCTTTCGTTTGCTACCGGCACATCCTGGGGCACCTTCGGCATTTTGATTCCGATTACGCTCGGTGTATTCCCGCTGACCAATCCGCTTGGCGTTGTATGCGTATCGGCTTGTATGGCAGGTGCGGTTTGCGGCGACCACTGCTCTCCGATTTCCGATACCACGATTATGGCGAGCGCCGGTGCACAGTGTGACCATGTGACGCATGTATCCACACAGCTGCCGTATGCGATTACAGTTGCTGCCGTCAGCTTTGTAAGCTATCTCATTGCCGGATTCCTGCCGAATGCAGTCATTGTTCTGCCGATCGCAATCATTCTGATGATCGGTACGCTGCTTGTGATCCGGAACGTCGTGCCGACTGCGAATGGTGCGGCCGAACAATAAATAACGGCAGGAATACAGCCGTGTTCCTGCTCTTTGCAGAATAATAATCGAGGCGCCTTTCTTTGAACTTGCAGAAAGGCGCCTCTGTTGCTGTAAAGTTAAAAAACTTGATCCGAATGTGCGGGATGGGGCGGCGGAATTCACTCAAAAGGTTGAATTGAACTGATCTGCGACCATCTGCGCCTCTAAATACGAGTCACAGCGGCGATAGCCAAACTGTTCGCACCAGATTGCTGTCGCTTCGAAATCCAAACGGCTGTCTTCGTCCGCTTCGTCAGGGTCCCACTCCCCTTCGTCGCAGACACGGGCATACAGCTCACATTCTTCTTCGTCAAACACCAGAAATGCTCCCCATCCGGAGGACGGACAGATAAAGACTTCACTGATCATTTTCATAATAGAAACAATCCCCAAACTCTAAGGTAATATTCTGCGGCATTGCCGCAAACAACAGGAGGTTACAGCAGCGATGCGTATTGTCACAGCAGCACAGATGAAACAGCTCGAGCAAAGAGCAAATGCCTGCGGATTATCCTATCTGCAGATGATGGAAAACGCCGGAACCGCGGCATATCGGGAAATTTCAGCGCACAAACCGAACATAAAATCCATTGTTATCGTTGCCGGAAAGGGCAACAACGGCGGCGATGGCTTTGTCATTGCCCGTCTCGCAGCGGAAGACCATCTGACCGTTTCGGTCGTTCTTGCAGAGGGGATGCCGGTCACACACGATGCCGCAGCTAATTTTGATCGGCTGGCTTCCCTGCCCGTTTCCATTCACATGCTTTCGGAAATGCAGTCTCTGCCGCAGGCAGATGTTGTTGTGGATGCCCTGTACGGCACCGGTTTCCATGAGCCGCTTCGCCCGTCCGGCCGGGAGGCCTGCCGCATGATGAACACCTCCGGCGCATGGATTGCCGCACTTGATCTTCCGAGTGGAATTCACGCGGACACAGGGACTGTGGCTCAAGGGGCGGTGCGAGCAGCGCTCACCATAACCTTTGACAGCTGCAAGCCGCTGCACATCAATCCGGATTCCATTCCGTTTTGCGGAGAAATTGTCTGCGCGGATATCGGAATCCCGGAGCACTGCCGCAAAGAGCTGATCTGACGCCGCGGTAAAACAGCAGCTGATTTACGCTCTTGCTCTCTTGTATACTTCGTAAATCGCTTGCTGATCGAGCGGGACAAAACGGCCGATTTTTCTGGTATTCATAAAGCTGCACTTGTAAGCGAGCTCCCGCATATCCTCCTCGGACAGATCAATTCCCATCTGACCGATTCGCGTGGGCATACCGATGGATGCAAAGAACGCCTCCATCGCATCGATGCCGCGGTTCGCCGTCTCCACATCATCTGCACCGGGCTCAACGCCCATCACATTGACCGCAAATTTGGCAAAGCGCGCGGGATTCGCCGGCATGACGGTTCTTGCCCAGCTCGACCACACGGCACAAAGACCCGCGCCGTGCGCGATGTCATATTTTCCGCCCAGCTCATGCTCCAGCTGATGGCAGGACCAGTCTCCCCCGTCGGTGCCGCAGCCGGTCAGACCGTTGTGAGACAGGCTGCTCGCCCACATCAAACCGGCACGCGCGTCATAATCCTCCGGATTGTCGAGCGCCGCGCGCACATCGTGCATGACCGAGCGCAGCAGGCCCTCCGCAATCGAATCGGTCAGCGGCAGCGTGTCCACCTGCGTAAAATATCGCTCCATCGTGTGCATCAGGATATCAGACGCACCGCTCGCCGTCTGATAAGCAGGCAGAGTATATGTCAATGTCGGGTCCATGACAGCAAATTTGCAGCGGCTCAGCTCGCTGCTCAGTCCGCGTTTGAGCCAGCCATCCTCATTGGTAATGACGGAGGAGTTGCTCATTTCACTGCCTGCTGCGGCAATCGTCAAAACAGCGCCGACCGGTGCGCACGCCTGCGGAACCTGTCTTTTGGCATAAAATTCCCACACATCACAATCATTTGCGATGCCATAGGCAATCGCCTTGGAGGAGTCAATGACAGATCCGCCGCCCACAGCGAGGATAAAGTCAACACCCTCTTTTTTACACAGCGCAATGCCTTCGCGCACCAGACTCAACCGCGGGTTTGGCACAACGCCGCCCAGCTGGACGGCAGCAACGCCTGCCTGCTCGAGTGCGGCGGATACGCGGTCAAGCAAACCGCTGCGCTTTGCACTGCCGCCGCCATAATGGATGAGAACTTTTTTGCACCCCTGTGCGCGCACCAGTTCACCGATTTTTTCCACTGCATTCGTTCCGAACACCACATGTGTCGGGGCATAATATTCAAAATTCTTCATCGATCTGACGCTCCCTTCTCTTTGTCGAATGACTCCGTTTTTCTAATTGTAACGGATTTGTACGATGTGCGCAAGGTCAGAACAGCAGAAAACCCGGCTTCGCCGTATCTGGCAAAAAGCCGGGTTCTTTTGGGTCTTTTCCAAACAGTATTCAGCTGCGGACAACCGAAATCTGGCACATCTCCATGGCGCGAAGCGCATTTTCATGGCTTTCCGGCGTCACGCCTGCGCAGCACGCGGCATCGACAGCAATCGGAACCTCCGGCAGGTATGCCTTGAGCAGCAGTGCATTGGAAATCACACAGATATCCGTGCACAGACCGATGAGCGTAATGCTTTCAATCGGGGTATCGGCATGCCACTGTCTGAGCATCTCTGCCAGCTGGGTGCTGCCGAAGGTCGGCTTGTCAATCGGGCGGCGCAAAATACGCGCTGCAATCTCCGGATGCAGCTGCCAGCCATCCGTACCCTCAATGCAGTGCGGCACCGGCAGATGCTTTCCCTCCTCTGTCCGGAGATAATCCGCGCCGTGCGTGTCGCGGGTCGCAATCACACGCCCGTCAAAGCCTTCTATCTTTTCTATGACATGCGGGACGATTGCCTGCGCCTCCTTTGTGCCCAGTGCGCCGTCAATAAAATCCTTCTGCATGTCAACAACAATCAGTACGTTCACAGGTCTGCCTCCTCTCCTTTTTCTCAGTATAGCATATTTTTTCCCGGAAAGGCAGGGCAGATCTCATGTTTCACAAAAGAAATCCTCCTTCAGCACCCCTGCAATCAGGCTTGCCGCCTGCTCGATATCCGACACGGCTGCCAGCTCATTCGGCGAATGAATATAGCGTGTCGGAATGCTGACTGCGCCGACGCGCACGCCTCCGGCGGTGCGCTGAATGACTCCGGTATCCGTTCCGCCAAACTCCATAATTTCGCGCTGTACCGGAATCCCACAGGTCTGTGCCGCGCGATACAGGGCATCGCGGACAGCGCCGTCGCAGATAACCGAACGGTCCATAACCTTGACCGCGGGTCCTGCGCCGAGCTTAACGGCCATCGGATATTTGCGCTCCGGCATGTCACCTGTGTCCGTGACATCGACTGCAATCGCGTAATCCGGCTGTACCCCAAACGCCGCAGTCTGTGCACCGCGCAGGCCGACCTCCTCCTGTGCGGTAAAGGCAACATACAGGTCGCACTCTGCCTGCTCCAGCTGCGCCATCGCTGCAATCAGCGTCACACAGCCGATGCGGTTGTCCAGATAGGGACCTCCGATCACACCGCCCTGCGCGAACGGCTCGCCGTCGTATACAGCGAAATCACCGACCCGAATCAGGCGCTCCGCGTCCTCCCGATTCGCAGCGCCGATGTCGAGAAACAGATTGTCAAAGCCCAGCTCCTTGTACGGCGTTTTCTCCTCAAAAGAAATGATACCGCGCGTACCGTTTTGGAAACGCACACGGCAGTCAATCAAATCGCCGAGCATCAGCCCGCCGACCTGCGCAAAACGCGCAAAGCCGTTGTCATCAATATGTGTCACAACAACGCCGATCGAATCCATATGTGCCGCCAGCAGAACCTTTTTCCCGTCTCCTGCGCGGTGATAAATCAGATTCTGCATGGCATCCTTCGTGCATTCCCAGCGATCGGCATCGGGAACACAGTCATTGACCAGCGCCGTGATCGCCTGTGCGGCATCCTGTTCCCGACCGGACGGACCAAACGCGGCAGACAGCCGGCGAAAGCCCTCTATCACATCAAATTTCATCGTGTTCCCCTCCTAAATATTCCAGAAAACGGCGGCTGAGCTGCAGCATTCCGTTCATATCATCTATTGCGGCCACACAGGACGGCGAATGGATATAGCGAACCGGTGCGGCGAGCGCCGCAGTGCGAATACCGGCGCGCGTCAGGTGAATGCGTCCCGCATCCGTTCCGCCCGCCACGCGGTGCTTTGTCTGCCATGGAATTCCGGCCTGCTCTGCCAGTCCGCGCAGTATGTCAAACAGTTCCTGATGATAGATTGTCGCCCGATCCATAAACGGAATGACGACACCGCGGCGCAGTCCGCAGACCTGTTTTGCGCTGTCCACTTCGGCAAGATCCGCAGCCGTGGTACCCTCTAAAACCAGACAGAGATCGGGATTGAGCGCAAACGCGGCACAGCGTGCGCCGCGCAGTCCGACCTCCTCCTGCACCGAAAACACGAACCATGTGTCAACCGCAGGCTGTTCGAGCAGCAGGGTCAGCAGTACCGCACAGCCCACGCGGTCGTCAATCGCCTTCGCCTTGAGCAGACCATCGCCGAACCGGACGCAGTCGGAATCAAACACGCCATACGTTCCGAGCGGCACGCGCGCCTGTGCAGATTTTTTATCCGAAGCGCCGATATCAATATATAAATCCTTTGTTTTCGGCATGGTTTTGCGCTCTTCGCGCGTGGTCAGATGCACCGCCTTGATGCCGACCACACCGCGCACCTCTCCGAACAGCACACGCCGTCCGATGACGACGCGCGGGTCTACCCCGCCGACAAAGCCGAACTTGATGCAGCCGTCATCGGTATAGCCCTTGCTGATCAAGCCCACCTCATCCATGTGTGCAGCAAGCATCACCGTTTTGTCACATGCGCTTCGTCCCCGGCGAAAGATCATCAGATTTCCGATACTGTCCTCCCGGATCTCATCCGCGACCGGTTCTGCGCTGGAACGGATAAAATCGCGCACCGCATCTTCACAGCCGGACGGTCCCGGCAGAGCGCACAGTTTTTGCAGCAGTTCTGTCATATCCGTGCCACCTCCCCGTCAAATTTGCGTAAAAAGGCCGCGATCAGATCGCTGACAGCCTCCGCATCGGAAAGCTGAATGGTTTCAATCGGCGTGTGCATATATTTGAGCGGAATGGACAGCAGCGCCATCGCAATACCGCTGCGCACCACCTGCATCTCCCACGCATTCGTTCCGGTATTTCCCTCCATGACCTCGATCTGGTGCGGAATTTCCTCTGCACGCGCCGTGCGCAGCAGGGCATTGGTCAGACCGCGGTGCAGGTTCGGGCCCATGCCGATGAGTGCACCGCCGCCGAATTCAAACGCGTCGTCCGAACCGCTGTCCGGCGTCTTGGCGTGGCTGACGTCGACGGCAATGCCGTATTCCGGCTGTACATGAAACGCCGCTGTGAGCGCACCGAGCGAATCGGTTTCCTCATGTACAGATCCGCAGACAACCAGATCTACCGCCAGCTTGTCCTGCTGCAGCCTGCGCATCGCCTCCACAATGGAGAGAAAGCCCGCGCGGTCATCCAGGCACTTTCCGGTCATCTGCCCTTCTGTCAGGGCATAGGGCGGCTGCGCAAAAACAACCGGTGTTCCGATGGGGATCACGCCGCGCGCATCGCGCAGCCCGGTATCAATCAGCATTTCATGCATCGGCACAGCCTTATTTTCCTCTCCTGCCTTGAGCAGATGCGGCGGCATGCAGGCAATCACGCCATACAGCGGCTGTTCGGTCAGAATGGTCACCTCTGCACCGAGCAGCATGCGCGGGTCAATGCCGCCGACCTGTGTAAAGCGCAAAAAACCGCCCTCCAGCACATCGGTCACCATAAATCCGATCTGGTCCAGATGCGCGTCGAGCAAAACTGTCTTGGCATTCGGCATGCCGCAGCGCTTCCATCCGAGCACATTGCCGCTCCGGTCGCGCGTCACGCGGTCACAATATGGTTCGAGCAGCTGCTGCGCGACAGCGGCAACATGTCCCTCAAAGCCGGTCACGCCGTCTGCACTGCAAAGACGTGTCAGCATTTCTTTCACAGTTCATCCTCCTCCGTGAGTTTTCAGGCAAGACCGCATCATTCGGCAAAAGCGATTTTGACAGAAAAACCGTGTCCGAATGCGGCGCACAAACGCAGGAATGCTGTGTATTCCGGGTTTTTGCAGCATGATTCGGGCTTTGATTTTCCGGAAAGCGCCGCAGTGGTGCGGTGTTGCCAGTCGTCCGATCTTTATTATACGCGACCTCGCACATTTTCACAAGCGGATTGCGGCAAACAGCGAAATATGGTACACTTTCTGTATGATTAGATCAAGAATTACCTATTCCATCCCTTCGAACGCGGCCGGACACACGGCTGCACAGTTTCTCCGCGCACAGGGCTTTTCGCGCCATCTGCTGATTCAGACAAAATATACACCGAACGGTCTGCTGCTCGACGGCGAGCCGGTGCACACCAATGCAGTCCTGCGCGCCGGACAGCTGCTCGACGCGGCTGTGCTGTGCGGCGAGGAAAACGAGCACCTGCACGCGGTTGAGCTGCCGCTGTCGGTTGTCTACGAGGACGGCGATGTGATTGTCATCAACAAGCCCGCAGGCATGCCGGTTCACCCGTCGCGCGGGCATTATGACGATACCGTCTCCAACGCACTGGCGTATTACTTTGCGCAGCAGAATGAGCCGTTTGTTGCGCGTTCGGTCGGACGGCTTGACCGCGACACCTCCGGTCTGGTGCTGTTTGCCCGGCACGAACTGTCCGCCTGTATTCTTGCGCAGCAAATGCGCAGGCGGGAGATTTGCCGCGAATACCGCGCAATATGCACAGGTATTCTGCCCGAAAGCGGTGTCATTCATGCACCGATTGCCCGTGCGGACGGCAGTACCATCGAACGCATTGTGGACGAGGCACGCGGTGAGTCCGCTGTGACACATTTCGAGCGTCTCGCAGTCCGCGGCGGCTATTCCCTCGCTGCTGTCCGTCTGGAAACCGGCCGAACCCATCAGATTCGCGTACACATGAAACACATCGGGCATCCGCTGCCCGGTGATTTTCTGTACAATCCGGACTATCGCGTGATTTCCCGTCAGGCACTGCATTCCTTCCGGCTGACCTTTCGTCATCCGATCACGGCAGAGCAAATGACATTCACAGCGCCGCTCCCGCCGGATATGGCGCGTTTCTTCCCGACTGCATGATGAACAGAAAAAAGCCGCAGTCCTGCGCGGGCAAACTCCGGTCTGCCTCCGCCCTCGTGACTGCGGCTTGTGTATTACAATTCCTTTTTCGACAGACTGCGCACGGAAACCGCAATGGAAACGGGGAGCAGGACAATGACGACAACGGCAAAGGCGGCACCCATCATCCAGATTTGAAGATCACCGAAATACTCCGCTTCCGTCAGCCAATCGGCAGCAAAGTTGATGCCGAAAAAGAGCAGGAAGAAAAACATCAGGGAAAACACGCGGCCGCGCTCTGCTCCGAAATAATACAGGATCGGCAGCATCACCTCAGCATGCAGCACTGCTGCAAGAAGAAAGAAGACGAGCGAGAGCAGCCATTCCGCCAAAGTCATCTTCATATGGCCCGTGAAGGAGGCAACTCCTCCGAAACCGGCGGCGAGGACGCAGCTGCACGCGATGCAGACTCCCACAAAGCCATAGCGAGCCAATACAATCTGCCGGGTGCTGAGCGGCAGCGATATCGTATAGCGATCCCAATGAGAGACCGCGTCTAAATTGAATACACCGACACCGAGCATACCGCCGATCAGAATAATAAGAAACGAGAATACGCCGCCATCATCGATAAATGCCGAGAAACCCAGCAGAAAAATGAGATAAAAGCCGAGGAAAGCACCCTTCATGCTGCCCTTCATCTGCATCAGATCATACCGAATCAATCCGATCATTTCCGTGCGCCCCCTTCCATCAGCACAAGAACCTGCTCAATATCCGGCCGATCGAGCATCAAGTCCGGATATTTTTTCTGCATGGCTTCCCGTCCGCGGCACAGCGCCTCAAACGAATACGCCCCGCGATGAAGCCCGAGCACATCACTTTGCTCCACCTGCCGCAGCTGCTCCGGACTGCCTTTGAGAACCGCGTATTCCTCAAGCAGGACATCCTTGTCCTCGTTCAGCTTCAGGCTCCCGTCGGACACAATCAGAATCCGGTCTGCAATGCGGTCGAGATCAGCGGTGATGTGCGTGGAAAACAAAACCGTATGCCGGCCGTCCTCAATGAATTCCTGTAAATCGCCGATTATTTCACTGCGTGCGACCGGATCGAGCCCGCCGGTCGGCTCATCGAGCAGCAGCAGCTTCGGATCGTGCGCCAATGCCGCCGCAATGGAGAGCTTCTGTTTCATGCCGCGCGAAAATGTCTTGATTTTTTTGTCTGCCGGCAGCTGATACCGCTCACACAGCCCGAAAAACAGGTCTCCCGACCAGCCGCGGTAGATCGGCGCAAACACCTGATTCAACTGATGAATCGTGAGAAACGCACTGAAACAGCATTCATCGTATACCACGCCGACCTCCTGCATAACAGAGGGATTGACATTTTCGCCCAAAATGCGCACAGAGCCGCCGTCCGGATGAACCAGTCCCAGTATGCTCTTGATCGTCGTCGTCTTTCCTGCGCCGTTTCGTCCGACCAGCCCGGTGATCGTCCCCTGCGGAAGGGCAAACGAAAGATTGTTCAGCGAAAAATCGCTGTATCGCTTGCTCAGTCCCGTTACCTCCAGTGCGTTCATCGACCGTCACCTCCATATAGCTCGTGCAGGCTGTCTATCAGCTCCTGTTCGGTGATGCCTGCTGTTTTTGCAATTTCTACCGCCTGCGACAGGCAGTCTTCCGCCCGCCGCAGCTGTTCCTCGCGCAGCATCTGACTGTTTTGATGGGCGACATAGGTCCCGCGTCCCGGCACGGTCTCGACAAACCCGTCCCGCTCCAGCTCCTCATACGCACGTTTTGTCGTAATGACGCTGACGCGCAGGTCCTTCGCAAGCGTGCGTATGGATGGCATCTGCTGTCCCGCCTCACGCACGCCTGACAGAATCTCCGATTTGATCTGTTCGGAAATCTGTTCGTACATCGGCTTGCCGCTCGAATTTGAAAGAATGATCGACATGCGCATCCCCTCCGTGTGATTACTGTTCATATTCGATATGTACAGTATATACACACATCCCCCGCTTGTCAAGCCAATCCGCGAAAAAAATGGCAGCCGGTCGGCTGCCACAAACAATTCATATTTTTTGAATTTATTTCCGGTGGTTTTTGAGCCAGATGCGCTGCAAACCATACAAAACCATGTTGTCTCTGTGCTCGACCTGCTCACGCATCCGTCCCGCAATCAGCTTTGCATCGGTTCCGGTCAGATACACCGTCAGCTCTTCTCCCAGCTGTTCGCGGCAGCGGACAATCATGCCGTCGATCATACTCGCCGCACCGTTCAGCACACCGGATGCCATGGCATCCACCGTATTTTTACCGAGCAAGGCAGTCTCTGTGCGGGTCAGACTGATAGACGGAAGCTGTGCTGCGTGCTCGTGCAGGGCATCCAACCCCAGGCATACGCCCGGCGCAATGGCCGAGCCGACAAGCGTGCCGCTGCTGTCCAGCGCAGTGAATGTTGTAGCTGTGTTCATATCCACAATCAGCGCGGGAAAACGGTTATGCGCTGCCGCCTCCACCGCCACACACACCAGATCGCTGCCCAACGTGCGCGGATTTTCCGTCTGTATACTCAGACCGGTCTTGACACCGGTTGATACATTGACAATCTCACAGCCGCAGAGCAGCTTGACCGCTTCATACAGCACCGCATTGAGCGGCGGGACAACCGAACAGATCACCGCGCCGTATATCTCGGAGGGAGCATATCCGCGCAGCCGAAGGACACTGTCGAGCTGACAGGCATACTGATCCGCCGTGTGTCCGTTTTCCGATGCAATCTGCGCCACCATGCGCAGATGTCCGTCTTCGTCAAAGCATCCCAATGTAATCGCTGAGTTTTGTGCGTTGATCGCTAGCAGCATGCTGTCTCATCCTCCTGCCGATAGGTTTTCTGTTTTTATTATAGGCTGTTTTTGCGCCGACTGCAAGCGAATCGCGCACGACCAGCCGGTCTGTGAGACGCATCAGCGGCAGACAGAGCACAAACCAGAGCGCACTGTAACGCGCGCATACCTGTCCCGCGATGTTCAGCAGCTCATCCGAATAGTCCCACACATGCATACCCAGCGCAAGATTGAAAATGCAGCCGAACAGAAATTCCACACTTGTAATCACAGATGCCCCCGCGGCGCAGCGAACGGGCAGGCTTTGCCCCTGTAAGCAGTCGGAAACAAAGCCGAGCAGACCAAAACACAGTCCTCCCGCCAGTGCCATCGACCAATGGGACCAGCCGCGCCAGAGATATTCCAGCATCGGATAACCCCAGCAGCCGTAAGATATCAAAATTGCAGTTTTTTCCCTCTGTTTCACTCAGCATCACCCGCAATCAGTGTGCACAAACCGCTGTGCGAATATACACCGCTTATTTGGGACATTCTTCAAACGGGTGATTCTTTATGAGACAGTTGTTTGCATTCGATGCGAAGTATGAGCAAAACGGCGGTGAAATCACACACCGAACCGTCCAGCAGCAAAACCGGCGAACTGCACTGCATCTGCGCCGCGGGTCCCGCACGGAGCGGCGCTGCGGCGGGTCTGTGTACTTTACGCAAACAGAATTTTATGGTATCATGTAATTTAACACAGCCGAGCTGCGGCCGGGGGTGCTTTCCGAAAAGCGCACGTCGGTATTGCTGCAGCAAGCGCGGCATATTTTCCCTATCCCTGCGTTTCTTTGCCGCTGCACAAAAATTCTACGAGGTGAATTGCTATGAGCTTGAATGCCACGCCGACCGCTGAACGAATACATATCGGCATATTCGGCAAGAGAAATGCCGGAAAATCCAGTCTGATTAACGCGCTGACCGGACAGGAGCTTGCCATCGTATCTGATATCGCCGGCACAACCACCGACCCGGTATCCAAGGCAATGG
>DJXF01000040.1:3977-7998 GCA_002449635.1 Clostridiales bacterium UBA7011 | reverse complement strand
CCGGAAAGCGGTGCCGCAGCAGCTGAAGCACCTGCGCCGTCTCCAGCGGCGCGAGCGCAAAGCGCGTGCAGCGCGACAGGATGGTCGGCAGAATCGCATCCGCGTTTTCTGTCATCAAAATGAAAAACGCATACGCCGGCGGTTCCTCCAGCAGCTTGAGCAGCGCATTTTGCGCGGAGGTGTTCATGTTCTGCGCATGACGGATGAGAAAAATCCGCCGCGGACCGTCACCCGGCAAGACCGCGCAGTCCCTGCGAATCGCGCGCGCGGTCTCGACCTTGATCTCCGCATCCCCCGCGTCGATCACCGACACATCCGAATGCACACCGTCCGCAGCTTTCCTGCAGGCGGTGCAGCTGCCGCAGGGATGCTCTCCCGCGCCCTCGCACAGCAGGGCTGCCGCCAGAATGCGCGCCAGTGTCATTTTGCCGATGCCGGACGGGCCGGTCAGCAATGCCGCCTGCGGAAACCGTCCGTGCAGCGCGTGCCGCAGTGCGCTCTTGAGCTCCGTATTGCCCAGCAGGCTGTCAAATTTCAGCATATTGCTCCTGCGCCTGCCTTTCTCCGCAAAATCAAAGCTGCTCCTCCATCACGCAGATGGGGGCAGTATCAGTATACCATTGCGCACACAAAAATTCAATGTGAACTTGTCCGATGCGCTCGCCCGGAAGCAGCAGCGGCACGCCGGGCGGATAGGGTGTCAGCGGTCGGGCGCACACGCGTCCCGCGGCCTGTTTCAGCGGAAGCTCCGTGTGCGGGGCAAACCACGCCCGCCGCACCGAACACGCGCGCTGCGGCACAGGAAACGGGCGCAGCGGCGGAAAATCGCGCCTCTGCCCCACAAACTGTCCATCGCGCAGCGCACCCATCAGACGGGCATAATCGCGTTCGGTGTCCGCGCCCGTGCAGATGAACACGGCATGGTCGCGCTCCGCCATTTCGGCGTCAATGCCGAACTGTGTGTGCAGCCGGCCGCTCAGCTCACTGCCGGTCACATTTGTGCCGCGGCAGCCCACCGTCAGCCGGCACGGGTCGAGCGGCGCCCGCTCCGGCAGCAGCGCGGAGAACACCGTTGTCTCCTCAATTTCCCGCCGCAGCGCCTGTGTGCGCCGCGCGCAGGCGGCATAGGCCGCTTCGCCCTCGCCCTCCAGCCATGCGCGCGCCAGATCAATGGACGCGAGCAGCAGATAGGACGGGCTGGATGTGCCGAACAGCCGCGCCGTATCCAGCAGGTCGGCAAACGGCACCCGGCCGGAGGACAGCAGCAGTGCGCTCTGTCCGAGCGCGGGCAGCGTCTTGTGCGTGCTGACGGCCGCGAGATGTGCGCCCTGTTCGATCGGGGACGGAAGTCCGACCGCCTTCAAATGTGCGCCGTGCGCGGCGTCGACGACCAGCAGCGCGCCGTGTGCACGGCAGATTTCCGCGAGCGCGGGAATATCCTGCAGCACGCCGTAATAATTGGGGCTGGTGACGAGCAGTGCGGCGGCGTGCGGGGCACGCGCAAACGCCCGCTCGACTTCCCGCACATCGAGCAGTCCGGGCAGACCGCTCTCGTCCAGCGGCCGCGGCACGACAAATTCCGGCGTCAGGTCGAGCAGCGCCATCGCATGCGCCGCACAGCGGTGACAATTGCGGTCGGCAATCAGCGTTCCGCCCGCCGGAACCGCTGCGGCAATCGCGGTCATCAGCGCCTGCGTCGAACCGCCTGTGACAAACAGGCAGTCCGCTGCGCCGTAATACCGCGCGGCGGCGCGCTCCGCCGACAAAATCGGCTCGTCGCCCTCGTATAAATTGCCCGTTCCGTCGATTTCCGTGTAATCAATCGCAAACGGATGATTGAGCTCGGGCAGGACCGGACGTCCCTTGTGTCCCGGCATATGAAAACGGGCGGCCCCACGGACCGCCTGCTTTTTCAGCTGTTGATATAGCAATGCTTCAGACATATTCTTTCGTTACCAGCGGGCTGAGATACAGCGGGTTGACGTCGAGAATCGCGGTGTCGCCGTCATGTACATCCAGACCGGTCACATCGACCGACACATGGCACAGGCCGACATGTCCGAGCACGCGGGCGCGCTGACCGTTGACCGTGACATAGATGGCGCCTTTTCCCATGCCGTTTCTGATCTCGCCGATGATGTACCGCACGACGTCGCGCAGACGGTACAAATCCTTCTTTTTCTCCACCGAAAAGCCGTCGGTATAGCCGACCGGAATGACCGCGATGCGCGTTGCGTCCTTTGTCACATAGCCTGCACCGTAGCCGACCGTGTGTCCCTTCGGCACGGTGCGCAGCTCGATGACGCGGCTCTCGAGATAGCCCAGCCGCGACAGGCCGGTGGGCGTTTTGGCGGGAATGCGCCCGGTGAACGCCGAGCCGATGCGCACGGCATCCAGTGTCAGGTCGTCATAGCAGAACAGGCCGGACGAATTGGCCGCATGCCGCATGCCGCATTCGATGCCGTCCGCCTTTAACCGCTCCGCAATTTCGCACAGCTGTCTGCACTGCGCATGGGTCGCGGCGCTGTCCGCAAACGCCGAGTGGAAATGGGTATACATGCCCGTCACGTCAATCGCGGCGCATTCGGTGTACACCCGTTTGATCTCCTCGTACTGGTCGGCGAGAAAGCCGTAGCGCCCCATGCCCGTGTCCAGCTTGACGTGCGCGCGCGCCTGCATGCCGCAGCCCGCGGCGACCTCGTTGAGACAATATGCCGCCTCCGGTGAGCCGACGGTGGAAATGGCGTGCGCCTGCACGGCGAGATACGCCTCGTCCGCCATGGCAGTCGACCGCATAATCAGAATATCCTGTTCGGTAAAGCCCAGCTCGCGCAGCCGCACCGCATCCTCCGGCTCGGTGACGGCGAACATGCGGATGCCGGTTTCGCTGAGCACCCGCGCCATCTGCTCCATGCCGAAGCCGTAGCCGTCCGCCTTGAGTACGGCGATGACGGGCACGCCCGCCCGCTGCTGAATCAGACGGGCATTTTCGGCAAGCTTTTCTCTCTCAATGACGAATTTCTTCATCGTGCGCCGCCTTTACTTGTCCTGCTTCTGTTCTGCCTGCTTCTGTTCGCCGCGGTGGTCGCCGGTCAGGTTCTTCGGCTTGGAGGTGTCCAGCGCAGCGTTCTTCTTGAGGAAGCGCTTGCGGCGCAGATTGCGGTAGGTGCTCTGGCCATGAACGACGGCGAAATGCACCGGCTTGTTGAACACGAGGTCATACTCGCCGACAAACTGCACCAGATCGCCGTTGAAGTCCTTCTTGAAGCGGTACAGGCCGTACAGCGGATTGTCCGGTGTCAGATCGCCGGAAACGCCGCGGAAATCATAGATGCGGCAGCCCTTCTCCAGCGACCACTGAATCATCATCCACTGCAGCAGATAGTTCGGCATCAGCTTGCGCACGTCAAATTCCTTGGTGCCGTTGGCAGACGCGCCGTACAGGTACCAGACCTTGTCGCCGTAATAAATGGCGAGTGTGCCGGCAATCGGCTTGTCCTCATAAAACGCCATGTACAGGCGGGCATTTTCGCCCATTGCGTCGAGCATCTTGTTAAAATAGCTGGCCGGACGGGTGACAAAGCCGTCGCGCAGGCCGGTTTCCATCATCATTTTGGAGAAAAACGGCATCATTTCCTTGCCGCACAGCTTGATCTTGACGCCGCGCTTGATCGCCTTGCGCACCTTTGTGCGCGTGTCCGTCTTGAAGTGCATAATCGCCGCTTCGCCCTGCGTGTCGTCGACCGTGATGTCAAACGCCTCGCCCGGCTCCGGCGCGGTGAACACCTTTTCGTTCTTCATTTCGGAGACATCCAGACGGAACACAAAGTTCGGCTGAATGCCCTCAAAGTTTTTGCCGTCGCCCGTCGCGTTGCGGAAGCCGAGGTTTTCCAGCTCCCCGATAAACTCCTTGTCCTCAATCGAGACGTCCGGATCGAGCTTGAGCACATAGGAATGGTATTTTTTCGCCAGCACGCGCGCGCCGGCAATCAGCTGCTCGAGCGTCTCGCGGTCGTGCGGG
>DJXF01000040.1:0-3901 GCA_002449635.1 Clostridiales bacterium UBA7011 | reverse complement strand
TGTGCGGGTCGCAGACCGGACCGCGGCAGCCGTACATCAGCGTCCACGGCAGATGCGGCAGATTGCGGATGAGCACCGCGAGCGAGCCGACAATGCTTCCGTCCGCACTGCGAACGACAATCGCCTCCCACTTCCAGTTGTCCTTGAGGTCCGCCCATTTTCTGGACTGCATAAAGTGGCCGTACGGATGGCCGGCGTTAAACGCCTCGTACTCCGCCAGCGTGCTGTTATTTACAAATTCAAACATATCCATCCTCCTGCTCAGTGGAATCGAATTTTTTCTCTTTGTCGATTTTCTATGTAGCGCCGGCGCGCGGCCGGCATGTTCTTTTTATTATATGCCTTTTTCCTGTCCAGAACAAGCGATGGCGGCAGAAAAGCACTGTGCGTTTGTCAGAAAAACCGGACGGACCGGCGCACTTTTCCGTTACTTTTGCCCTTTGAGCGACAAACCGCGCACAAGCGGAGCGGGGCCGCGCCATGTAAACGCGCGGTCGGGAAAGGCGCGGAGCAGCTGCTTTCGGGTGCGCCCCTCCACATCCTCCGGCGCGAGCGAACAGATGCGCGCCTGCCGAAAGGCCGGATTCGGCGTCTCCTGTGCCGCGCGGTTGAGCGGACAGACGAGCGAGCACGTATCGCAGCCCCAGATGAGCGGATGCCCGGCGAGCTGCCGCAGCTGCTCCTCCGACAGCTCCTGCTTGCTCTGTGTCAGTGCGGACAGACAGGCGGATTCATCCACCGAACCGTCCCGCAGCGCGCCCGTCGGGCAGGCGCGTGCACACGCGCCGCAGTCCGGACAGGTCTCCCGGGCAGAGGGCGTCGGGTCCGCGGGCAGATCGGTGAGCACCGTGCCGATGAACACGAAGCTGCCGTAGACGCGGTCGAAAATCAGTCCGTTTTTCCCCAGCATGCCCGCGCCGGAAATCCACGCCGCGCGCACCTCCGGCAGCGGCGAGGCATCGACCAGCGGGACAAAGGTGTTTTGCGGAAAATCGCGCCGCAGCGCCGCGCAGACCGGCTCGAGCGCGTCCCGCACAACGGTATGATAATCCGCCCCGCGCGCATACAGCGACAGATTGCCCGTATCGCGCACAAGATACGGGAACAGCACGACGGCGGCACACACCGCGCCTGCACACCGCGCCTGCACCGCATGCAGCACCGTCGGCTCCAGCTCCAGCGCGTCCAGCCGGCAGATTCCCTTCCCGCCTGTATAAGGAATGTCCGAAAAATACGGAAGAATATCCATCTCACAGCTCTCCGTTCTGTTTTCCTCGCCTACAGTATACCACTTTTGCAGGTATTCCTGCAAGAATGTCCCCGCGAGCCTGCAAAATAAACAAAAAATCTGCCAAACCCCCCGGGAATTACAGCAGACAGATGAAAACGCGCACTGTATCTTGACAATACCGCCGCAAATGCGATTTAATAAGAGTGCAGCGCGTTACTTTGTAACTGCGCGCATTCGATTCGTATATGCGGGGAACGCGGCGCAGCCGCGGGTTTCCCGAACAAATTTGAAAGGCAGGTACCTCTCTCATGTCAGATGGAAGAATTTACAACTTTTCGGCAGGTCCGTCCATGATGCCGCTGCCGGTTCTGGAAAAAGCCGCAGCACAGATGCTCAACTATGAGGGCTCCGGCATGTCCGTCATGGAGATGAGTCACCGATCCAAATATTATGACGACATTATCAACGGCGCACAGGACGTTCTGCGCCGCGTGCTCAATATCCCGGACAACTACAAGATCCTGTTCATGCAGGGCGGCGCGACCATGATGTTCTCCGCCGTTCCGCTCAACCTGATGGTCACCGGCAAGGCGGATTATGCCGTCACCGGCAACTTTGCACGCAACGCAGCCAAGGAAGCGCGCAAGTTCGGCACCGTTCAGGTCGCCGCAACCTCCGAGGCGGACAATTTCACCTGGGTTCCGACACAGGATCAGCTGACCCTCGACCCGACCGCCGATTACCTCCACATCTGTGCGAACAACACGATTTTCGGCACCGAGTGGCATTATGACCCGCAGACCGGTTCGGTTCCGCTGGTCGCGGATATGTCGTCCAACATTCTGTCCAAGCCGGTCGATGTGTCCCGCTACGGCATGATTTATGCCGGCGCACAGAAGAACATGGGCCCGGCAGGCATGGCTGTCGTCATCATCCGTGAGGATCTGCTCGGCCATTACCGCGAGAACATGCCGGTTCTGCTCGACTTTGCGCTGACCGCAAGCAAGAACAGCATGTACAACACGCCCCCCACATACACCATTTATATGATGAAGCTGGTCGCCGAATGGGTCGAGCAGATGGGCGGCGTGGAGGAAATGGCAAAGCGCGCGGACAAGCGCAGCGCCATGCTGTACGATTTCCTCGACTCCTCTGTGCTGTTCAAGGGCGCGGCGCAGAAGGATTCCCGTTCCCGCATGAATGTCACCTTCCGCACCGGCGACGACGCACTGGACAAAAAGTTCATTCAGGAGTCCATCGAAGCGGGTATGACCAACCTCAAGGGTCATCGTCTGGTCGGCGGTATGCGCGCATCCATTTACAACGCCATGCCGATTGAGGGCGTAGAATATCTTATCGACTTCATGCAGAAGTTCGAGAAGAACAACAAGTAAACATCCCGTTCCGCCACACCCTCGGGTATGGCGCCGAAGCGGAAGGAGGAGCCAAACATGTATCAGGTAAAGCTGTTCAATAAAATTTCCAAGGCAGGCACATCCCTGCTTTCTTCCGAAAAGTACACCTGCTCGGAGGATTTTGACAATTACGACGCCATTCTCGTGCGCTCTGCCAAGCTGCACGACACGGAATTCCCGAAGTCGCTCAAGTGCATCGCGCGCGCAGGCGCGGGCGTCAACAACATCCCGCTCGACCGCTGCACGGAAAACGGCATTGTCGTGTTCAACACACCGGGCGCCAATGCCAACGCCGTCAAGGAGCTGGTTCTCTGTGCCCTGCTGCTGTCCTCGCGCGACATTGTCGGCGGCGCAAACTGGGCGAAGACCCTCGCGGGCAACGGCGATGCCATCGGCGCGATGGCGGAGAAGGGCAAGTCCAATTTTGCCGGCTGTGAAATCGCAGGCAAGACGCTCGGCGTCATCGGTCTCGGCGCCATCGGCATCAAGGTCGCAAACACCGCACTTGCCCTGGGCATGGAAGTCATTGGCTATGACCCGTATCTGTCGGTCGACGCCGCACTCAAGCTGCAGCGCGGCGTGCATTATACCAAGGATCTGGATGATATCTTCACGCAGTCGGATTATGTCACCGTACACGTTCCGCTGCTCGATTCCACGCGCGGCATTGTCGGCGCTGACGCCATCGCAAAGATGAAGGACGGCGTGCGCATTCTGAACTTTGCCCGCGACGGTCTGTGCGATCAGCAGGCAGTCATCGCCGGTCTCGAATCCGGCAAGATTGCGGCATACTGTTGTGACTTCGCCTCGGAGGCCATGCTCGCGCAGCCGCACGCGCTGTGCCTGCCGCATCTGGGCGCTTCCACCAGCGAGAGCGAGGACAACTGTGCGGTTATGGCGGCGCAGGAGATTATGGATTACCTCGAAAACGGCACCATCCGCAACTCCGTCAACTTCCCGAACCTCAAGGTTCCGCGCGAGGCCGCAACCCGCATTTGCGTCATGCACCACAACCGCCCGAACCTGATTGCCGAGCTGTCGCGCGTCCTGTCCCAGCGCGGCATCAACATCGAGAACATGGGCAGCCGTCCGCGCGGCGACATCGCCTATACCATCATGGATACCAACAGCACGCTGACCGATGAGACCAAGGACGCGATGCGCGCCGTCGAAGGCGTCATCAAGTTCCGCATCATTCAGTAATGTTCTCATGACAGAGCAGTGCCCCGAACCGGCGGTTCGGGGCACTTTTTTT
>DJXF01000104.1 GCA_002449635.1 Clostridiales bacterium UBA7011 | reverse complement strand
GGTCAGGGTGTTGCCGCTGACGAATCTGACGAGGTTGCCGAAAATGATGCCGACCAGCGTAAAGTCCGTGTCAGAGAAGGTGGTGTTTGCAAAGCCCATCGCGCCGAGTACCGGATACAGGCCGGCAGCAAGGAAGGTTGCGATAAAGCCGTGTACCAGTGCGCCCGCAACGCAGCCCTTGAGACCGCCTGTCGCGTTGCCGCAGACACCTGCTGTTGCGCCGCAGAAGAAGTGGAGGACAGCGCCCGGAAGAATGATGGCTACCGCCAGACCGGCATGACCCATGAGGGCGAGAATTGCCATTGCCGCAATGCCGCCGACGAAGGAGCAGAAGAAGCCAATCAGAACCGCGTTCGGAGCGAACGGGAATACGATCGGGCAGTCGAGAGCCGGCTTTGCATTCGGAACCAGCTTTTCGGAGATACCCTTGAACGCCGGAACAAGTTCATTGATGAGCATGCGGACGCCTGCCAGAACAACATAAATACCTGCGGAGAATGTAATCGAATTGATGATGGAAAACAGTACCCAGTTGTCACTGCCGAAAATCTCCGCTGATTCTGTCGGTGCGGTGAAGACTGCGGCTGCGGATACGACGATGTAGCACAGGAACATTGCCAGCGCGATGGAAATGGTGTTCTCACGCAGGAAGGACAGACCCTGCGGGAAATCGACGTCCTCTGTGGTGGTGGTGTCGTCATCTCTGCCAAACAGCTTGCCGATCTGTGCGCTCAGCCAGTAGCAGCCGCTGCCGAAATGTCCCAGAGCAAGGGAGTCATCACCTGTGATTTCTTCAATGGTCGGCTGCATCAGAGCCGGGAAAATGGACATGACCAGACCCAGCAGCAGTGCGCCGGTTACGATCTGCTGAACGCCGTCCAGACCTGCAATCGAGGTCAGAATTGCAATCAGGCAGGACATGTACAGGGCATGATGTCCGGTCAGGAAGATGAACTTGAGCTTCGAGAACCGCGCCAGAATAATGTTGAAGCACATACCCAGTGCAAAAATCGAAGCGGTCTGTACGGCATAATCGGTCAGTCCCAGAGAGGTAATCGCCTCATTGTTCGGAACGACGCCCTCGACATGGAATGCGATCTGGAACAGATTGCCAAACGGGACGATTGCCTGCTGAACAACATTTGCGCCTGCGCTCAGGACGATGAAGCCCAGGATGGTCTTTACCGTGCCCTTGATGCACGACTGCATATCCTGTTTCTGGAGCAGCAGACCGAGCAGTGCAATCAGACCTACGAAAATAGCCGGTGTCGATAAAATCTGCTGTATAAAATTCAATACTGCTAACATAATCTCTCCTTCTTTCTCTTACTCTTACTCAAAATACCGATACAATGTTTCAACATCCGGAGAAGCGAGAATCTTTGCCACGGTTTCCTCCTCACCCAGAAGCTCGGAAATGCTCATCAGTGCCTCCAGATGACTGCTGGAATCGCTCGCTGCCAGCGTGACAAACAGCTGTGCAGAAGATTCCCCGTTTTCAAAGGGGATTTCCTCGCGGAATAATGTAACGCCGATCTGTGTTTTCAGCGCCCCCTGTTCCGGTCTCGCATGCGGCAGGGCCACATGGTCTGCTACGACGATATAGGGTCCGAGCTTTTCCACATTCCCTATGATCTCTTCCTTGTAACGCGGCTCGACATATCCGTTCTTTTCCAACGGAAGAACCGCGGTGCGGATGGCTTCGCGCCAGTCGGAAGCGCCCTCACAGATCTGAACGTTTTCCAGCTTTAACAACTCCATACGTCATATCTCCTTTCCCTTTCTCTTTTTTCTGCCCGGCCTTGGCGGCCGTGCTTTTGTTTTTCTGTCTCTATCCTAGCACGCAAAATGCCCAAACAGAAGTCCAGAAACTGTATCGGTATTGTGCAAAGTATTGTGCAGAGAGATTATGCAAGCTTCTGCCGGATCAATGCAAACAGTTCATCCTCCGTTTCACAGGCAGTCATGCGGTCCACGGTTTCCGGCTGCTCAAGCAAGGTCAGAATATCCTGCAAAATATGCAGATGCTTTTCCTGATCCTCCGCCGCTAGCATCAGCACGAGCTTTGCTTTGCGGTATTCGGAAAAAACCACGGGCTTTTTGAACACAGCAATGGAAAAATCCAGACAGTTGACGCCGTCCTCCGGCTTTGCATGGGCCAGAATGACATCCTCTGTCAGGAACATATACGGCCCGTAATACTGCAGCTGGGAAATGATGGTTTCGATGTACTTTTTCTCAATGCTGTGGTTGTTTAACAGGCATTGTCCGGCAATGCGGATGCTGCTCTGCCAGAAGCATTCATCCGGAAAGATGCGGATGCGGGAGGTATCCAGCAGGCTGAGCAGATCACATTCCGCCTCCATTTCCGCCTCCGCATTGTGCAGATCGCCCTGTATATATGCCGTCAAATCCTTGAGCAGATTGTCGTAGGATTCCGGTCTGACATACTTTTTGACGACCTGAAACAGTCGGTCCCGCTGAACCTCCACATTTTTCGGCGCGACCAGCTTGTGACTTAAAATGGACTGCCGGTCAAATTCCGTCAGAATCGGATGTACGGTGATCGACGGGATGACACTGTTTATTTTTACCGTGGAAATAATCAGATCACAGATATCCTGTGCATTCAGCAGATCAACCGCCGCGACAACATCCACAATTTCAGCAAAGGGCAGCAGCTTCTGCACCTCGCGCTTTATCATATTGCCGGTGGAAATGCCGTTGACACAGACAATCAGAATGCGCAGCTGATCGTTTTCCGAATCGGCGATTTTCAGGAAGCCGCCGAAATGAAGCGTCAGATAGGCGATTTCACTGTCCGGAATCGGAATACTGATCTGCTGTTCCAGCCGTTTTGCGGCAATCTTGGTAATGGCAAACAGATCGGGATATTCCTTCATGACATCATCGCCGAGCAGATTGCCGATCTGAATGCCATACCGGTAGCGGTACAGAGAGGTATTCAGATGCACAAACAGGGCACGTTCCAGCTCTTCGCGCTTGTCAAAGCTGACACAGGCCACCTTTTCAAATTCGGAAACCAGCGCCTTTGTCAGATCATATACCGATGCCTTGGAATCGCTTTCAAAAAATTCATCCGGCACGAGATTGACGCGGGAGCCAAGCAGATGCAGTGCGAGATACAGCTGTTCCACCGGTTCCAAATCGGGAAAATACCGCTGAGCGAGCGCATATTCGCGTGTCTTTTTGATTTCCGCCTGCTTGAGGCCGGTAAAGGCAATCGGACGCCGGTGCTGATATAGCAGCGGAATCAGCGCCGCAATCGAATGCAGGACGCCCTCGACATAGTTCATGCCGAGTTCCTGTTCGATTCCGGTCAGCTTTTCGTAATATTCGCGAATCTGCTCCTCATGGAAGAATTTGATCGCGCCGCTGTCAAACAGTGAGACCAGTTCGTTGAAAAAGAGCACAAACAGCGCGCGAATACGCACGGTATCCCCGGTGATATCATATCCCTGCTTCGGCTGATATTCCAGCTTGAGGTCATATTTCGCCAGCAGCCTTGTCACTTCCTTCAAATCGGTGAAAATCGTGTTGCGGCTGACCTCAAAGCATTCGGTCAGCTGTTCGAGATAAATGCGTTCCGGCGCATAGATCACATAACAAATAATAATTTTCGCACGCTCTTCCGGTGAAAAAATATAGACCTGCTGCTCTGTATCCTGCTCCAGCAGCTTTTGAATGCTTTCGCGCTCCTGATAGGAAAGAAACAGGCCTTTTTCGCGGACAATATCCAGACGGGGCAGCTTCGCCTGTTCCAGCCAGATATTTA
>DJXF01000092.1 GCA_002449635.1 Clostridiales bacterium UBA7011 | reverse complement strand
TGTCTCCAAGGGAGAGGTACAGCTTGTCGGGCCGCTTTCGCAGTTCGTGTTGCAGGACATATTCCTTAAAATCCGGGAACCATAGAGAACCGGACATACTCGCCACACGATCAAACGCATCACATTGATACATCGCATACAGCGCAAACAGCCCCGCCAGGGAATAGCCTGCAATTCCGACAAAGGACGGTGTCCCCTGCGTCAGCTTCACAGCCTGCGGCAGAATCTCTGTCAGAAGAAGCTCCAGATAATCATCCGCCCCGCCCGTACACGGCGTGTCATCCGGTGTCAGCGGCGGACAGTACCACGGCGTCATGTCATGGTCCCATTTCAGATTCCCGACCACCAGAAGGCTGCAGTCCGGTGCACCGATGTCATCCATCGCTTTGACCACGGAATCGCCGTCACCGGAATAATTGTTGAGAACAATCATCGGCCGGTCGGCAGACGCACCCTGGTATAGGGTCGCCCTTCTCTTTCCGACTGTAAAACTGTGCTTTTCTTTTCCCATTCTATGTTCACCATCTCTCTTGACTTTCTATGGTATGATTATTATACTAAATTCAGTTAATAAATCAAGTACGCAGAAATTCCGTACATAGTACCAAAAACAATACCGAGGTGCAATATGGAAGAATATATGTCCTATGAAGAATACCTGGTGAAAGTCAAAGAGGGAATCCTGACAGACCGAGGGAACTGTCCGGTCACACCGCTCCTCGTCATGCTGCAGGGAAAATGGAAAACGCAGGTGCTGTATGAATTTTGCATCCATGACCGCGTCCGCTTTGGGCAGATAAAAAAAGACCTCCCCGGAATCACCAACACGATGCTCTCCAATACCCTGCGGGAACTGGAGGCCGACGGCCTGATCTTTCGGGAGCAATTCAACGAAATCCCCCCGCGGGTGGAATACGGCTTCACCGAAATGGGAAGGGATCTGCTCCCTGTCTTTTATGCCATCATGGTGTGGGGCTTCAAGCACGAGCAGGAAATCTCCCGATCATAAAGCAATGGTGTGCCGCCGTCAAGCGGACTGTGAAATATGAAAATCATTTCTTTGCACCGCCGGTCGTGAATGGATCTGACGCTGAAAAGTCAGACAACTGCCGGCGGCTGCGTACCCAATCAGGATTGTATTCTGTATGCAGCAGGAGACAGTCCTTTTTGTTTGCTCCTGATCCTGCAAAAAAGGTTGGAAAAAACGCCCGATTTCAACGAAATCAGGCGCTAAACGGAGCTGCCGGGCAGATTCGAACTGCCTGCCCCATCTATTTCCGAACGTCATTTGTAATGGTTTCCCGTATCACGCTCACCGTCTCTTCCACCTGTTCTTCGGGTGAGATTGCAGCTTTGCCGTCCCCTTTTTGTGCTCCGTAACTTCCAAACTGCGCGTGATTTCCGCCTTGAATGACATGTTCTGCCGCGTCATCCGGTACGTTCTTCCGATTGTCTGTGTAATCTTTCATATTGAGCACGGTATCCTCAGATCCATAGAGCAGAATCGTGTTCATATCCTCGCTCAGCTCTTGGATGGAATATGCAGCAAAAAGGATCACACCGTCCAGCTGATCGGGATGTGCAGAGGCATAACCGGAAGCCATAACGCCTCCCAGGGAATGTCCGCCGATATACCAGTGCGCATAGGAATGTTTTTTCATGACGCCGTCGGCTTTGTTCCTGCCAAAAACCGCAAGGCGGAACGGCATCTTTACGAGACAGACATCCATGCCCCCCTGCGCAAGCCTGCGGAGCAATGGCGCATAGGATGTTTCTTCTACCTTCCCGCCGGGATAGAAGACAAGCGCATCCGTCTCAGACGGTCCGTCAAAAAACCAGCCGTAGTCTGTTTGCGTTATCTGAACAAGGCCATCGGATGTCAGCGCCTTTTCGGCGGCAGCGTCCGCGTGATAATACTGCTCGGCGTAAATCAGGAATGTGCTCACCAGCAATACTGCGGCGATCATCGGAATGATCCACTTGCGTTTCTTTTTCATCATTCTTTTCTCCAAAAACAGATCTGCGCAGCGCGAATTGTGCACAGGCAGCCCTGCAGCCACTTTCTTTCCTGCGGGGATCTCAATATCCGTCTGACAATGCAGATAATCAACCATCAGCGCCACCGCCTGTGTCGCAATGCCCTGCGGGAAGATATCGGTGCACCCTGCTGCGGATCATCTCCTGCAGGGCGTCTGCGTCTTCCATTTTCCTGAGTACGATGCGTTCATTTTCAACAACCGGAATTTCATCAAATACCGTTTTCATTTGATCCCGCTCGTTCTCATGTTGATTCCTCCCATACTGCAGCAGCAAGCGGAGCATTGACAACAGAGCCTTTCACCGGGTTCCATATTTGCGCAAACGCCTGTACACCGGAACATGTCGTGAAAGCGGGAGCTATCGCTCAACCGCATATTCAAAAATCAGTTTGTCATACCGCTCACCATGGATCTCTAAAGCTCCGCGCTCCATATCCGTCTGTACCATGCCCGATTTTTGCATGGCTCGCATTGAACCGATGTTGTCGGATGCACACCATGCCGTTACGGTATGAATCTGTTCATGCTCTGTCAGATACCTCAGTATACAGGTCAGCGCTTCACTTGCAAAACCATTTCCCCAAGACGCGCGTTCGATGCTCATTCCCACTTCAATCCGGCTGTTATCCTCATCAAAATCGTATGCCCCAACGGTGCCGATCAGAGCGCCGTTTCGTTCGATCGCCCAACCGTAAAAAAACGGATTGTCATAGCTGTCCAGAAAGCGCTGTACCGTTTCTTCTGCCATTTTTTCGGTCGCATACGGATTCCACCCGGAGTATTCATACATTTTCGCATCAAGACCAAAGTTTCGGAATAATATCGCCGCGTCCTTACGGCAATGCCTTCGCAGCAGCAGCCGTTCTGTTTTTAATTCGATCGTTCCGTTCATGCTGTCATCTCCGCAAATACGGACCCCGGATAAGGAAGCCCCTGATCCTGCGTCATGCTCTGCTTTCGTCTTCATAAGCAGCACTCCCTATTGCTTCAAAATCGGATGTCATATCATGATTGTACTGTAACACGCTGTGAAAATCAACAGGATGAACTGCTCCCTCTGTGAGAGACAGTGAAAAAGAAAAACTGTCAAGCATAGAGGGAGCATGTCAGTATACCGGTGAACGGGGGCTGTCTCGGTTTTTCCGAAATCGCTTTGCTCCAGCGATTTCCGTTTACATTTTCTGATACTTCATCAGCATCGCCGCTGCTTCCGCACGGGTCGCCTTGCCCTTCGGGTCGAGGTACAGTTTCCCGTCGCTCGGCTTGCCGCTGACAATGCCCTTCTGGTTTGCCCAGGTCAGCGCATTTCTT
>DJXF01000108.1 GCA_002449635.1 Clostridiales bacterium UBA7011 | reverse complement strand
TGACTGATTACAATAGAAAAAGAGGTGATTTTCAGTGGGAAGATCAGGCGCAGGAGGCGGCGGAGGCGGCTTCAGCGGAGGCGGCGGCCGTTCCGGGGGCTTTAGCGGCGGCGGACGCAGCAGCGGCGGATTCACCGGCGGCTCACGCGGCGGACGCAGCGGCAGTTCCGGTTCGTCCCGCAGCAGGGGCTCAAGTTCCGGCTATCGGGGCTACAGCGGCGGACGAGGCTTCCGCACCCCGATGTTTGTTCCGGTGGGCAGTATGGGAAGAAGAAACAGCAGCATGAACTCCGGGGGCGGCTCCGGCGGAGGTTCCGGTCAGAGACCGGCACAGGGCGGAGGTTCCGGCTGTCTTACTGTTTTCATCATTGCGCTGGTGGTTGTCATTGCGCTCGCTGTGGTCGGCATGCTCGGTTCCGGCGGAGGAAGTGTGAAAGCTTCCACCGTGCAGCGGGAAGCGCTTCCGGCAGGAGCGGTGACGGAAACCGCTTACTTTACCGATGAACCCGGCTGGATCAGCAATGACAGTCAGCTCATCAGCGGATTGAAGCAGTTTTATGAGCAGACCGGCGTACAGCCGTATTTGTACATTGCAGACCGTGTAAACGGCAGGAGAAATCCGACCGTCAGCGAATTGCAGAGCTTTGCGGAGCAGAAATACAGCACCTTGTTTACCGATGAGGCACATTTCCTTTTGGTATTCTGTGACAACGGCGAGGGCGGATATGCCTGCGGCTATTCTGTCGGAAGTCAGGCAAAAAGCGTGGTCGATGACGAGGCACTCGGCATTTTAGCGGATTACCTCGACCGCTATTACAGCGATAATATGTCAGACGAGCAGTTCTTCTCCACTGCGTTCGCAAAAACAGCAGAACGTATGATGACGGTGACCAAATCCCAGTGGCCGACGGTGCTGATTGTTCTGGGACTGATACTCGTGATCGCACTTCTTTATCTGTGGTGGAGCCGCGCAAAGGAGGAGAAACGCTTGGCGGAGGAACGCACAAAACAGATTCTGGAGACGCCGCTGCAGAAATTCGGCGACACGGAAGCGGAAGATTTGGCAAAGAAATACGAGGACAAGGACACGAAATCGTGACTGACCTCGAATAATAGAAACTGAACGGAGAGACAGGAGGCACAACAATGAGTATTCTTTCGAGATTTTCGGACATCGTACAGGCAAATGTCAATGCGGTTCTTGACAAAATGGAGGATCCCTCCAAGATGATCGACCAGTACCTGCGTGAGCTGACAGAGAACCTTGCTCAGGTCAAGAAGGAAACCGCCGGCATTATGGCGGAGGAAGCGCGCACCAAGCGTCTGGTTGATGAAAATAAGGCAGAGGCCGAAAAGTATCAGAATCTGGCAAAGCGTGCGCTGCAGGCAGGAAATGAAGGCGATGCCAAGGTATTTTTGGCAAAGAAGCAGGAAATTGAGAGCGCAGGCGCAGGTCTTGCCACAGCATATGCGTCCGCACATGAAAACGCGGTTAAGATGCGCCAGATGCACGACAAGCTGGTCAGCGATATCGAGACGCTGAAGGCACGCCGCGAGACGGTAAAGGCAAAGGTTTCCGTAGCCAAGACGCAGGAGAAGATCAATCAGATCAACACTGCAACCACCAAGGCTTCCGGTGCGATGAGTGCATTCAGCCGCATGGAGGAAAAGGCAGATCGCATGCTCGATCAGGCCAATGCGATGGCAGAGCTGAATACCGATCCGATCGACGAGGCGAAGGAGCTGGAAGCAAAGTACAGTGCAGGAAGCTCGGGCGAGTCGGTTGACGAAGAGCTGGAGAAGCTGAAGAAGGAAATGGGTCTGTAATGGATCTTCTGTTAAGATGAGGAGCAGGGCTGCCGCACAGGCAGCCCTGCTTTTTCGGGCGCACGGCTGAGCCGTATGATTGCACAACCAACATCCGTTTGATATAATAAAAGCGGATCATTGCGGATATCACAGAACAACAGGAGAGGCTACATGAAACTGACGATGCTGGGAACGGGAAATGCACTGGTGACGGAATGCTACAACACCTGCTTTGTGCTGAGTGAGGACAACCGCCATTTTATGGTTGACGGCGGCGGGGGAAATACGGTGCTTCGTCAGCTCAAGCGTGCGGGTCTGGACTGGATGCAGATGCGCGAAATCTTCGTCACCCACAAGCATCTCGACCATCTGATGGGCATTGTATGGATGATGCGCATGATCTGTCAGCATATGAATCAGGGCACCTATTCGGGCGAAGCCAATATTTACGGGCACCATGAAGTGATTGCGCTGCTCGATGAGCTGGCACACAGGCTGCTTCGCAAAAAGGAAACGAGATTTATCGGCAGGCGCCTGCATCTGATTGCCGTGGAAGACGGGGAAACGCGCAGCATCAATGGATGGGCAGTCACGTTTTTTGACATTCAGTCCACAAAGGCAAAGCAGTTCGGCTTTTCTGTCAAGCTGGACGGCGGCAAGACGCTCACCTGCTGCGGCGATGAGCCGTACAACGCCTGCGAGCGTCCGTATGCAGAAGGGTGCACATGGCTGCTGCATGAGGCATTCTGCCTGCACGGACAGGCAGAGGAGTTCCGGCCGTACGAAAAGCATCATTCAACGGTGAAGGATGCCGCGGAGCTTGCGCAGCAGCTCGGCGTACACAATCTGGTACTGTATCACACGGAGGACAAGACAATACAAAACCGAAAGGAATGGTATCTGGCAGAGGGCCGGACGTATTTTTCCGGAAATTTGTTTGTTCCGGACGATCTGGAGACGCTGGAACTATGACAGCTTGTGCAGAAAGAGGAGAGAGCGATGGAATTTACACATTTTTCTGAACTGGCGCGCGCGGCGCGCGGCGAAGTTCCGGCGGAACTGGTGTTTCGCGGGGGAACTGTGGTAAACGTGTTTACCGGAGAACTGTTAAAAACGAATGTTGCGGTCACGAAGGGCATCATTGTGGGAGTCGGAGACAGCTATGTGGGGGAAAAGGAAATTGACCTGACGGGAAAATATCTCTGCCCCGGCCTGATTGACGGACATATCCATATGGAATCTACTATGGTTACACCCGCGGAGCTGGTCGAGCAGGCAGTGCGCTGCGGGACGACAACCTATATTGTCGATCCGCACGAGGCGGCAAATGTCAGCGGTGCGGCGGGGATTGATTATCTTTTGGATGAAACCGAAGATGTTCCGGCAAATGTGTTTGTCATGATGCCGTCCTGCGTGCCGTCGCTGCCGTTTGAGGACAACGGCTGCACCTTTGATGCGCAGGAAATGCGCAGTTATTTGGATCATCCGCGCATTCTGGGACTCGGCGAGGTCATGGACTATGTATCGACCGTCAATGCTGCGCCGAGGATGACGGAGAAGCTTGCCCTGTTTGACGGAAAGCCGAAGGACGGTCATGCGCCGGGATTGAGCGGAAACGATTTGAACGCCTATGTTCTGGCGGGAATTACGAACGATCACGAGTGCTCCAGCTATGAAGAGGTGCAGGAAAAACGGCGGCTCGGCATGCACATTCATGTGCGTGAGGGCAGTGCGGCGCGCAATCTGGAACCGATTGTGCGCGGGATTCTCGCACACGGACTGGCGCTGGATGGCTTTTCCTTCTGCACGGATGACAAGCACATAGAGGATATTCACGCGGAGGGTCACATCGATCACTGCGTGCGCAAGGCGATTGCCTGCGGCATGTCCCCGGTTGACGCAATCCGCATGGCGACCATCAACACGGCGCGGCACTACGGACTGCATCATCGTCTGGGCGCCATTGCGCCGGGTCTGCAGGCGGATATTGTCGTTCTGGATGATCTGAAAACGGTAAAGCTGCATGCGGTGTATCACTGCGGACGCGATGTGAGCGATTTTCATGCACAGCCCAAGCTGCCGCAGAACAGCCCGTTGCGCAGTACCGTTCATTGCCGGCCGGTGCGCGAAGAGCAGCTTCGCCTGCCGGTGGGACAGACCAGTTCGGTGATTCGCGTCATTCCCAATACCCTGGTCACCCAAAAGGAAACAGCGGCACTGCCGCAGAAAAACGGTCTGTTTGTGCCGGAGGGAGAATTCAGCAAAATGATCGTCGTTGAACGCCATCACAACACCGGACGCGTCGGCGTGGGTGCGGTCGCGGGCTTCTGCCTGCACGGCGGAGCGATTGCGTCAACGGTTGCGCACGACAGCCATAATCTGTCGGTCATCGGCGACAATGATGAAGATATGATGCTTGCGGCCGCACATCTGCGGGAAATCGGCGGCGGATACACACTCGTTTCCGGCGGGAAAATCCGTTATACCGTCGGCCTGCCCATCATGGGTCTGATGAGTGATGCGGGCTTTGATGCGGTGCAGTCCGAGCTGGCCGCCATGATCGCGGCAGCCCATGAAATGGGTGTGCCGGAAGGCATTTCTCCGCTGATTCTGCTCTCTTTCCTCGCGCTTCCGGTCATTCCCTCTCTGCGCATCACGCCGCGCGGCCTGTTTGACGTCGAACAGATGAAGTTTATCGAGGTATAACAGAAAAACGGAAACGCCGTCCCCGGAGCAGACCGGAAGGACGGCGTTTTTTCATAACCGGATTGTTTTTTCAGAGCGAAAGCAGGTGACGGCGCAGATCGTCTATGGTTTCCACAATATGTGCGGCGCGGTGCGCTTCGGCCTCCGCGCGCGTGCCGAAACCATATAACACATAGGTACATTCGATGCCATTGGCGCGTGCGCCCTCGACATCGTGCATGCGGTCGCCGATCATTTCCACCTCGGACGGCGCAGGATTGCCTGCGCGGCGCAGCGCCATGGCCACGACATCGCGCTTTTCATTGATGCGCCCGTCGAGTGTCGCGCCGCAGATCTGCTCAAAATAGGGTGACAGTCCGAAACGCTCTGCAATGCGCACCGAGTATTCCTCCGGCTTGCTGGTGACGATAAACAGATGCTTTCCTGTGCGCTTGACCTCGGCGAGAACCTCGATGATGCCGTCATAGGCGCGGTTTTCAAACAAACCGATCGTCGAATAGCGTTCGCGGTAATCGCGGACAGCGCGGCCGGCCTGTTCGGCATTCATTCCGGTGATGTTCTGAAAGCTGTCAATCAGCGGAGGGCCGATAAAACGACGCAGGGTATCGTCATCCGGAATCGGCCGGTTTTGCTTTTTCAGTGCGTGGACAACGCAGCCGGTGATGCCTGCGGCGGAATCGGTCAGCGTTCCGTCGAGGTCAAAAAAAAGATAATTCTTCATAGCATTGCTCCTGTGTGCGGGATTCCTGCTATGAGTGTATCAGATTTCGCGGCCTGCCGCAACCGCCTGCTATGGCTGGCGTTCCATTTCGATGCGCAGCTTTTTGAGCGCTTTTTTCTCAATGCGCGAGACATAGGAGCGGGAAATGCCGTATCGCTGCGCCGTTTCGCGCTGTGTCAGGGGCGTGCGTCCGTTCAGCCCGTACCGCAGGGCAATAATTTCCCGTTCCCGCGGCTCCAAAACAGGCAGCGCACGGGAAACCTGCTGGAAATGGTCACTCAGCTCGACCTGCTCGAGCGCATCATCTGTACAGCTGAGCACATCCATCAGCGCAAGGGAGCTGCCGTCACCGTCCGATTCAATCGGCTCTTCGAGCGAGACCTCGTGCGACAGCTTTTTGGATGCGCGGAAAAACATCAGGATTTCATTTTCAATACAGCGCGAGATGTAGGTTGCCAGACGGACATTTTTGCCCGGGTCAAAGGTGGAAACACCTTTAATCAGCCCGATGGTGCCGATGGAAATCAGATCGTCGGCATCGGCTGAAGAGGAGTAGTATTTTTTGACAATGTGTGCGACAAGCCGCAGATTGTGTTCAATGAGTTTTTCGCGCGCCTGCCGGTCGCCGCGAAGCATTGCCTCGATACAGGCGGACTCCTGCTCGGCGCTCAGCGGGCGGGGGAAGGAGCCTGAGGGAGAGGATACGCGCAAAATACACAGGGCTGCACCGCAAAGCAGCGCTGTTGTCACAGAAAACAGCACATCAATCCAACCTTTCACAGAGAGAATGCTTCAGCATATGCGCATTCGCGCTGTCCGGTTCCTGAATGAAAAAGAAGGGCGCTGTAAAAACGAGGGACAGATTGCGAACGGTGTCAGAAAGACCGTTCAAAGCAGCTCGCGTGTGACAATAGACGTGTTGACGTATTCAATCGGATGCTTGATCCGGTGACCGTAGACAAGCAGTTCGTGCAGAATCAATATGGCGCGGTATACCTGCTTGGAAAAATCCTGCTCGACAACAAAATCAATGCGCCCGCTGCGCAGTGCACGCCGGGCAACCGGCGTCAGATCGTTCACGACAACAGCGGTGCGCCGTCTTGTTCCGGCGAGTGCATCGACACAGGCGCGCACATCCTCCGTTCCCATATAGATGCCGCGCAGATGCGGGTCGCGTTCCAGTGCACGGCGCACGGTGTCATAGGTCAGATCATATTTTTCGTAGCATTCTGCCAGAGAATAGCAGTCGGAGGAAAAGCCGAGTGCCTGTAAATGCTGAAGAAATCCGTCAATCCGGACGCGGTGCGAACGAAATTCCAGATTGCCGGTGATGACAAGAATATGGTCGCGCGGAGAAATGCACCGCGCCATCAGGCCGGCCGCAATCCTGCCGGATTTCAGCAGATCCTGCCCGACATGACAGGTGCGGCGGCTTTCCGGCAGATCGGAATTGTAGGTGACAACGACAATTCCGGCTTGATGCAGCCGTTCGATTTCTGCCGCAATATAAATGTTGTCCGGAACATTGAGCACCAGACCGCGCACGCCGAGCTCGAGCATTTCTTCACAGACGCGAATAAATTCCTCGTCCGAGCGGCTGTTCATGCGCCGGATTTCGAGCTTGACTTTGGCAGCATTGATTTCGCGCGATGCCATGCTGATGCCCTGTAATGTGCTGTTGATGAAGTATTCATCCTCCCAGAACGTGACAATGACACCGATGCAGATGGCCGCCTCGCCGGAAAAACGATTGTCTTTGCGGTAACCGGTCTCGTCGATAATGCGCAGTACGCGGGCGCGAACCTCCGGCCTGACATCCGGCTGGTTGTTGAGTACCCGGCTGACTGTGCCGCGGGAAACACCCGCGAGGGCGGCGATGCTTCGGACGGTATGCTTCATTGTTCCCGCCTCCTTTTCCTCCAGTCTATCACATCAGGACGCGTTTTGTCACGCGTCACGGGTTTTTTTTGAAATCCGACGGGTTTCTCTGTGAAGATTGTATGAAGAAAAAAATACTTTTAGGGCAGGTATACAAAGCTGTTTTGCACATATTGACTTCCAATTCAGAGCGACATACAATGGTTACAGTAAGAAAAGCACAGAGAACAAAACGCACAAAGAAACACATAAAAATCAAAGGAATTTGGAGGTATTGTCATGAAAAAGATCAAAGTTGGCATCGCGGGACTCGGCCGTCTCGGCAAGGTACATGCAAACAATATTGCATTCAAAATCCCGAATGCAGAGCTGACTGCTGCCTGCTCCATCGCTCCGGCTGAGCTGGAGTATGCAAAGGACGTCCTGGGCGTAACCGATGTCTACACCGATTTCCGTGAGATGCTCGCAAAGGCCGACATCGATGCCGTTGCCATTGTCACTACTTCCTCTGAGCATTGCTGGCAGATTGAGGCAGCTCTGGATGCCGGCAAGCATGTATTCTCCGACAAGCCGCTGGGCGTCAATCTGGAGGAGTGCAAGCAGGCAGAAGCCGCAGTTGAGCGCAACCCGGACAAGGTATTTTTCCTCGGCTTCATGCGCCGTTATGACGCCTCTTATGCCTACGCAAAGCAGAAGATTAAGGAGGGCGCGATCGGCACACCGTATATGGTAAAGGCAACCGGCATTGATCCGGAAGCACTGGTAGAGGGCTCGATCAAGTTTGCGGCAACCTCCGGCGGTATCATTATTGATATGGCAGTTCATGACATTGATCTGATGCGCTGGTTCCTCGAGGACGAGCCGACAGAAGTTTACGCAATCGGTTCTACCTTTAAACATCCGGAGTTCAAGGCAGTCGGCGATGACGAAACTGCAGTTGCAACCTATAAGTTTAAGAACGGCGGAATCGGCGTCATTCACGTCGGACGCACCGCGCCGCATGGCTATCATGTTGAAACGGAAATCATCGGTACCGAGGGCAGCATCCGCATCAGCCCGGTTCCGGAAAAGAATCTGGCAATCCTGTACAACACAAACGGTGTCGTCACAGAATGCGTCGAAGGATTCCCGCAGCGCTTCAGCGAGGCATATCTGCTTGAGATGCAGGAGTTTATTGACTGCATCTGTGAGAACAGAAAGCCGGGCGTAACCGTTTACGACGGCACAAAGTCCACGGCGATTGCATTTGGTACGACCGAAGCATGGAAGTCCGGCAAGGTTGTTGAACTGTAAGAATTAGCTCGGAATTGATCCGATCTATTGGGGCGGCCCGCGGTCTTTGCGAGCCGCCCTGCTTCTGTTTCAATAAAAAGAGAGAAAAACAAAAATTCTTGTTGACAGCAGGGGATTTGCGTG
>DJXF01000112.1 GCA_002449635.1 Clostridiales bacterium UBA7011 | reverse complement strand
CGAGCCTCGTCATCCGCTCCAGTCAAGCAACCGAGTCAAATCGGTTGCTTTTTTCGCAGGAGAAAGAAATGGTGCGGCGAACGCGCTGCCTCCGCCGGTTGCCGAAGGCGACTGCAATGGAGGTTGGGGCCCCTGAAAAATCGTAGATTTTTCGGGGTGTGTCAGCGAGTTCGAGCCTCGTCATCCGCTCCAGTCAGACAACTGTGACAAACAGTTGTCTTTTTTTATCCCCTTATCTGTTACAAGGAATAGCCAGAGGAAACGGCGGTGAAAAGCATGAAATTACTGATCGGACGCGCCGGCAGCGGAAAGACGGAGCTCCTGCTGCGGCAAATTGCGGAAAACCGAAGCAACAAACGACAGATTTTGATTGTCCCGGAGCTGGCCTCCCATGAATATGAACGCATGCTGGCGGAGAGAACGCAGAACACAGCTGCGCGGTATGCGGAGGTTCTGACCTTCCGGCGCATTGCCAATCGTGTTTTCTCGGAAGCAGGCGGTCTGGCGGAACCCGTTCTCAGCCCTGCCGGCCGGCTGCTGGTATTGTATGAAGCCATGCGGCGCAGCGCCGATGCGCTGAGCATGTATGGCAGCGCGGTGCGCAAACCGGATGTGCTGCGCGATCTGCTGCAGGTGCTCGATGAAATGAAATGCGGAAGCGTCACACCGGAGGAGCTGCTGCGCGCTTCCGAAGAAGCGGAGGGACCGCTTGCCGCAAAGCTGCGCGATCTCGGACAGATTGCGGCGGTCTATGACACGATGACCGCACAGGAGCTGCCCGACCCGCGCGACCAGCTGACGCGCGTTGCCGAACGCCTGCCGGACAGCACGCTGTTTGATGATGCGGAGGTCAGCTTTGACCGGTTTGACAGCTTCAATCATCAGGAGCTGGCCGTCATTGCCTGCCTGCTGCGCAAAAAAATTCCTGTGACCGTGGCGCTGACCGGCGATCGGCTGCAGCCGGAGCTGTTTCCGGAAATGGAGCGGGCGGCAGCCCGTCTGCGGGCCGTGGCAGGGCGCTGCGGCGCGTCTGTTGAAGTCATCTCATTGGACGAAGCTGTCATGGCGCGCACGCCCGATCTCGCGGTGCTGGAGCGGCATGTGCTGGAGGCTCCTGTCCAATCATTTGACAGCGACGGAAGCAGTGTGCAGCTGCACGCGGCAGGAGACCTGTTCTCCGAATGTGAATATGCGGCGGCGTATATCCGCAGACTGCTGCGACAGACGGATGCGAAACGGCGCGACATTGTCGTCGCGGCGCGCAGCTTTGAGCAGTATGCGCCCATTCTGGAGCTGGTATTTGAACGGTATGGCATTCCGGTCTTCCTCAGTGAAAAGCACGACATCATGCAAAAGCCGGTGCTCGCACTGGTTCGCGCGGCACTGCGCACCGTCACGGGCGGCTGGCGGTATGAGGATATCTTCAGCTATCTCAAAACCGGCTTTGCCGGCCTGACCGCCGAGGAATGCGACGTGCTGGAAAATTATGTGCTGTTCTGGCGCATTCGCGGCAAGGCGTGGCAGCAGCCGTTTACAGGAAATCCCAACGGATTCAGCGGCGAAATGGATGAGGCGGCACAGCAGCAGCTTGCGCAGCTCAATGAATTGCGCGAACGGATCGTGCAGCCGCTGCGCCTGCTCAAACAGATGCTCGATGAGGCACAGACAGCGGCGGAGTATGTACAGGGTCTGTACGATTTTCTGGAGCGGATCGGGGCACCGGACAGCATTGCGGCGCGCGCACAGCTGCATGAGGATGCCGGACGGCTGCAGACGGCGGAGGAATATCGTCAGCTGTGGGAAATTCTGGTGCAGGCGATGGAGCAGTTTGCGTGGGTGCAGGGCGATGCGCGCATGGATACCGACGCGTTTGTCACGCTGTTTGCGCTCGTGCTGTCGGAATACGATGTGGGAACGATTCCGATTGCGCTTGACCGCGTCACCTGCGGTTCGATCGACCGCGTCTGCCGGACGGGAATTCCGCATCTGATTGTGCTCGGTGTCAACGACGGCGTGCTGCCGGACGCGGGCGAAGCGGGCGGCATTTTGACGGACAGCGACCGCGAGACCCTTTTGGGGCTTTCTGTCGAGTTGGAGACCGGAGAAGACCGCATGGCGCGGGAGCAAACCGCGCTTTACCGCGTGTTCGCCTCGGCATCGCAGTCGCTGCTGCTCTCGTGGAGCACGGTCAGCGGAGAGGGCGAGCTGCACCCGTCTTATGTCATCGGTACGGTGCGGCAGCTGCTGTGCGGGGTGCCGGAGACAAACGAAAGCGGCCTTGCACAGAGCTACCGGCTGGAGGCGGAGCGTCCGCGCTTTGATCTCGCCTGCTGCGGCGCGGCGCGCGATATTTCTCCAGCGGCACAGGCAGCCCTTGCCGCCTCTGAAATTCCCATCGTCCCCATGGAGCAATCGGTGCGCGGTCCGCTCACGGATGTTCATACCGTGCACGCGTTATACGGGGACCGGCTGCGTGTGACCGCATCGCGCGTCGATGCCTTTTATCGCTGTGAATACGCCTACTTCCTGCGCTACGGACTGCGCGCAAAGGAGCGCCGCCGCGCGGCATTTGATGCGCCGGAAACGGGAACCTTCCTGCACTATGTGCTGGAACACACGCTGCAGGAGCTGCGCGGTCGGCAGAACGACGGCGCCGGTGCGGACAAGGCCGATATCCATGCGATTGCAAAAAAATGGACGAAGGTCTATGTCGAAACGATGCTGGGTGATCTGGAGCAGCACACCGCCCGCTTTCGCCATCTGTTCCGCCGGCTCGTGCGCATGCTGGATGAAATTCTGGACAATCTCGTGGAAGAAATGGAGCGCTCGGATTTTACGCCGATTGATTTTGAGCTGGATTTTTCCCGCGGCGGAGACCTCCCGCCGATTGTGATTGACGACGGCGCGGACGGAATGCTGGAGATGAACGGCAGAGTCGACCGTGTGGACGGCTATCTGCAGGACAGAAAGCTGTATGTGCGCGTCATGGATTACAAGAGCGGACAGAAAAAGTTTGAGCTGTCCGAGCTGTGGTACGGATTAAACATTCAGCTGCTGCTGTATCTGTTTGCGATTGAGAAGAGCGGACTGGGCCGCTACCGCGAAAAACTGGCGGCGGACATCGACCGCATTGTTCCGGGAGGAGCGCTGTACATTCCCGCGCGCACCGCGTTCGTCCAGGCGCCGCGGGAGACGGATGATGAGACGCTGGACCGCCTGCGCCGCAGGCAGCTGCGCCGCTCGGGACTGATTCTGAACGAACCGGCGGTCATCGAGGCGATGGAGCACGGCATCGAGAAGGAGGGCGAATTCCTTCCGATCGGATTTTTGAAAAACGGCGGCGTTTCGGCGGCGAGCCGCACCAGCCTGGCAAGTATGGAACAGCTGGGACAGCTGAGCGAACACATCCGGCTTGTGCTCAAAACAATGGGACGCGAGCTGCGCAAGGGAAAAATGGACGCCAGACCGGTGCGCCGCGGTCCGACGGAAACGGCCTGTCAGTGGTGTCCGTACCGCGCTGTGTGCCGATTTGACGCCAAACTGGGCGATAAACCGCACAACATCGCAAAAATCGGCGCGGAGGAGTTTTGGCAGGAAATCAACGCGGAACTGGAACGGGGGGAGCGAAATGGGCGTTAACTGGACACCGGAGCAGCAGGCGGCGATTGAAAACCGCGGCGGGACACTGCTCGTCTCGGCGGCGGCAGGCTCGGGCAAAACCGCTGTGCTGGTTGAGCGCGTGCTCCGGCGCGTGACCGACCCCGAGCACCCGTGTGACATTGATTCCTTTTTGATTGTGACATTTACCAAGGCCGCGGCGAGCGAAATGCGGGGAAAAATTGCCGACGCACTGACAAAGATTGCGGCGCGCAATCCGCGCGATTTGCGCCTGCGGCGGCAGCTGATGCGCGTGCACCGCGCAAAAATTACGACCGTACATGCATTCTGCATGAGTCTGCTGCGCGAGCATTTTCATGAAATCGGCCTGCCGCCCGATTTCCGCACGGCGGATGAAAGCGAACAGACCGCCATGCAGGCAGAGGTGCTCGAGGATGTCCTCGAAGCACAATATGCGCGCGGGGACGCGGGCTTTGCCGCTCTGGTCGACGCGCTCAGCGCGGGACGCGATGACCGGCGGCTGATGGACATTGTTCTGGAGACCTTTCGCAATTTGCAGGCGTCCCCGCATCCGGCGCGCGTGCTCGCCGCCTATCGGGAACAGTTTGTCCGCCCGTTTGACCGGCTGGCGGACACCGACTGGGGGCGCGAGCTGCTGGACACCGCATGTGACCGCATCCGCTATGCCGTGGCGGCGTTGGACAGCGCGCTGGAGGAAATGGCGCAGGCACAGGAGGTCCGCGAAAAATACGAGCCTGCCTTTCTGGACGACCGGAATCAGGCGTGTGCGCTTCTCGAGCTGACCGAAGCCGGCGCATGGGATGCCGCCGTACAGCTGTGCCGCACGGTGCGCAGCAGCCGCATGCGGCTTGCGTCTGTGCGCGGCTATGAGGACAAAAGCTTTCTCGACCGCCTCAAGCAGGCGCGGGAGGTGTGGAAAAATATTTCGTTCGAGCTGTCGGACAGCGTGCTCTGCGTGACCGAGGCGGAGGTTCGCCTGGACATGGAGATGATGGCGCCGGCGGTCTGTGCCCTGTGCGACACGGTGCAGGCGTTTATGCAGGCATATCAGCGCGAAAAGCAGCGGCGCGGCGTCGTGGATTTCAACGACCTCGAGCATTTTGCTGTTGAACTGCTGACCGATGAGGCGGGAAACCCGACCCCGCTGGCGCGGGAGCTGTCGTTCACCGAAATTATGGTCGATGAGTATCAGGACACGAATGCGGTCCAGGATGCCATTTTCCGCGCGGTGAGCGATGACGAAAAGAACATCTTTATGGTGGGCGATGTCAAGCAGAGCATCTACCGCTTCCGTCTGGCAAACCCCGCGATTTTTCTGCAAAAATATCTCGCCTATGATGACGCGGACAAGGTGCGGGATGATGCGCCGCGCCGCGTGGTGCTCTCGCGCAATTTCCGCTCGCGGCCGGAGGTGCTTGACAGCGTCAACTATCTGTTCTCGGCGCTGATGAGTGAGCGGCTGGGCGATCTGGATTACACCGAACGCGAAGCGCTTCACACAGGCGCGGCGTTCCCGGACGGGACAGACGACTACCGCACGGAGCTTTGCCTGCTCGAGACGCACACGGACGACGACGAAGCGCCTGAGGCAATCCGGCAGGAGGCGGACTACTGCGCGGCGCGCATCCGCGCGATGCTGCGCGGCGGCTTTCATGTGACAGACCGGCAGACCGGCGCGCTTCGCCCGTGCCGGCCGGATGATTTTGTCATTTTGCTGCGCTCGGCAAAAAACAAGGCGCCGGTATTCCAGAAGGCACTGGCGGAATGCGGCATTCCTGCGGCGGCAGACGCGGCGGATGATATCCTCGACACGCCGGAGGTGCACACGCTGACCGCATGGCTGGAAATTTTAGACAATCCCCGGCAGGATGTGCCGCTGATCGCGGCACTGACCTCGCCGCTGGCGGGCTTTACCGAACAGGAGCTGGCGGAAATTCGCCTGACAGACCGGGAAGGGGACTTTTTCACCGCCCTGCGCGCATCGGCAGAGCACAATGCCAAGGCGGCGGATTTTTTGAAAACGCTGGACGATTTGCGGCTGCTTGCGGCGGATGTCCCTGTGCGGCAGCTGCTGTGGACCATTGTCGACCGCACAAATGCGATGGGCATTTTCGGCGCGACGCCGGGCGGACGTGCGCGGCAGCAGCATATCGCGGCGCTGATCGGGCTTGCAGGCAGCTTTGAACGCGGCGAGAGCCGGGGGCTGTTCGCATTTGTGCGCTATCTGCGCGAGCTGCGGGAGGCGGGCGGAACGCTGACTGCGCCGGACGGGGAGGAGAGTGCGGGTGTCGTCCGCATTCTGACCATCCACAAATCAAAGGGACTGGAATTCCCGATCGTCTTTCTGGCAAATTGTGCGAAAAAATTCAACGAGCTGGATTTGCATAAGCCGGTGCTGCTGCACGAACGCATGGGCATCAGCATGCGCTGCCGCGACGCGGCGCGCGGCATCCAGTACGACGGGCTCGACCGGCGGGCGATGGCATCCGTGCTGCGCCGTGAAATGGTGAGTGAGGAGCTGCGCGTGCTTTACGTTGCGCTCACGCGCGCAAAGGAAAAGCTGATCTGCACCTGTGCCATGCGCGATGTCAAAAAGCAGGCGGAAAAATGGGCGGCTGTCGCTGCGCTCGACCCGATTCCGCCGTATGCGCTGTCGGGCGCCAATCAATATGCCCACTGGCTCGGCGTGCCGCTGATGCGTCATCCGAATGCCGCGCCGCTGCGCGCGCTGTGCAGTCAGCCCCCGCAAATGGACACGGCTGCGCCCGACTGCTTTGCGGTTTCTGTTGTGCCGTACCGCCGGACGGAGGAGACCGGGGAATCGCCTGAGAAGGGCGGCTTTGCCGATATACAGCGGATGGATGCGCCCGTTCTGCGCCCGTATGCGGCGGAGGTGCTCGCGGACCTGCCGTCCAAGCTGACGGCAACCG
>DJXF01000115.1 GCA_002449635.1 Clostridiales bacterium UBA7011 | reverse complement strand
GATGGCCTCGTTGATCCGGAGGGTGCCGTCTTCCTTATCAGTAACGCACCAACCGCCCGTAGTATCCTGTGTGGTGGTAGTTGTCGTGAACTTGCTGAGGTCCAAAGAATTGCCGTTTACATCCTTCACGTTGGAATACCAGGTGATTTGAGTGGAGGCAGGCTCTTCCTTTTCGCCGTACTCTGCGCGCAGCTGCACAGTGTAGGTATAGGCGGGGTTGTCAGCAGTGCTGCCTTGCTTTTCTTCCACCTTGGCGTTCGCTTTCAGGACAGTGTAGATCGCGCCGGGCTCCACGGTTACCTCGGTGTCCACATACTTGTTCGCGGTTTTGTCCCACTTCTGAACGACCCAGTGCTTGAACTGCTTGCCCGCGGGGGCAGTGGGAGCTGCCTGCGCAACGGCGTCTGCGCTGTCAAGATACAGGGTTTTGTCGGTGGGGGCGTTGGTGCCGCCATTGGCGTCATAAAGGACTCCGATGCCGTTAGCACCGACCAGTACTGCATGCCACTTGGCGTAGATGTCCAGCTTCTTGGTGATCCAGGGACGGTCTACATCAGAGTTTTTGGTGGCGCCGTTGCCCCACTTGTCCATGGGATCGGTCATGTCCTTGGTCTTGTCATAGGCCGCCGTGACGGTGGTATCGTTCAGAGTATATGCGTCTGCGTTGAATACCTTTGTGCATCCCTCGTCCAGATACCAGCCGATCATCTCGTACTCGTTGCGAGTGCCCGTAGGTACAGAAACCTTTCCGCCGTTGGAGACACGGAAGGTCATGGCCTGAGACTCAGAGCCCCAGTCCAGAGAGGTGTCAGGTCCGGCATTGGGATGCAGGAACACACGGTACTGGGTCTGAACCCACTTTGCATAGACGGTGATGCCGCCCTCAGGCATGGTGGTAAAGGTGTACGGCTGGGTGCACTTGTCATCCGTGTACCAGCCGGCAAACACAAAACCATTAAAGGCAGGCTCGTAGTAGTTCGCGCCGCCCTTGTTGTAAGAGGACGTATTAGAGCCGTAGACGACATTCTGAACTTCATTCAGCTTACCGCGGCTGCTGTAGCCTTCAACGGGGTTTCCATCACCGTCTACATAGACGCCATCCATATAAAGAATCGGATACTTATTTCTGGAATAATAGAGCGAAATCGTGTTGTTGCTATCAAACGAGGTGGTACCGTCCTTACCATAAGTTGGGTTGGATTCCTTCTGGGTAAAACCGACAAAATCGATAAAGTCTTCAGATTTGGTAGAGCTCAACTCAGGGGCTTTGACTGTTGAGTCAATATGAAGCGTATACTCTGTTCCATTATACGTTACAGTGTCAGTATCTGTCGGAAGAGCTTCAAAATAGTATTTTAAATGGTAAGTTCTATTCCCACCATAGGTAACCAGATGAAACACTGTATTCTCAGCCGGCATAACGTCCAAGAAAGGAACCTGACCAGTAGTAAAAATATTACTATCCCGAGGATCGAGGACGTATCCGTCATATCCATCAATCGGGAAATTATCAGAAATATTCTGCTGATAAAGAGCCTTGATTTCCTTAATTGTCCTCCAACGGCTAAATATTCCTCTCTGAACCTGGAATGTCAGCGTATACTCCGTGCGGTCGTAGTACACATTCACAACAGCAGTGCCTTCAGGAACAATCTTGACATTCTGGTCGAACTTATTCAGGTGGAATCCAGTCCACTGGTAATTCCGGTTATTGATACGGGCGTACCGATTGTCGCCGCTGCCGGCAGCAGTCACAGTGTTAATTGTGCTGTCCACGCTGCCGCTCAGCGGAATAGACTCAGCAAAGTCATAACCATTCCCGCTGACGTTCTGCTTCCAGATCAGGACGGTGTAATTCGCAGTGGCTTTGGCTGTCCACTTGGCGTAGATGGTGGTACTCTCCGTCAGCTCATTGCCGAAGGTAAACTCATTGCCATTGGTGCAATTCTTATCGGTATACCAGCCGCCGAAGGTGTAGCCAAAGCGCTGCATCTCCGCATCGGGTCTGGGACGAGCCGTTGTCTCACCGGATTTGACGAACTGAGGTGCGTTGTAGGTTGCGCCCTTGCCGTTCTCATCGAACACCAGCCAGTGGCCTGCAGGTGCATCAACGGATAGAGTCACGTTGCCCGTAATGGTCAGAACGGTTTCGTTCTGATAGGGATTCGCTGCGGTGCCGCCGCCGGTGATCTCGTTTCCGTTGTATACGGCCTTGGTGATGTTGGATGCGCCTTCCTGCACAATCCAGCCCTCAAAGTTCTGCTCAGAGTCACCGGGGGTATAGGCCATGTTTACCGTAACGTCACCGGAGGTGGCGCTGCCGATCAACTGAATCTTGTGAGAGCCCAATGCGACGCCCTTCTCATCCTTATAGGTGAGGGTGACAACCTTGCTGATCACAGCGTAGAGGTTGACCACATCGCCCTCTTCGATATCGAGCTTCTCCATGTAGTCACGGACATCATCAACGGTCATGCGCTCGGAATCCGCATTGTAGTTCTCGGTCCGGGTCCAGCCGAGGAACATCTCGCCCTCGCCCAGCGTGCCAACGCCGGGATCGTAAATGATGGTTTCCAGTTCTTTAGCAGTATCACTGTTCTTCACATAAACAGTGGCGATGTTGCTGCCCTTGCTGATGAAGTTGACAGTGGCACGAGCCTCTTCAACGGTGCTGCCGGGTTCAACAACCGCGTAGACAGAGAACGCATCCACATCGAACTCCACAGCGTCTTTCTTGACGTCGGTGTCCTCAACGACCTTGGCCTCGCCCTCGTCATCCACATGGACGACCACAGGGGTCTCAGCCTGCTTAACCACATCGGAGGTCAGTTTGACGTGGATCTCTTTCAGCGGCTCAATCTCAGTGCCTTCCGCATTGAAGAATGCGATGTCAACCGCCTTCACGGTGGCGACCTCACCCTCCACAGCGTCCTTCACTGCAGCGATCACGTTGTTGTCGGTGACCTTGGTGACCTTCATGGTGGTTCCCTCGGGGAAGGCGCCTTCCTCAGCGGTCACATCAACGGTCACGCCATTGTCTTTGCCCTTGAAGTCCTGTGCCGGGTAGGAGACAGCGGCCTCCTGCTCCGGGGTTTTCTCCTCAGAAGCTTCTTCCGGGAGGGCTTCTTCTGCAGGAGCTTCTTCTGCAGGTGTCTCCTCCGGCTTGGAAGTCTCCTCAGCAGGCTTCTCTTCCTCTGCGAGCGGCTTCTCTTCCTCCGCAGGGTCCGTGGTGTCAACGACAGTCTCTCCCGCAGCAGTCACTTCAGGTTCAGCGGAACTGTCAGTCTCTAATGCCAAAACGGACGTCGGAAGCACAGACAGGACCATTGCCAGCGTAACTACCAGGGCAAGCAGTCTTTTCATACCGAAAACTCCTTTCGTTGTTCTTTTGCGGTCTGCGCATGAGCAGAATTTCCCGCCGAAAGCCGGACACGTGCGGCAGGACTCAACTTTGTCGGCTGAAGCCGACCCAGCGCCGAGCCGCTCCGCAGGAAAAGAAGAACCTGTTACACCTTCCAGTCAATTCAAAGCTATTATACAATATCTCATAATGTGTGTCAACAAAATGTTAGCTGTAAGTGTCGTATTGCTGCAGGAGAATAAAATGAGAGCAGCACAGCGGTCAAAAGCGTCTGAGAGCATTGTAGAACGATGTGACTTTTCCGGATCGTCCGGGAAGTGCTGCAGCTTGACCGGGGACGGGCAGAGTATAGAGTATTTGAACCGAAGTCCGCGCCCCTTTTGGTTGTTTGTCGGTTTGAGAATACCATGAAACCATATTAGAGTTGTTCTCCGCTTCTTTATTATTCTCTTACGTTTTTTACGTTTATTTCTTATACACCGAGCAGACAATCCGGCGTCGAATGTTCGCGAATGAGAGATTTTATCGGCTGATTCATTTGAATATTCTGTCGGTTTTCGATATACTAAATACAGAGAAAGGACGGTGCTGCCATGAAGAAAAAAACCAATCTGACACTGGTTCTCGCGGTATTTCTTCTCGCGGCAGCGGTATTCAGCAGAGGATTTCTCCCATCAAAAGTCCCGTCGCCGCACCCTGCGCAGGTCATTCCTTCCGGGCAGCATGCCGCCTCCATTCACTTTATTGATGTCGGTCAGGGCGATGCATCGCTGATTGTCAGCGGCGGCAGTGCCGTTCTCATTGACGGCGGAGACACGGCGGCGGGTGATACCGTGGTCGACTACCTGTCCCACTGCGGTATTGCAAAGCTGGACGCCGTCGTCGCAACGCATCCGCATGAAGATCACTACGGCGGTTTGATCGATGTACTCGAAACCTTTGATGTAACTGCGGTCTATCTGTCCGATGAAGCATTCACCGCGCCCTCATACGAACGGCTTCTGGACACAATCGAGTCGAGGGGCATTTCCTCTGTTTTTCCCGATATCGGCGATACCATTTCGCTCGGCAGCTCAGGGGCGATGCTGACGGTACTCGCGCCCGGCGCGCACAGCCGAAACCGCTACGGCGATGATCCGAACACCTGGTCTCTCGTGCTGCGCCTGGACGCCGGCGGATGCAGCGCACTGTTCACGGGCGATACCACTGCCTCTGTGGAACAGAGTATGGTGAAAAGCAACCCCGCCATGCTGGACTGTGATATTCTGAAGGTGGCGCATCACGGCTCGCGCACCTCCTCCAGCCGCAGCTTTCTGGAGGCGGTTTCACCAAAATATGCCGTGATTTCCTATGGTGCCGGCAATACCTACGGCCTGCCGAATCGGGAATTTTTTGACCGCATTGCGCCGCTGCACACGACCATTTATGAAACTGCCAGAGACGGCACCGTTGTGCTCAATCTGGCGGACGGAGAGGTGACAAAACAATGAAAGCTGTTGTCAACCGCATTGAAAACGGAATCGCCGTCGTCGAGACCGCCTGCGGCATGCGCACAGCCGCCGCCATACACGGGCTGCGCGATGGCGATATCGTGGAATGGAAGAACGGCGCAATCGTCTCCATCGACCGCGCCGCCACAAAGGCCCGCCGTGCGCGTATGCAGGCGCGGCTCGACCGTATGCTCGGCAGATCTCAGAAAAACAAATAAACTGCACACAAAAACAGCCGCAGAACGGAGTCCCATGCTCCCAACTGCGGCTGCTGTGTTGTTATGCTGCTGTCTGTCCGGACAGTCCGGGCTTACTCGCCCATGACCTGAAAGACAATTTCGCGGTGGCGGTCGCGTGTGTCACACTCGACCAGTGTCAGATTCTGCCACGGGCCGACCGTAATGCGTCCGTCGATAAACGGAACGGTGATAAACGGGCTGAGCAGTGCGGATTTGATGTGGCTCGAGCCGTTGTCATCGTGCCATGTATTGTGATGCTCATATGGAATGACGCGGCCGCGTTCATCCACATAGGGCGAAAAAACGTCCAGTGCCGCCTTGAGGTCGTGGTTGACCATGCCCGGTTCAAATTCCAGCGTCGTCAGTGCCGCCACGCCGCCGGTGGTAAAACCGGTGACAATGCCGCTTTTGATGCCGCATTCCCGGCATGCATCCGTGACCGCCTGCTGAAAATCTCCGGTGACATCTATCATGCCCATATGGGCACGGGTGTGATATTCCTTAACTGAGCTGTGAACTGCCATTCTTTTGTTCCTCCGGTTTCTGATGTTGCGATTTCTTCCCCGCTATTGTACCACGCGCGAGGCTATTTTTCAAATCCTCGGAAATATCCTGCAGCAAAACCGTATCATTTTCCCGATTCTCGTGCACGCGGCGCACCTCGTCAGCGATCCGTTCTATTTTTTCCTCAAGACCCCGGTCCCGCTGCTCCCGGCGCAGCTCGCGTATTTCATCGAGGAGCATGGCAACTTCCTCTTCGAGCTTTCGCTCATCGCGGTAACGCACGCGGTTGACTTCTTCCATAAAGCTCGCCGTAATGATACCGGCAGGCATAGCCACGACCGCAATGCCGAACAGGGCAGACAGCATACTGACCCCCCGCCCGATTGTCGTCATCGGATGAATATCGCCATAGCCCACCGTCGTGAGCGTGGCAGCCGCCCAATATACCGCATCGAAAAACGATCCAAACGTATCGGGCTCGACCGAAAACATCACCGCCGCGGAGACAAAAATATACATTGCCGCCACCATCAGCACCATGCCGAGCAGCTTCCGCTCGCGTGTCATTGCGCGGTACAGATAGACACAGCTCTTGGAATACCGCATGGTTTTGAGAAAACGCACGCAGCGGAACACGCGCATAATGCGCATCACCTGCAGGAAGTTGGTCAGGGAAATGTCCAGATTTTGCACGAGCGAAAAGGTTGTGAGAACCGGTAAAATGGACAACAGGTCGACAATCGCCAGCGGTGTCACCGGGTAGCACATCATCGCCTGAGCAAATGATCTCCCGCGCAGGCGCGGCTCGAAATCCGCTGTAATCCAGCGCAGCAGATAGTCGACGATAAACAGACTGGTGACAATGCGGTCGAGTGTCACAATTTCGCGCGTCCAGATTTTTACGACAAGCGGAACACCGCTCAGAAAAACCAGAATGAGAATATACCAGTCATACAGCCTGCTCAGCCGATCCTGTCCACGGTCTTTGGCTATAATTTCATACAGACGTTCCCGCCAGCTCTTTTTTCGGGTTTTCTCCATTTGCCCTGTCCCCATTCGTGTACGCAGAAGCCGCTGCCCAAACGGGCAGCGGCCGGTGTAAATACAATCAGATACGATTACTTCAGACCTGCGGTGATGATTGCCATCTTGTAAACTTCCTCCGCATTGCAGCCGCGGGAAAGATCGTTGATCGGCGCGTTCAGGCCCTGCAGAATCGGGCCGAATGCCTCGAAGCCGCCCAGACGCTGTGCGATCTTATAGCCGATGTTTCCGGCATTGATGTCCGGGAAGATAAAGGTATTTGCCTGACCGGCTACCGGAGAATCCTTCGCCTTGGTCTTTGCAACGACCGGAGAGAACGCAGCGTCAAACTGCAGCTCGCCGTCGACGTCAAAGTCCGGATTGGTTGCCTTGACCTTCTCGGTCGCATTGCGCATCATGGTAACGGTGTCGCCCTTGCCGGAGCCCATGGTGGAGTAGGACAGCATCGCAACCTTCGGGTCAATGCCGAATGCCTTGGCCGTGCGTGCGGTCTCAACCGCGATTTCAACGAGGTCGTCCTCGCCCGGGTTGATGTTGATGGCACAGTCGCCCATTGCGTACAGCTCGTCGCCGCCATCCTTTGCCGGACGGCACAGAATGAAGCAGGAGGATACGATCTTGTTGCCCGGCTTGGTCTTAATCAGCTGAAGTGCCGGACGAACGGTATCTGCGGTGGAATATGTAGCGCCGCCCAGAAGTGCGTCAGCCTTGCCCATCTTGACGAGCATTGTGCCGAAGTAGTTGCCCTTTGCCAGAGCAGCACGGCATGCGTCCGCATCCATCTTGCCCTTGCGCAGCTCAACCATCTTCTCAACCATTGCGTCCATCTCAGCATAGGTTGCCGGGTCGATGATCTCCGCGCCTTCAATATTGAAGCCGCCGACTGCAGCTGCACCCTGAACCTCGTCCTCAGAGCCGATCAGGATGACATCCATCAGACCTTCCTTGAGCAGGCGCGCGGTTGCTTCCTGAATGCGCGGATCTGCGCCCTCGGTGAAAACAATCGTTCTGCGATCTGCCTTCAATACGGAAATCAGATTCTCAAACATTGGTATTCCCTCCAAACAATTATTGACAAGTTTCTGGCACCTGTTCTGCACAAATGGCAGTTGGTACTTTTATTATACAACCATTTAACAAAAATGTTCAAGTGATATCCCCAATTTTATTGTCTTTTGCGCAGAAACCTGCCGCCATTTTTCCAGTCCTGTACCGGACGTCCGGACCGCACCCCGCTCAGCCCGACCGCGTCTGCATCCCTGATGTGGAAAACCTGCCGGCACATGCCGCCGAACAGCGCAGGGACCCATTCCGTCCGCAGGTAATTTTGCATGCAATCGCAATTTCAAATTGTAATATCTATTTTAATTTATCCAAATTGTAATTATTCTGTCAGCACAGAAACAGCTCGAGCACAAAAACCACTGCGCACGCAGCTACGGCCACCTGGAACAGGCTGCCCCCGCACCACGCCAGCACAGCGCCCACGAGCAGCGCCGCGATTCCCGACCAGATGCTTCCGGTCGCCTCTACCATCGCAGGAAAGGTCATGACGGCAAGCGTGACATACGGCACGTAAAACAAAAAGGAACGGATGGTCCGGTTTTTGATTTCCCGGCGGATTAACGTCAGCGGGAGCACGCGGATGAGATAGGTCACGCCCGCCATTACGGCGATATACAGCCAGATATTATGCGTCATGAGCGTCCTCCTTGATCGGAAACAACACGGCTGCGCCGCCCGCAATGAGGACGGTCAGAATAATGGTGCGCATGCCGGAGGAAATTTGTGAGAGCAGCGGCAGCTTTGCCATCGCCAGACTTGCCGCCATGGAAACGGTTACCAGCCCGGCAATGACGCGGTCGCGCCGTGCGGGCGGAATAATAATCGCCAAAAACATGCCGTACAGGCCGACGCCGAGCGCACTGACGATATTCGGCGGCAGAATATTGCCGACTGCAATGCCCAAAAATGTACCGATTGTCCATCCGGGGATGGAAACTGCCATCATGCCATAGCAATAGCACGGATTCAGGCGGTCGGGCACGCAGCTTGCTACGCCGAATATTTCATCCGTCACACCCCAGCCGACAAGCAGACGGTGCCATACCGGAAGATCCGGCGCGAGCTTCTGGCTGAGAGAACACGACATCAGCAGATAACGCGCATTGATGACCAGCATCATAATCGCCATTTCCACATACGATGCGCCCGCGGCGATCACATGAAAGCCGGCAAATTCTCCCGCGCTGGCGACGGTTGTCGCGCTTGCCGCCGCACCCTGTACGGCGGTCATGCCCGCGTTTTTCGCCGCAATGCCCAGTGTGAAAGCTACCGCAAAATAGCCCAATGCAATCGGCACGCCGTTTTTCATACCGCGGCGAAACCATGCGGCATTTTCGTTGTTCATGCAAACAGACTCCTTTGTTTTTTCATCTTCCCGTCTATTGTAGCGTGAACAGACCCGTCCGTCAAACCATTTCCCGCCGGATTACTGCTGGAAATCTCCCTTTTCGCCAAAAATTGCCTGCTGTGCAGCAGATTTTGCCCGTCCGTCCTCGCTGTTCCGCACAGCGTGCCTTTCATCTGCGCCGCACGGTCCCGTGTGGTCCGGCCGCAGGCTGTACATTCCAAACGGGCACGAAAAGACCGCCGGCCTTTCGGCCGGCGGTC
>DJXF01000055.1 GCA_002449635.1 Clostridiales bacterium UBA7011 | reverse complement strand
TGGTGGACCTGAAGAGGTTCGAACTCTCGACCTCCGCGTTGCGAACGCGGCGCTCTCCCAGCTGAGCTACAAGCCCGGGTGCTTAATTATAATAGCACGCCTTTTTTGAAAATGCAACCCTTATTTTCGGGCGGAAGAAAACTTCTCCGCCCGGACAGCCGGACGGAGGAGCGCATCCGTCACAAATTCTGCAGCGTGTTGATGAGTGCGGGGATGAACTGCTTTTTTCGGGACACAACGCCCGCCAGACAGAGCGGCTGAGCGGGGTCGACCGGGCAGTGGAACGAGCGTTCCAGCAGTGCGGCGGCGTCCTTTCCGGCGAACAGAATTTCGCTGGACTGCTCGAGAATATCGGTGACAAGATAGAAAATCATGTCAATGTTCTCGTGTGCGAGCACCTCCTGCAGATGACCGGACAGCATTTCCTTTGCCTTTGCGCGGTTCTTTGAGCTGACATAGCTGCCCTGACCGACGCCAAAGCGCGTGTTGCTGCTGACAAAAATCTTGTAGTCCTGCAGCAGAACCTGTTCCGGCGTCTTGCCGTCGAGGTTTTCACCCGCTTCAAACATCTCCTTCGCGTACTCCTCGGCGTCAATGCCGGCGATTTTGGCGAGCTGTCTGGCGGCATAGACATCGGTCGGCGTACAGGTGGGGGAGCGGAAAATCAGCGTGTCGGACAAAATGGCGCTGCAGAGAATGCCGGCAATACTCGGCTCGATGTCAAGACCGTATTCGCAGTACATCTGATAGACAATGGTTGCCGTACAGCCGACCGGCTGGTTGCGGAAATAGACCGGCCCGTTTGTCTCCAGACTGCCGATGCGGTGATGGTCAATAATTTCCAGAATTTCCGCGTCCTCATATCCTTCCACGCACTGCGTTTTCTCGTTGTGGTCGACAAGGACAAGCTGTTTGCGCTGCAGATTGAGCAGGTTGCGGCGGGAGATGACGCCCTGATACCGGCCGTCCTTATCTACAACGGGGAAATAGTTGTGGCGCACCTCGCCCATGATCTTTTTTGCTTCCTCCACCGGTGTGGACATCTGGAACAGAATCATGGAGCGCACCATGGGATGGCAGATCGGAATGCTCTGATTGATGAGACAGGAAGCGGCATAGGTGTCATACGGCGTGCTGATGAGCGTGCAGTTGTGCTCCTGTGCGAGCTTGACAATCGTCTTGGCGATATTCGGTGTCATGCACACGACAAGGCAGGCGGCCTCCAGCTCGATGGCGCACAGCTGTGCCTCGTAGCGGTTTGCTACGAGCACGATGTCACCCGGTTCAACCATGGTCTCCATCGCCTCCGGGCTGCCGGCGGCAATGACGATTTTGCCGTGGTCGATGCACATATCATTCGAGCCGGTGACCAGAGTGCCGTTCAGCGTTTCGACAATATTGGAAATCGGCGTGTGCGCGTTTGCGACAGCGTGCGGGTCCAGGCTGTCCATATTTGCCATCGCGAGACGGCGCAGCGTAATCAGACCCTCCAGCTGGTTTTCGCTGTTGGTGACAGGCAGCGTCGTGATGTCCTGATCGCGCATGGTTTCCCAAGCGCGGCGCAGGGTCATATTCCGGTCGATGCCGTCGACACAGCGGATGTCGATATCGCGCACCTTCGCGTGCACATCCAGACAGATGCGCGGCGGCTTCATATCAAAGGTTTTGAGTACAAACGCGGTTTCCTGATTGATTTCGCCCGCGCGCCGCGGTTCATATTCGCGGTCGGACGTCAGATTTTTCAGATTTGCATAAGCGATCGCGGAGCAAATGGAATCGGTATCCGGATTTTTGTGGCCGATTACATTGATTTTGCGCTGTGTTTTCTTGTTCCCATTCATGGTATCGCAGTCCTCCTGTGCGCAATCGTTGTTTAACAATATGGTAATTCAGCCCACCCCAAAAGTCAACCGTCTGTGCGGGAAAAAACACATCTGCCTGCCGTGCTGTACCGGTTTGAAAGCGAGAGGGCTTGACAACGGCGGAAAATGTTGTCAAACTGAACATAAAGCCGACAGCAACCGACAGAGGGGGAAATGCTATGAAACGAAATACTGCCGATACCGGGGCGCGGCGCAGGCGTGTGTGTGCCCTGCTGATCGTATTGTGCACCGTTCTGGCGACGGCAGGCTGCCGCACGGTTTCGATCAAGCCGCCGCTGGGCAATGCATACCGTGCGCACCGCACGCTGCACGCTGTTCCGGCTGTCACAGAGACCACGTTGACCAAATACCGTCCCGCCAGTGTATCGCTGATTGCGGTGGGTGACAATCTGATTCACGGCACACTGCTGCGCGATGCGGCCAGAGGCAACGGCTATGATTTTCACCCGTTTTATGAAAACATCAAGCCGTATATCGAGGCGGCGGACATCGCTGTCATCAATCAGGAATCGCCGCTCGGCAAAGGAAAAGCCTCGGCCTATCCCACCTTCAACACGCCGCAGCAGTGCGGTCAGGCGCTGATTGACACCGGCTTCGATGTGGTTTCCCATGCAAACAACCATGCCATGGATTCCGGCGCGAAAGCGGTCTATGACACGCTCGATTTCTGGGATGCCCATGCGGACAGCGGCGTCATCCGCACCGGCATTGCGCGCGATGCGGCAGACCGCGCGGTCATTCGGTATCTCGAGCGGGACGGCATGAAGATCGGGTTTCTCGCGTATACCTATGGACTGAACGGAAATTCGCTGCCGAAGGACAATCCCGACCTGATTTCCCTGATTGACCGGGACAAAATCAAAACAGAGCTCGCCGCAGCCCGCGCAGAGTGCGACGCGGTTGTCGTCATCATGCACTGGGGTGTGGAATATGAGACGAAGCAGAACCGCGATCAGGAGGAGCTGGCGGAGTTTTTGACAGAAAACGGCGCGACGCTCATCATCGGCGGTCATCCGCACGTGTGTCAGCCCTGCGGATGGGTACAGTCGGAAAACGGCAACCGCGCATTCTGCATTTATTCCACCGGAAACTTTATTTCCGCGCAAAGTCAGACGAACACCATGGTCGAGGCCATGCTGCAGGTCACGCTCACACGGCAGAAGGACGGCTCGGTCGCCGTGGAAAATCCCGGCGTGATGCCGCTGGTGTGCTATTTCCGCTCCGGCTGGCGCGGGTACCGCGTGATTCCGATGGACGATTATACAGAGGCAATGGCACGCTCCCATTGTCTGGCGGGGCGCTGCCGGATGAGTCCGGCACACCTGCGCAGCGTCGCGGAGGACGCGTTCGGCGAATTTCTGATTGCAAAAACCATCCCCGGGACGGGCACAGACGGGGGACAGGCGGCATAATCGTGCAGCCCACAGCGGTTTTTCCGCAAAAATGATTGCACTGTGTGCGGAAATACGGTATAATTTGCTTTGGCACGATAACAAATAAAAGCAAACGGTCTGTCTGCGCAGCGCGCAGGGCGGACACAGAGGAAGGGTAGCATGATATATAACAATGTTCTCGAGGCAATGGGACATACCCCGATGATCCGGCTCAACCGGATGGCGGAGCCGGACAGCGCACAGATTCTCGTAAAATATGAGGGCCTGAACGTCGGCGGCTCGATCAAAACGCGCACCGCATTCAATATGCTTGCCGACGCGGAGAAAAAGGGCCTGATTCAGCCGGATTCCATCATCGTCGAGCCGACGAGCGGAAATCAGGGCATCGGTCTGGCGCTGATCGGCGCGGTGCGCGGGTATCACACGATTATCGTCATGCCGGACTCCGTCAGTGAGGAGCGCCGCAAGCTGGTGCGCCATTACGGGGCGGAGGTCATTCTCATTCACGACGAGGGAGATATCGGCAAGTGCATCGACGAATGCCTGAATACGGCGCTGCGCATGGCGGCGGAAAATCCGAAGGTTTTTGTCCCGCAGCAGTTTGAAAATCCGGCAAATCCGCAGGTGCACCGCAATCAGACCGCTCAGGAAATTCTGGAGCAGGTGGACGGACCGATTGACGGCTTCTGCTCGGGCATCGGCACAGGCGGAACGATCACCGGCATCGGAGAGATTCTGCGCAGGGAAAATCCGGACATCACAATCTGGGCGGTCGAGCCGGAGAACGCCGCGATTCTCGCGGGCGGCAACATCGGCACACATCTGCAGATGGGCATCGGCGACGGCCTGATTCCCGGCATTCTGAATACCGAAATTTACGATGACATCTACATTGTCACCGATGAGGAAGCCATCACCACCGCGAAGGACCTCGCGCGGCTGGAGGGCCTGATGTGCGGCATTTCGAGCGGCACGAACGTCGCCGCGGCGCGCAGGCTCGCCAAAAAGCTCGGTCCCGGCAAGACGGTTGTCACCGTGCTTCCCGACACGGCGGAGCGCTACTTCAGCACGCCCCTGTTTGAGGACTGACGCATCATACAGGCAGAAAAAAATTCGGCGTACATGCCGCCGAATTTGCTGAGCTGGGAACGGTTTCGCCGCTGCGCGGCGGAGACCCCTGAAAAAAAGATAACACGCTGACCCGTGTGCTCCGGCACACGGGTTTTTTGCGCCCGCCGCTTTAGCCGAGCAGGAAACGCCCCGCCCAGTCCAGATCAATCTGATATTCCTCCTCCTGTGCGGCGAGCTGTGCGCCGTATTCCTGTTCCATCATGTGATACATGTTCGGGGGAATGGAGGTGGTCAGATTTTCCTCTCCGTCGATATAGAAAAAGTAACGGCCCTCGTGCTCCATGAAAAACGCGTCGCCGATGTCGCAGTCGGGGTGATCGCGGTCCACCTGCACGAGAATATACAGCTTGGTGATCTCCACAATGCGGTCGTCGAGGCCGAGATCGAAGATCAGCGCCTTTTCCCGCAGGGCATTTTGCGAGGTGACAATGCGGAAGCGGTAGTCCTGCATGGACACGCCTGCCGCTTCGTTCTGACGGCGGATTTCCTCAAACTCCGCCATGCGCTGCTCCGCCCGTTCGGGCGGACAATAGCTCACCATGACACGGTGCCGCATGTCGTGATACAGCATCTCATAATTGAGCAGAGCGGTATGGCCGCACGCTTCACAGGTAAATTCAAACAGGGAGCCGTCGAGCAGCCGCTCCTTTGCCGCCGGGTCGAGGTCGGCATTCAGAGAGGACCACAGCGTGCAGGCGTTTTCCGCCTGACAGGCAGGGCAGGTGACGGAAACGGTTTGTTCCATTGACATGGCACATTCCTCCAGTTGCGTTGTTGTCTGGTTCTATTGTAGCAGAAAGATGCGGGACATGCCACAGGGCGGATCAAAGAAAAAAGCCGCCGGCTGAAATCAGCTGACGGCTTGTATGGAGCCGCCTTCGACTTTGATACAATTTCAAAGGGGGGTGCAAATTTCGGCTCAGGGGGTTCAAATTGAACGATTCCATGATTCCGGAATGTTATGTTAACCTTTGCGACTGAGATCACAGAGGCAGTTAATCCGACCGGAATTTCAAATTATATTTCTCTTTTACCTCCCTGCGGATGTTGTGCCCCGGGGAGCGTTTCTATATAATTACACTGCTCCTATATGCTGACTAGAACGCCTCCGTGTACCATTGAGGTCTTATGATATTTCCAGTCACCCTATCAAATAGTTTCTCAACATAAATGATTGGCCGCTCATACAGGCCAGACCAACCATCATATCTTCCGCAGAGACAGATTGGATGATTGACTAATTCTGCATACTTTTCAATATCTGCATAAATATTAAGGTCTATATTAATGACCCACTCATTCCCGTTTTCATCTGTCAAAAATGTTGTGTAAGCGACCAGCCCACTTTGTACATCTGATAGATCATAGGTTGACACTGTCTCAAACGAACCAGATACCCAGACCATTGTTCCGCCCAAGCCATTTTCCTTTGCAGGGCTATTAAACCGCTCATATTCTGCAGGTTCATAATCTGTTTTCCACCCTGGAGGAATATCATAAAGTAAGACGGTTCCTTCGGTTTCCCCACATCTGGCACATGTTTTTGGTGCATCGTGTGTAGCTTCTATCCAATCATGGTTTAGTGGATCGCCTTCAGTAGCGCCACAAACAGTACATGTCTTTGGTTGTGTGCAGGTTGCATCTTGCCATGAATGACCTAGCGGTTCGCCATCTGTTTTCCCGCATTTCTCACATTTTGCCGGTTCCGTGCAAGTTGCGTCCAGCCAAACATGATCATGAATACAACCGGAAAAAAGTATTGCACACATAACCAAGAGCATTACCAACAGAATCTTTCTCATACTACCACCCGTTTTCTACAATTTGAATCGCCGCACGACACCGGTTGCTATAATATAAGAAACAAAAAGCAGGTTGGCTGCTCCCAGCGGAGAACAGTGGCCTGCTTTGGGAGTTCAACTCCTTATGCATATCTTATCAGTTCCAATAAGTTATTTCAACTCTTTTATTTGACCTAGCAGTTCTTGATCCAAAACAAAAACTGAATGTCCCGTTTTCACTTCTTTCAGGCATATAGATATATAGAAAGGAGCGACAAGCATGCCGATTACAAAAAGAGTATTTAACCTGACCCGCGAACAGTTGGAGCGTGCGCCAACAGAATTGCTGGACGCTCTTCTGTCGCTTGAACCAACGCCCGCTGCTGAGCTTTCAATCGAGACTATTCTGAACATACTTGATGTAATAGAGGAGCGGATCTGTGAAAACTGCGGACAGAAGATGGTTGGCGGTTCGTATACAGCCCCTTGGGAAAACGGAAATAATCCCGATGGGTATGTAAAATGTCCGCATCGCGTCTTTGAAGTCTGTGGACTCGAAAAACGCCTCCAATGCCTGCGGGACGCTGCCTTGGCACGACACGTCAAAGGTATAGCTCGGGCGGATCTCGTCGAGCGTGAAGTCGATCTTATAGTATAGAACTGCCGGATACAGACTTTGTACTGTTGTCTGAGGAAGATGTGGAGAAAGAACTCGACAATGATACTTTGCAGGCTGCTTAGGAAATCAGGCGAAGGATGCTGCCTAGCATCTGCTTTTTAAGAATTTCCGGCGGTAACGGATCTGCATCAGTAAACCACCACCTGGCAGCCTGCTCAAGCCCGCCGATGATCAATTCGGTAAGCAGTTTCGGCTCTGCAGAAAGATCATGTCCTGCAGCTTTGTCGGCTGTCAGATGAGTCAGCAGATCATCATGCATACTGGTACGGATCACTCCTGAGATCGACCACAGCATAGAATCTGAGGCCAGAGAACGCAGAAGTTCCGTGTTGTTCTCCAGTAACGAGAAGGCGCCTGAAATGAGACTTTCGTAGTATGCATGACCGGAAAGTCTGCTGAGATCTGAAGCATCTCTGTGATAGCGCAGAAGCATATCCCGGATCACAAAGTCGGCGAATTCATATTTATCCGCGAAATGGTTGTAGAACGTTGCAGTCCTCACAACCGCAGAATCGCAGAGTTCTTTGACAGTGATCTGTTCAAAACTTTTGACCTTGAGAAGATCGGTAAATGCGCGTGTTAATGCAGCGTATGTTTTCTGTATCCTGAGATCCGTACCTGACATATTTGACGAAACTCCTTCCGATGTAAATTAATTGATTCTGAGAGGGCATCTATGCCTTCTCTTTTTGTGTGAAATTAATATATTGATAGTGTATGCAAATAATTTACTGATGTCAAATAAAATTCGGAGGTCAGAAATGGAAACTATCAGAGTAATGAACAGGGCTGAAGACTATGCTGCAGCTAATATCAATAGAGATCATGTTGAAGTATGGGAAGAAGGAGAGCGAAACAAAGGGAATAAGGGATGCCTTGAGTGGTGGTATTTTGACTGTGATACGGAGGACGGTATCAAGATTGGGGTGAACTTTGCCCTGTATCATCCTCTTATGGGGTCATCCGGGCAGGGATATAACCCGTTCGTTTACTTCAACATACAGATGCCTGATGGAACGGTCAAGAATCATCCAATGATGTTCGGAAGTGATGACGCGACAGCAAGCAAGGACAGATGTGATGTGAGGATCGGAGATAACAGATTTGAGGGAGATCTCGATAACTACCATATAGTGATCAATGGTGATGAGGGCACGAAGATCGACGTCTGCCTTAAGAGCACATCCAGCGCCTGGAGACCGGGCACAGGTTATGTTCTGAACGGGGAAACAGATCAGTTCTTCACATGGCTCTGCGCTGTTCCGAGAGGTGATGTTAGCGGAACTCTCGTTGTCGATGGAAAGGAATACGATGTTAAGGGCACAGGCTATCATGACCACCAGTGGCCGAGCATCCAGACTTTCTTCTTCTGGAATCAGTGGGTATGGGCAAGGCAGCAGAACGATGATTACACGATGGTACTCTTCGACTGTGTTGCTCCGGCAGCGAACGATTACAGGCGCATACCGATCTTCTTCATAGAGGACAAAGAAGGCAATGTCATTTTCGACAATACTGATACTGAGACATGCAGGGTCGAGATCCCTGAAACTATTGTCCATGATAAATGCGGAAGAACATATCCGGCAGTATCCAGGTATATCTTCACCAAGGGAGATACCACAGTGGAATACACACTGACAGCGGGCAAGGAATTCGTATACACAGATCACTATGCGGCCGCACCTGCTCCGCTCAAGGCATTATTTGATGCAAAGGGTGTAGACACCAAGTACAGTAGATTTGCTGCAACAGGTGACCTCGTCATGAAGAAGGACGGAGAGACAGTTCTTGAATTCTCCGGAGAACTTCTGTATGAGCTTGAAAGCTTCACTAAGAACTATGTGCTGTAAGTGTCGGAGACGGCAAAGGAGAATTAATTCTTTTGTCGTTGAACTCACCACTTGACAGGGTGGCAGTGAGTTAATGCTTCCGGAGGAAGTGCGTATGCTGGACAACAGATACGCGCTTCTTTTTATACGAGGCGAGCGGCCTGTTATGGATTTCAAGTATGAAATTATGAGGCATCCAGACGTAAGGATGACTGCTGACGGTCAGATGGATCCATATATCCATGGAGAACCTTGGGATGCAGACCCGTCAATAGAGCTGATTTATGATCCGAAGCTTATAGAAGAAGCAACTGAGAATGCGCAGGTCATCGAACTGCCGGAATCTGATTATGCGCTGCTTTCAGAGGACGAGATAGAGAAGGATACAGGAATATTTATATTCCTGTATGGTCGTTTTTCCGTTTGCCCCGCTTGAAGGGTGCCAATCAAAGACATGCTTGATTTTTCGAATCCCTAATTTGCACCTTCAAATGAGTGCCGTCCCTTTTTCTTTGCGTTCCTCCTCCACGAGCCGCTCCAGCGCGGCGTGGTGCGGATCATCGGCATTCTCTTTCACTGTAGCAGTCTCCCTATCAGCGGTCTTTGTTGCAGACTATGTGATGTCACACTTTGTGCTGAAACTTGTCAAGCCAAGCGTTGAGCTCAGTGAGGCGGATGACACC
>DJXF01000074.1:2330-11246 GCA_002449635.1 Clostridiales bacterium UBA7011 | reverse complement strand
AGCCGCAGTCGATGGCGGGAACGACCTCTGTCGCCGTGATGCCTGCATCCTTGAGCGCCTTGAGCACGCCCTCGGAACGCTTGGTGGTGTGCAGCAGGCCCGCGGTGCCCTGCAGCATCAGGTAATTGACGCTGTCCTTCTTTTCCTTCTTGAGCGCTTCCGCGAGCATCTCGCCCTGGAATACGCCGGACTCATCCTCGTTGGAGCCGACATACGGATGCTTCTCATCGATGAGCTTTGTATCCTGCGGGATGCGGTTTACGAATACGACCGGCGTGTCGCCTGCCGCCTCGATGATCTCATCGGCGCGCGTGTCGTCCGCAACCAGAACAATCAGTGCCGCCGCGCCGTTTGCGACCTCAGCCTTGACCTGATCGATCTGTCTGTCCATGTCGGAGGCGCAGTCAACGGAGGTGACCTCGATGCCCTTTGCCATGCCGGCAGCCTTGACGCCCTGATCGAGCGCACTCTGATATTCATCCTTGTTGGAGATGATGAACGCGATCTTGCCGCTCAGCTTCTTGCCGGATGACGCTGCCGCTCCGCCCGACTGACCGGAAGCAGAGCTGCCTCCTGTGCTGCCGCAGCCGGCCATCGCGCCAACACACATTGCGCCGGCCAGAAGCATTGCCATTATTCTTCTCATTTTCATCGTAGCTTCCTCTCTTTCTCATCGCGCGGAATGCAGTTATTATGTTATTATTATCGCACAATCAAAAATTGTTGCAATGTTATTTTTTGCCCAATAATATACATTTCTTGCTCTTTCCTGTATCTCTGATATTTTTTTAACAAGCCCCGCACCCTCCCCCGCTGTTCTCAAGTTGCATAAAAGAGGGGCGCGCCAAAACAAATTCTTTGACATTTTTACCCATTCCGCGCGCGGATTTCGCGCGAAACCGCACACACTCCGCCGTTTCCGCCTGTTTTTGATCGTTTTTGAAAAAATAAAAATCCTGCCGTCTGCAAAATGTAACAAATGATACTTCTCTTGTGGACAAATGTGCTTTTTTGCCGTCTTTTCCAAAAAAGTGTCCCATATCGGCGGATTGGCACGCACACGCAGCCGGATTGTGCGCGTTTTTGCGGATATTCTGCCCGAAAGAGAAAAAAACACCCGCCCGAAAAAACGGGCGGGTGCTGTGTGGATTGCGGTTGTTTTTTGGTGAACTCAGTGCGTCAGCAGGAACATGGCGACGAACAGTGCGCCGACAACCCACGTGCCGGCATTGACCTTCTTTGCCCTGCCGGTAAATACATGGATGACGATGTAGGACAGCACGCCGAACGCGATGCCGTAGCTGATGTTGTAGGTAAACGGCATCATCGCGATGGCGAGGAACGCCGGAACGCCGACTGCCGGGTCGGTCCACTCGATGTCCTTTACGCAGGTCATCATCAGAATGCCGACGTAAATCAGCGCTGCCGCCGTCGCGGCGGACGGAATGAGCGAAGCGATGGAGGTGAAGAACATCGAGATGAAGAACAGGCCCGCGGTCACCATAGCCGCCAGACCGGTGCGGCCGCCCTCGGCAACGCCCGCGGAGGACTCGACGAAGGTGGTAACGGTGGATGTGCCGCAGATTGCGCCGGTGGTGGTTGCAATCGCGTCGGACAGCATGGCCTGCTCCATGTTCGGCACGTTGCCGTCTTCATCGAGCATATCGCCGCGCGCGCACGCGCCGTACAGCGTGCCCATCGTGTCAAACATATCCACCATGCAGAACGCAAGGGAGGTGGACAGGAAGGTGATGACCAGCTCGGCGCCGGAATGGGACGAAAGATAGGCGCTGAAATCAAAGCCCTCGGTGAACACCTTGCCGAAGGACAGGTGTGCGAAATCGCCGAACGCGGCGAACGGCTGGAAGCGGAAGCCCGCGATCAGACCGTCAAAATAGCCCGGAATGAACAGGCCGAACACATAATACAGCACGGTGCTGCCGAGAATGCCCCACAGCACAGCGCCCTTGACCTCGCGCTTTGCGAGAACGGCGATGAGCAGCAGGCCGATGACGGTGACGAGCACCGGCATAATATCCTGCCAGGTCTTGCCCGCGAGAATATTCAGCGAGACGAGCGAAACGCAGGTGCTCTCATTTGCCGTGACAATGCCGGCATTCTGGAAGCCGAGAAACGCGATAAACAGACCGATGCCGGCCGGAATCGCCATGCGGATCGTGCGCGGAATCGCCTCAAAAATCCTGCGGCGCAGCCCGGTCAGGGTCAGCAGCATAAACAGCACGCCGTCAATCAGGACAAAGACCAGCGCGTTCGCATAGGTGAAGCCCATGCCGAAGCAGACGGTGTACACGAAAAACGCGTTGAGGCCCATGCCGGAGGCCTGTGCGAGCGGCAGGTTTGCGAGCAGGCCGATGAGCACCGTGCCGATGACCGCGGAAATCGCGGTTGCGATATAGACCGCATTGTAGTAGCCCTCGCCCAGATCGCCGAACATGCCGGAGTTGACCATGAGGATGTAGGCCATTGTCATGAAGGTGGTGATGCCCGCCATGACCTCCGTCCTTACGGTCGAGCCGCGTTCTCTGACGTGGAAAAATTTCTCCATATCATTTACTCTCCTTTTTCAATTTTTCCCCTGAATTTCGCGCGGAGGACACCCGTCTTCCGCAAAATTCAGCTAAGTATAACGTATCACATCCGACAAACCTCGTCAATAGTACTTTTTCATATCATTTTCAGGGAAAACATGGTATACTTAGGACAATACCGCAGGAATCCGGCCGGTTCCGACACCGGCGCGCGGCGCGGGCAAATGCGGGCGGGAGGAGCGCTGTTATGTATTACACCTATATCCTGCGCTGTGCAGACGGTTCGCTGTACACCGGGATCACGACCGATCCGGCGCGGCGGTTTGCCCAGCACGCCGGGCAGCAGGCGGGCGGCGCAAAATATACCGCCTCCCACCGACCCGACCGCATGGAGGCGGTGTGGCGCACAGCGGACCGCGCCGCGGCCTCCCGGCTGGAATACCGCATCAAATCGCTGACCCGGCGGGAAAAGGAGCAGTTAATCCGCGGCACCGAGCCGCAGCGGCTGCCGCTCGAACCCGCCTGCCGCATCCCCACACAACCGGACGGAAGGAGAATCCCCATGCTGTTTGTCTGCTATCCCAAATGCAGTACCTGCAAAAAAGCGCGCGCCTTTCTCGACGCGCACGACATCCCCTATACGCTGCGCGATATCAAGGAGGAGAATCCCACCGAACAGGAGCTGCGCGCCTGGCAGAAGAAAAGCGGCCTGCCGCTCCGCCGCCTGTTCAACACGAGCGGTCAGCTGTACCGCTCGATGGGGCTGAGCAAAAAGCTGCCGGAGATGAGCGAGGAGGAACAGTTCGCCCTGCTCGCGTCAGACGGCATGCTGGTCAGACGCCCCCTGCTCATCGCGGAGGATTTTGCCCTCATCGGCTTCCGCGAAACGGAGTGGGCGGAAAAGCTGTAACCCGCATCAAAAAAGCCATTTTCCCGCTTTGGGAAAATGGCTTCGCTTTTTTCTATGGATGCGTTACTGTCCCGCGTAGACCTCCTGTGCGGTGATGCCGTCGGTCGTGAGGAACTGCGCGCAGGTGTTGATCTGCCGGATGCATTCCTGTCTGTCGCTGACCGTCCACACGCCGAGCGCCAGTCCGCCGCGCAGGCACGCCGCGCGCTTTGCCGGTGTCAGCTCGGTGTACGGTGCGGTCACGCCCACGGTGTTGCTGCCGTTTTTGAGCTCTCCCGCCGCGCGGAGGGAGGACCGGTTCAGCCGGTCGACGGCCAAAAACAGCTCCGCCTCCGGATTGACCTGTTCCATCGTCCGCAAATTCTGGACAAAAAAGCTGATCCAGGTCACGCGGCCGCGCATCTCGTACGCATCCGCCAGGTCGGCCAGCTGCCGCACCTGCTCCTCCGTCATCGGATACTTGAGCTCAACCATCGCATGCAGTCCTTTTTCGGCGCACAGGGCAAACAAATCCTCAAGCGCGGCGATGCGCGTGCCGGCATACTGCGGGGATTTCCACGCGCCGAAGTCATACTGCAGCAGCTCCCGATAGGTCAGCGCATCCACGCGGCCCGACCCGTCGCTTGTGCGGTCAATCGTCCTGTCGTGCAGCAGCACGGGCACGCCGTCAGCGGTAAACTGCACATCCGTCTCCACAAAGGCAAACCCCTTCTGCGCGGCGAGCGCAAAGGCCGGCATGGTATTTTCCGGCGCCGCCGCACTGTAGCCGCGGTGCGAAATGAGCGCCGCGCGTTCGTCCGCAGCGTACGCCCGTCCGACGGTATCGACATAATTGCACAAAACCGCCGCACATTCCGCGCGTGTCATCAGGCCCTTCGGGTGAAAGCCGCCGTCGGGCACACCGCTGACAATGCCGGAGCGATACAGCGTGTATACCGCGTCCAGTGCGTAGTCCGCACACAAATCGCTGTCCGAAAACAGCTGTCCGGCGCGCACGCGCGGCAGGATCCGGTTCTGCAAACCGGCATAGTGAAGGAGCATGACTGCCACCTGCTCGCGTGTGATCTCCAGATCGGGCGAAAAGGTGTCCGCCGACGTTCCGGCGCTCACGCCCTGCTCCGCCGCCCACGCGACCGCAGGCGCATACCACGCGGTTTCCTCCACATCGGAAAACCGGGACATCCTGTATTCGTCCGGATGGTATCCGCTGCATTTGGCGAGCACACAGACGAACATCGCGCGTGTCAGCTTTCTGTCCGGCGCAAACCGCGTCTCGGAAACGCCGGAGAACAGCCCCAGCTCGACCGCGCGTTCGATCTTTTTCTGCGCCCAGTGCCCCTGTATATCCGAAAAGCGGGCGGCCTGTGCCGGCACCGCCGCAAATCCCGTGAGCAGCAGCGCCGCGCTCAGGCATGCTGCCGCAATTCGCCTTGCTCTCAGCTTCCGTCTTCTTTTCCTTTTCAAAATTTTTCTCATCCCCGATAGATATCCTGTGCGGTCAGCCCGTCTACCGTAATGCCGACTGCACTGGTGTTGAGCTGCCGCACCGCCGTACTGCGGTCGCGCACCGTCCACACCTCCAGGCTGACACCGGCGCGCAGACACTGCGCACGGACGGCGTCGGTCACATTGTTGTATTTCGCGCACAAATACACGCGGTTTTTCCGGTTTTTCAGCCGCTGCGCCCGCCGGATGCGTTCCTCATCCGGATAGGAGCACAGCACCCCCAGCTCAGCCGCCGGCTGAATGAGGCGGATGCGCCTGAGATTGGAATCGTCGACGCTGATCCACGTGACATGCTGTGTCATGCCGCAGCGGGAAACGGCGGCGAGCAGCTTTGTCATCTGCTGGCCGGACATCCTGCCCTTGAGCTCAATAAACGGGTGCAGATACCGCTTCGCACACAGCTGAAGGAAGGCGGAAAACGCGGGAATCTGTGTCGCCGAATATTCGGCTTTTCCGGCGGAAAAATCATACGGCCTGAGCTGCTCCCATGTCATCTCCGCAACCCGTCCGCTGCCGTTGCTCGTGCGGTCGATCGTCGGGTCGTGCAGCAGCACGGGCACGCCGTCGCGCGTAAAGCGGATATCCGCCTCCACATAAATAAAGCCCTTTTCATCCGACAGCTCAAAGGCCGGAAGGGTATTTTCGGGCGCGTTGACGCAGTCTCCCTTGTGGCTGATGAGCATGCCCTGTTCCTTTTGCGGGCATTTGCGCGCGCACAGGTCCTGATACCGGCACAAAATGACGGCGCCGTCCCCGCAGGTGACCGTCTCGCGCGGACGAATCGCCTGACCGGCTGTGTCGAACACGCCGGCGCGATAGAGCGTAACCAGCGTATCCAGCCCTCTGTCGGAGCAGTGCTCCTGATCGGAAAACGGCACAACCGCGCGCCTGCGCGGCAGGACGGTTCCGCTGTAATTGGCATAGGCAATCAGCACCTCGGCGAGCTGTTCGCGGGTCAGCCTGCGTTCCGGAGAGAAATTCCCCCCGCCCGTGCCCGAGGCAAGGCCGGATGTCACCGCCCACGCAATCGCGCGCGCATCCGGATGGCTGGACGGAACATCGGCAAACACCCGTCCGACCGCCGGAAGGGACGCGCCGTCCAGCGCCGCCAGAGCCGAAAAGAACCGGCCGCGTGTCAGCGCATCGCCCGCGCGGAATGTCCTTCCCGTGCCGTCGGAAAACCAGCCGTTTTCCTGCGCGCGGGTCAGCTCCGCCGCATGCTGCTGTGCGGACGTTACCGCCCAAACCGGCACACCGCTCCGCAGCAGCCAGACCGCAGCCGCAGCCGCAGCCATCCATCGCCTTGTTCGACGCATTGTGCACCCCTCCTGTTTCGCTATCATACCGCATATCCCGCACTTTGTCAAAAACATCCTGTCTGATTCCGCCCGGCAGCGCGGTTTCCGCGCACCCCCGCCCGCGGATGCGCCCCCCGCAAAGCCTTGACAACGGTTTGCGCTTTGTGCTAGGATAATTTTGTATGCGGACATGGCGGAATTGGCAGACGCACTGGATTTAGGTTCCAGCGGTTTCACCGTGGGGGTTCAAGTCCCCCTGTCCGCACCACCTCCGCGCCCGCCGCACGTCCGGCGGGCGCTGTTTTTTCGGAAAAGAAAGCGGAGCTGTCTCACCGGCAGCCCCGTTTTTTGATTGCAGTTTTTTCTGCCGTGCTACGCCGCGACGACCAGCTCGAGCAGCGGAACGCCGCTGCGGTACATGCGCTGATACAGTTCGGTGCAGTAGCGGAACACGGCAAACCGGCGCTGCGCCTCCTCGGCATCGCCGTAGCATTTCCAGTGCCCGCAGCACGTGTAGTTTTTCCCCTTGTTGCGGATAAACCCGATGACGTCGCGCAGCGGATAGCCGAGAAACACGCCGATTTCGTGCGGAAAATCCTGCTGCATGCACAGGCGGCGCGACAGCTGACACACGGCCGCCTCCCCGCCTCCCGACAGATCATAGCCGTTTTTCCGCAAAAAATCCCGCGTCTCCGGCTGTTCGAGCAGCCGGCAGATCCAGTCCCACCGGCAGACGTACACCAGGCAGTCATGGGTGCGGCGGCAGCGTTTGACGACGCGGATGCGGATTCCGCTCGCGCGCAGCCGCTCATTCCACGCATGCACGGCGTAAAACAGCGCCTCATCGTCCGCGCAGCGGAACAGGTTCGCCGGCTTCACCCCCGCCAGCGTCGGCGCACACCGCTCGATCAGCATTTCCTCGAATGAATTGTGCATGCTTTCACTCCTCAGCAATTAGCGACAGCTAACTCCGTTTTCAAAAAACAGAGCCGCCCGTGCAGCCCGTTTGTTAGTCTATGCTAACCACGATAAGCATAGCAAATCGCGGGCCGGTTGTCAACCGTTGTCGGTCTGTTTCTGCCGCTATTTTCTGCAGTTTTCCGCCGGTTATACCGGCCGCCTGTCGGAACAAATTGATTGTCGCGGAAAAATAGGGTATACTGAAGGCAAGAAATTACCGGAACAGGATGTGAACTGCATGCTAAAACAAAATTTGACAATGCTGTGTGATTTTTACGAGCTGACGATGAGCAACGGCTACTTCCGCAACGGATTTTACACGCGCAACACCTATTTCGACGTGTTTTTCCGTTCTGTGCCGGACGGCGGCGGCTTTGCCATCGCGGCCGGTCTCGAGCAGGTGGTAAACTACATCGAGCAGCTGCATTTTGACGAGGAGGACATCGCCTATCTGCGCTCCAAGAACCTGTTTGACGAGAAATTCCTCGACTATCTGCGCGGCTTCCGATTCACCGGAGATATCTACGCCGTGCCGGAGGGCACGCCGGTCTTCCCGAACGAGCCGATTCTGACGGTGCGCGCACCGGCGATCGAGGCGCAGCTCATCGAGACCTTCCTCCTGCTGACCATCAACCACCAGTCGCTCATTGCCACCAAGGCAAAGCGCATTGTGCGCGCCGCACAGGGGCGCGTCGTGCTCGAGTTCGGCTCGCGCCGCGCGCAGGGCATTGAGGGCGCGGTCATCGGCGCACGCGCGGCGTACATCGGCGGCTGTGCCGGAACCGCCTGCACGCTGACCGATGAGCTGTACGGCGTTCCCGCGGGCGGCACGATGGCACATTCGTGGGTACAGATGTTTGACAGCGAATACGAGGCGTTCAAGACGTACTGCGAGCTGTATCCGCACAGCTCCACCCTGCTCGTCGACACCTATAACACGTTAAAGAGCGGCGTGCCCAACGCCATCCGCGTGTTCAAGGAGGTGCTGGTGCCGCAGGGCATCACGAATTTCGCCATCCGGCTGGATTCGGGCGACATCGCCTATCTGTCCCGCCAGGCGCGCAAAATGCTGGATGACGCGGGGCTGTCCTGCTGTAAAATCACAGCCTCCAACGCACTGGATGAGCACCTCATCCGCGACCTGATTATGCAGGGCGCGTGCATCGACACGTTCGGTGTGGGCGAGCGGCTGATTACCGCGCACAGCGCGCCGGTCTTCGGCGGCGTGTACAAGCTCGTCGCGGTCGAAGCGCCGGACGGCAGTGTCATCCCGAAAATCAAGGTCAGTGAAAACACGGCCAAAATCACCAATCCGCACTTCAAGAAGGTCTACCGCTTCTTCGACAACGAGAGCGGCAAGGCGCTCGCCGATGAGCTGTGCATCTACGATGAAACAATTGACGCGAGTGCGCCGCACACCATTTTTGACCCGAACGCGACGTGGAAAACCAAGACGCTGACCAATTACACGGTCAAAGAGCTGCAGGTTCCGGTTTTCCGCAACGGAAAGCGCGTGTACGAGCTGCCGTCCATTCACGACATCCAGGCGTACTGCACCGAGCAGGTTTCCCTGCTGTGGGAAGAGGTGCAGCGGTTTGAAAACCCGCACACCTATTATGTGGACCTGTCGCGCAGGCTGTGGGAAACCAAGCGTCTGCTGCTGCAGGACTGCAGGGGCTGACCGCACAGCCGC
>DJXF01000074.1:0-2237 GCA_002449635.1 Clostridiales bacterium UBA7011 | reverse complement strand
CACAGCCGCAAAAAACGCAACGTCCCCGCCCGCCGGAAAACGCACCGGTGAGCGGGGATGTTTTTCTGTCTGTTTTTCTGCGGCCGGACGGGCACACCTGCAATGCCGCGCAGATGACCGGGCCTTTGCCTGTTTGCCGTTTTCCGCCGCACGTCACCGGCATCTCCGGCCGCGCAGCGTCCCCCGCATTCTCCGCCCTGCCGGCAGCTTTTCTCCCCCTGCCTGTTTTCGGTAGAGAACGCTTTGTGTTCTATCAGCTTACATTCCTATTTTACCAGAAATTGTGCGGCAGTGCAAGCGCATGTTGCAGGCAGCACCTTCTTTGCGGTTTGCCATGCCGGTCAGCCCGAAATCAGCGCAAAAAAATCCCCGCCCGCCGGAACCATGCCGGTGCGCGGAGACCATCCGTCCTGTTTATTTTTTGTGTGTCCGCTCCCACTGCTCCCACGGGATGCGGGCATCGCCGCGGACAATCCACGCGTTCTGTGCCAGACGCGCGAGCGGCGCATCCGAAAGCGAATCGGAATAAAAGTTTTCGATGACCGCATCCTCGCCGAATTGTTCGCGGAAGCGGCGCACCTTTTCCTCTCCCCAGCAGTTGATGCCGGTGTATCGTCCGGTGTGCGCATCGACGCGCGACGCCATCAGGCAGGCGATGCCGAGCTGACGGCAGGCCGGCCCGAGCAGGAATTCCGGCGAGGCGGAAATGACCACATCATCTGCCCGGCGGGTTTCCTCTATGTACCACGGCTTGATGTTGCGGATGTGCCCGCGCCAGAAATCGCGCACCATCTGCTCCGAATCGCCGATGGCCGTCAGAAAACGGTACATCTGCTGCTTAAACTGTGTTTTTGTCCACCGTTTTGCCCGATACAGGGCAAACGCGCCCGCAGTTCCCGGCACGCTCCGCAGCATGAGCGGTTTGTGCCGCATGCAGTAAAAATAAAAATCTGCCGTGCTGTCGCCGTGATAGATCGTCTGATCGAAGTCATATACATTCATTGCCGTGCCTCCGCCTGTCGATTGATAAAAAGCCAGTCCCGCGAAAACAGGACTGGCTGACCGTCAGTTTCCTCGTTTGTCTCCATAGAAGAACAATGCGATCGTGCCCGGTCCGGCATGCGCGCCGATTACAATGTCCAGCATATGGATTTCCACATCCTCAACCTGGGAATGTGCGAGAATATAGTCCTTGAGATACTGCGCGTCCTCTTCACAGTCGCCGTGGCTGATGGTCACCGGATAGCTGCCGACCTCCTGAATGTGTGCATTGAGCTGCCGGCACAGCATTTCGAGCGACTTGCGGCGTCCGCGCGTCTTTTTGTCCGGAATGAGCCGTCCGTCGTCGGAGACATACAGAATCGGCTTGATGCCCACCAGGGAGCCCATGACCGCCGAGGTCTTGGAGACACGGCCGCCGCGGTGCAGATACATCAGATCATCCACCGTAAACCAGTGCACCACATGGCTGCGGAATTCCTCCACCCACTGCACCAGCTGTTCGGGGGTATAGCCTTCGTTTTTGCGCTTGACTGCCTCGCGGACAATCAGCGTCTGTCCGCCGGACGCGGCAAAGGTATCGACGCAGTATACCTTGTTGGGATACTTGTCCTTCAGCTCATCGCGCGCCATGCAGCCCGACCGATAGCTTCCGCTCAGGCCGGACGAAAAGCCGATGTATACCACATCGCGGTTTGACTGTAAAATGCCCTCGAATACGCTGGCAAACGCGCCGACGGAGGGCTGAGAGGTGGTGACGCCTTTTCCCTCGCGCAGCTGCTGATAAAACGACGAGAACGATATGGTTTTGCCGAAATCATCCTCCACCGTGTCGCAGCCCTCCAGCGTAAAGCTGAGCGGAACGGTGCACACCTCATTGCGCACCAGATACGACTCCTCAATATCCATTACCGAATCTGTTACAATTACGTAAGCCATGGTATCCTCCTTCTGTGTCTTCACGCGGGAATCACTTCAATCCAATAGCCATCCGGGTCGGTGAGAAAACAAACGCCCATCGCTTTGTTTTCAGTGCATCCCGATAGAACGCGACGGAAGCGTCCATATTTTTCACATTTATGTTATTATGTGCAAACGCAAACTTCATATTCCATCTTTCCCGTAATTTGTCAGGGTTCCATTCCTCTCTATTATACGTGCATTTTCCCGCTTCTGCAACGGCATTTGCACATTTTCCGCAAAACTTCTGTCGATTTGCGCAAAACCGCCCGGTCAGA
>DJXF01000059.1:3742-15837 GCA_002449635.1 Clostridiales bacterium UBA7011 | reverse complement strand
ATGCCCGCCGTGGTGTGGGCGCACCAGATCACAGCAATGCCGTCGGAAACGCCGCTTTCCCGGATGGTCTCCTGTACACTGCGCGTGATGTTCAGAAAACCCTCGCGCGGGGTCTGCAGGGTAAACCGCTTTGCCTTCATATCGTTTCCTCCTCCGTCTCACGTCTTTCACACAGATAGGTTGCCTCCAGATCGGACAGATGCAGCTTGACCGCGAGCGGATACTGTTCATAGGCGTGTGCAATGGCAAACGAGCCGCCGCGCGCCGCCTCGTCAAAGCCGCCCATATGCCAGCGAATGGCGACGGCCTCTTCATTTTTCAGCCGCATAAACCGCTCGATCAGGAACACCGACTTTTCGCCGTGTCCATACGGAAACCGGTCGTTGATCGTGTAATACGGCACCTTTTCCCACACGCCGGCATCATTCTTTTTGTTGCGAAAGGAAACCTCGTAAAAGCCTGCCTTGCAGATGTCGTGCAGCAGCGCACAGATCGCCGCGCTCTCCGCGTTGTCCTCCCCTTCGACAAAATGCTTGTGCATCAGCGTGCGGTATACATTGACGCTGTGCTCCACCAGTCCGCCCTCATACGCCGCATGAAAGCGCGTGGAAGCAGGTGCGGTAAAGAAATCCGATCCCATCAGCCATTCAAGCAGGCGGTCCGCACCGCGCCGTGTGATGTTTGTCTTGTATGCGTCGATAAAAATCTGCCTGTAATCCAAACTCATAATACCACCTCATATCCGGCCGCCATCAGCTGCTCACGCAGCTGCTCAAACGAAATATTTTGTCCATATACGATCACGCGCCCGCTGTCCAGCGTGATTTCCGTTCGCGTGACGCCGGGGACACGGCTGAGCAGCTTCTCGACCTCCCGCACACAGCTGCCCCAGCTCATGCCGTTGACGGTCAATTCCACACAGTCTTCCTGCGCACAAAGCGCATCATAGATCGCGCGCAGAGCTGCGGGTGTATTGCAGGACGGATCATCGAGCACGCGTGCGAGCAGGACGGAGAGATAGTATCCGACCGCGCGCCCCTTTGCGCCCCATGCCAGCAAATCGTGTCCGTCCACTGCAAGATCACGGCGCGACAGACAGCTGTCCGCCTCGAGCACCTCTTCCAGCAGCTGCTCCGTCCGCAGCAGTGCGGTCAGATCCTGCGGTGCGGTGCCCTGTCCGATTCCATCCGCTTTTTTTATCGCAAGCAGCGCGCGATAGGTCTCTTCTCCGTGCACCGCCAGCTTGCGCCGCACATGCCGCGCCGTCCATCCGAGCGGCGTATCGTGATGCCGCACCAGATACAGCAGCTGCTGTTCCATGTGATGGGAAAGCCGCAGGCGCTGTGCCGCCTGCTGTGCCAGCTCCTGCGAGCGCACTGCATGCCCGTAAAAATGTCCCACACCTGCTTCATCCATAAAGTAGGTGTCCGGCTTTCCGGCATCGTGCAGCAGCATCACAAGGCGCAGCAGCGGGTCGGGACGAATGGCCTCCACTGCGCGGACCGAATGTTCCCACACCGTATATTTATGGTGCGGATTGTGCTGTTCAAAGCCGATCATCGGGCGGATTTCAGGCAGAATCTGCGCAATAATATCCGCATATTCCATCAAAACCGCGCCCGCATGGGCGCCGCAAAGCAGCTGCAGCAGCTCCGCCGCAATGCGCTCCGCCGACACCTGTTCCAAACGCGCCCTGTTTCGGTGCAGCGCGGCAGCGGTCTGCGGTTCCATGGCAAGCCCGCGCTGCGCGGCAAAGCGCAGCGCACGCAAAATGCGCAGCGCATCCTCCTGCAGGCGCGCATCCGCATCGCCCACACAGCGCAGGATGCGGCGTTTGAGATCATCTTTTCCGCCAAACGGGTCACACAGTCCCTCTGCCGGACTCCATGCCATCGCATTGATGGTAAAATCCCGTCGGGCGAGATCGTCCCGCACATCCGTGACAAACGCCACACAATCCGGTCTCCGCCCGTCGGAATACGCGCCCTCCGTGCGAAAGGTCGTCACCTCGACGGGCTCTCCCGCCGCAAGCACCGTGACCGTGCCGTGTCGGATGCCGGTTTCAATGACCGGACAGTCGGCAAACAACCGCTCCACCTGCTGCGGCAGCGCGGATGTGCACACGTCATAATCGTGCGGCACAAGACCCGCAAGGCGGTCGCGCACCGCACCGCCCACAATATAGCCGGCAAAGCCCCCCTCTGTCAGGCGGTCCAGCACCGTGCGCACGCCCGCAGGCAAATCAAACTGCAGTTCCATATCAGTGGCGCAGACCGTTGTACGGCTTTTTCTGTCTCAATCTGCGGCGGTTTCCGTTTTCGTCAACAATCACCGTGTTGTCCAGCTGCGCCCTGAGGTTTGCGATATATTCCGCTTTATACTCCTCCCGCAGCTGCTTCTGCTCCGTCTGTTCCTCCGCTGTCAGACCCTCTGCCTTGGATTTTCTCGCCAGTTCATTGATCCGGCTGATCTTTTTCTGATCCATCGCTGGAAGCCTCCAAATCGTCTGTAATAGATTTTATTATATCGTTTTCCGCCTGCCGTGGCAAGAGGCGGCGGGGCAATGCTTGACACGATTTCACCATTGTGTTAGGGTAATAAAGAGAAGTTTTCCGCTGTTCTGAAACCGCGGAATGGAAAGGATGTTTTCCCCATGAGACCTGAAACCGCTTGTATTCACGCCGGCTATGAGCCGGGCAACGGCGGCGCGCGCGCCCTGCCGATTTATCAATCTACAACCTTTACGTTTTCCTCCACAGAGCATGTCGGCGCTCTGTTTGACCTGACCGCAGGCGATGCGTTTTATACCCGTCTGGGCAATCCGACGGTTGACGCGGTGGAAAAGAAAATTGCCGCACTCGAAGGCGGCGTCGGTGCGCTGTGCACCTCCTCCGGTCAGGCGGCATCGATGCTTTCCGTGCTGAATGTCGCGCAGGCGGGCGATCACATCATCTGCACCTCTGCGATTTACGGCGGCACCTTTAATCTGTTCGGTGTCACACTGAAAAAGCTGGGAATTGATGTCACCTTTGTCGACGGCGATGCACCGCTTGCAGAGCTGCAAAAGGCCGTTCAGCCGAACACAAAGGCCGTTTTCGGCGAAACCATCGCCAATCCCGCGCTGTTCGTGCTTGATATCGAAAAAATGGCAAAGCTCGCACATGACAACGGCATTCCGCTCATCGTCGACAACACCTTTGCAACCCCGATTCTGTGCCGTCCGTTCGATTTCGGCGCGGATATCGTCGTACATTCCACCACAAAATACATGGATGGACATGCCGTTCAGATGGGCGGCGTGATTGTCGACAGCGGCAAATTTGACTGGGGCGCATCGGGCAAATTCCCCGGGCTGACCGAGCCGGACGCTTCGTATCACGGCCTGCGCTACACAGAGGCATTCGGCGCCGCGGCGTACATCACCAAAGCGCGCGTACAGCTGATGCGCGATATGGGCACGTGCCAGACGCCGATGGGCGCATTTCTGCTCGACCTCGGTCTGCAGACGCTTCCCCTGCGCATTCGTCAGCACAGCAGCAACGCACTGACTGTCGCACAGTATCTGGAACAGCAGCCGGATGTCGAATTTATCAACTATCCCGGTCTGGCCTCTGACAAATACCACGCACTCTCCGAAAAATATCTGCCGGAGGGCACCGCAGGCGTCATCTCCTTCTCCATCCGCGGCGGACGCAACCGCGCGGCAAAGTTCATTGACAGCCTCAAGCTGATTTCCCTCGAAGTGCACGTCGCCGACATTCACAGCTGCATTTTGCATCCGGCGACAGCGACGCACCGGCAGCTGACAGATGAACAGCTTGCGGCCTGCGGCATCACGCCGGGACTTGTCCGCCTGTCCATCGGTCTGGAAAATGTGGATGATCTCCTCGATGATCTCAAGCAGGCATTTTCCGCAATTGCAGAATAACCGTTTCTTTCCATATAAATTCCCCGCTCACCGGAACATCACGCCGGCGGGCGGGGATTGTTTTTTATCAGATGGTTATTCCTTATAGCTCCACTGCGTGCCCTGACGGGTATCCTTGATGACAATGCCCTTTTCATTGAGCAGGTAATCGCGAATCCGGTCCGCCTCCGCAAAGTTTTTCGCCTTTTTCGCGGCAGCACGCTGCGCGATCAGCTCCTCGATCTCGCTGTCAATCGTCTTCTTTTCCAGATGATCGACAAGACCGAGCACGCCGCACAGCTCCATCATGCTGTCAAAGCAGGCCTGTACAAATGCATGCGTGCAGCTGGGATCCTTTACCGCGGTGTTGATCTCGCGCACCAGCTCAAAAATCGCCGCCAGCGCATCCGCGGTATTCAGGTCATCGTCCATCGCGTCGATGAACTTCTGGCGGTACTGTGCGAACGAAGCCGCTGTTTCCTGCTCTGCCTGCGTCATGGCATCGCCCGTCTGATGGTCCAGCAGGAACTGGAGGTTTTCCGCCGCCGTATACAGGCGCGCCAGCGAATGTTTCGCCATTTCCAGCGACTCCTCCGAATAGTTGAGCGGGCTGCGGTACTGTGCAGACAGCATGAACATGCGGATGGTCTCATAGCCATAGACATTCGCCGCCTCACGCACCATGAAGAAATTGCCCTTGGACTTGGACATTTTCTCGTTGTCGATGGTCAGAAAACCGTTGTGCAGCCAGTAGTTAGCAAAGGTGCAGCCGTTGGCGCACTCCGACTGTGCGATTTCATTTTCATGATGCGGGAAAATGAGATCCTTGCCGCCGGAATGAATGTCAATCGTCTTGCCGAGGAATTTGTTGACCATGGCAGAGCACTCGATGTGCCAGCCCGGTCTGCCCTGTCCCCACGGAGAAGCCCAGCTCGGCTCTCCCGGCTTCGCCGCCTTCCAGACAGCGAAATCCATCGGGTCCTCCTTCAGCTCGCCTACACTGATGCGCGCACCCGCCTGCAGCTCATCGAGCGGCTGATGGGACAGCTTTCCGTACTCGGGAAAGCTCTTCGTGCGGAAATAAACGTCACCGTTCGGCGCAGCGTAAGCGTGTCCGTTTTCGACGAGCGTCTTGACGATATCAATGATGGCATCCATCGTCTCCGTCGCACGCGGATGCACGGTTGCCGGACGAATGCCCAGGCCCTGTGCATCGGTGAAGTATTCCTTGATATAGCGGTCAGCGATGACATCATAGGTCACGCCCTCCGCATTCGCCTTGTTGATTACCTTGTCGTCAATATCCGTAAAATTCTGTACAAACTGAACGTCATAACCGCGATATTCAAAATACCGGCGCAGCGTATCAAAGATAATGAACGGGCGCGCATTGCCGATGTGGAAGAAGTTGTATACCGTCGGACCGCAGGAATACATTTTCACCTTTCCCGGCTCAATCGGAACAAATTCTTCCTTTTTGCGTGTCATGGAGTTGTATAATTTCATAAAACGGTCTCCCTTTCGTCCGCACGGCGGACAGATTATTTATTTCGCTCTGGTTGCGCCCTCCGCAACAATATCCCAGTTGCGGCGCATATAGTCATAGCCGGAGTACAGCGTCACGAGCATCATAACCCAGCCCGCCAGCCTGACGATCACACCGGCAGCTCCGGCCGGCTGCGCGCCTGCCGTAATGGTGCACAGGAAAATCACAATCACACCGGCAATCTGCAGGCAGGTCTTAACCTTGCCGGACCACGCCGCTGCAAGGACACGGTTTTTTCCCATGGCAACGGTGCGCAGGGACGTAATGATAAATTCGCGCGCGAGAATGATGAACACCATCCATCCGGCCATCAGACCGCGGTCGACAAAAACTACCATCGCCGCACACACCAGCAGCTTATCTGCCAGCGGGTCGACAAATTTGCCGAAATCGGTCACCTGATTGTATTTCCGCGCGACATAGCCGTCGAGAAAATCGGTCACGCTGCACAGAATAAACAGCACCAGTGCAATGATATCACAGGCTGCATTTCCAATATAAGCAAAAATCAGAAAAAACGGAATCAGCGCAATGCGCGCCAATGTAATTTTGTTGGCAAGTGTCATATCGATCCCTTCCTTATGTATGGACTGACCGCGGAACACGCCGCAGCATTATTATACGTTTTCCCCGTCGGGGTGTCAATCGTATCATTCCAATGTCTCTGTGTTTCCGGTCAGATCCGCGCCCTGCGCGCCGGTAATGCGGACAGGTACAAACTGTCCTTCCTCTACCGAAAACGCGCTGTCAAACAACACGCGGCCGTCGATATCCGGCGAATCGGCATAGCTGCGCCCATAGTACAGACCGGTCTCACCGTCCCAGCCCTCGCAGAGGACCTCAGTCAGCTGGCCCGTCATGCGGGCTGCAAAGCGGTCGAGAATGTCCGACTGCAGCTCCTCAACGATCAGCCGGCGCTGATTCTTCAGCTCCTCATCAATTTGATCCGGCATCGCCGCGGCTTCGCTGCCCTCCTCGGGGGAATAGCAGAACACACCGGTGCGCTCAATGCCCGTTTCCCGCAAAAATTCGCACAGTTCCTCAAATTCCGCCTCGGTCTCTCCCGGCAGACCGACAATGATGCTCGTGCGCAGCACCACACCGGGAATGCGCGCGCGCAGCTGTGCAAACAGCTTCCGCAGGAAATCGGCATCGCCGCGGCGGTGCATCGCCTTCAAAATTCGGCTGCTCACATGCTGAATCGGTATATCGAGGTATTTGACAATTTTCGGCTCTTCCGCAATGGTCTGAATCATATCCTCGGTAATTTCATCGGGGTACAGATAATGCAGCCGCACCCAGGTGAAGTCCATCGCGCACAGCTCGCGCAGCAGGTCGGACAGGCGGCGTCTGCCGTACCGGTCCACACCATAGCGTGTGATGTCCTGTGCGACAACGATGACCTCCCGCACGCCGGCAGCTGCAAGCGCGCGTGCCTCCTCGAGAATGTCCTCCATCGCGCGCGAGCGGAAGCGTCCGCGCAGCTGCGGAATGACACAGTAGGCACAGTGGTTGTCACAGCCCTCTGCAATTTTCAAATAAGCCGAGTAGCCCGGCGTCAGCAAAATGCGTCCGCCCTCCATCTCCGCCTCATCAATCTGTCCGAAATTGCGGTACACGGTTCCCGGTGCCTGCAGGACCGCGCGCACCGCATCGACTATATTGGTATAGCTGCCCGTACCGAGCACCGCATCAATCTCCGGCAGCTCCTGTGTAATTTCCTCCGGATAGCGCTGGACGAGGCAGCCGGTGACGATCAGCGCCTTGAGCGAACCGCTTTTTTTCAGCTCTGCCGTCTCCAGAATGGTCTGAATGGCCTCCTGCTTGGCGGCCTCGATAAAGCCGCAGGTGTTGATGACCGCGACATCTGCCTGTTCCACGTCATCCACAATGACAATGCCTGCCTCCTGCAGCTGCGCCAGCATATGTTCACTGTCCACAAGATTTTTTGCACAGCCCAACGAAATCAGTCCCAATCGAATGGACATAGATCTATCGTTCCTCCTTGTGCGGGGAATCCCCGCGCTCATTGATTTTCGGCGGACTGAAGGCGGTATGCCTCCATCGCCTCACGAATCTCGGAATAGGTGAAGCCGCGCCGCTGCAGCGCCGCCATCGCCTTTTCACATTCGCGCCGGTCGCTCAGATCACCGCGCAGACGGCGATCGAGCAGCGCGAGCATTTTTTCCTGATTCGGTTCAAATTCCTCCAGTGCCGCGGCTGCATCCGCATCGGAGACACCGCGTGCGCGCAGCTCCTGCCGGATGCGCAGTATGCCGCACCCTTTTCGCGCGTAGCTGCGCACCACCAGCTCCGCAAACGCAGCGTCATCAATCGCGCCGAGCACACGCATGCGCTCCGCGGCGTAATCCGCTGCCTGTTCACAAAACTGTTTGTCCCGCAGCTTTTTTTGCAGCATTGCTGCCGAAAGGGGACGCCGTGCCAGCATTTTGGCCGCAGCTTCTGCCGCCCGGCGGTACTCCTCCTCGTCACAAGCCGGCTGACCTGTCATCAGATATCATCCTCGCCGAAATCGTCCGCATCAATCGACACGGCCGCCGAACGGCGCGGAGCCGGACGCTCCTCAGGAGTCTCCTCCGACGGTGCGCTGCCTTCCGCGGCATCTGTGCCGAATTCACTGTGCAGCTGTCTGCGGCGCAGCTCATTGCGCGCATCGCGTTCCTCCTGCGCCTTTTTGCGGCTTTCCTGAATGGCCGCGCGAATATCGGCTTCCAGCTTTTCCGCAATTTCAGGATTTTCGGCGAGATACTTTTTCGCGTTATCCCGTCCCTGGAACCGCTGTTCTCCGACGGTAAACCACGCGCCGCCCTTCTTAATCAGTCCGTAGTCGACGCCGAGGTCGATCAGTTCTCCGGTGCGGGAAATGCCCTCGCCGTACATGATGTCAAACTGTGCCTCGCGGAACGGGGGCGCCATTTTGTTTTTGACGACCTTTGCCCGCGTGTGGCTGCCGATCAGCGTGTCCCCGTCCTTCAGGTGCTCGACGCGGCGCACATCAATGCGAACCGACGCATAAAACTTCAGCGCACGTCCGCCGGTCGTGACCTCCGGCGAGCCGTAAATGACGCCGACCTTTTCGCGCAGCTGGTTGATAAAAATTGCCACACACTTGGATTTGGAAACAACGCCTGCCAGCTTGCGCATCGCCTGACTCATCAGGCGGGCATGCAGACCGACGACGGAGTCGCCCATATCGCCTTCGATTTCGGCGCGCGGAACAAGCGCGGCAACCGAGTCGACAACGATGATGTCCAGTGCGCCGGAACGCACGAGCTGTTCTGCAATTTCCAGACCCTGATCGCCGCTGTCCGGCTGCGAGACGAGCAGGCTGTCAATATCGACGCCCAGCGCAGCGGCATAGACCGGATCAAGCGCGTGCTCCGCGTCAATAAATGCGGCAATGCCGCCCTTTGCCTGTGCAGACGCAATCGCATGAAGGGCCAGCGTTGTTTTACCGGAAGATTCCGGTCCGTAAATCTCAATAATTCTGCCGCGCGGCAGGCCGCCGATCCCGAGTGCCATGTCCAGACCGATCGAACCGGTGGAAATAACCTCCTTGTCGAGCGGCTCGCTCTCCTGACCGAGATACATCACGGCATTCGGTCCGTGCTGTTTTTCAATCTGCGCGAGCGCAATGCCCAGCGCCTTCTTTTTATCTGTCGCCACCACAACCGGTGGCAGCTGCTTTTTCTTTGCCATAAGTTCCTCCTGTTATGCTCAACACGCCGCGGCGTGTCATTGTCCTTCAAATTGCCGCACAAACAATGCGCGGCACACCGGCCAGATCACAGCGCAGTGCCGCCTGCTTCCAGCCCGCTGCCGAAAACAGCTCTGCGGCCTGCTCTCCCTGCCTCCAGCCGCATTCGGCGAACAGCAGTCCGCCTTCCCGCAGCCGAAACGGCGGGTGCTGCGCCATCGCGCGGTAAAAATCCAATCCGTCCTCGCCGCCGTACAGCGCGAGATGCGGTTCAAATTCCGAGACGCTGCGGTCGAGCGCCTGCATCTCCTCCGCCGTGATATACGGCGGATTGGAAACAACGATGTCAAAGACACCGTCTATGCTGTCCGGCACAAGCGCGTCCGCCTGCACCGCAGAAAAACGCGGCTGCCCGAGCTGATGGAGCGCCGCATTGCGCCGTGTCACCGCAAGAGCCTCGGGTGAGCAATCCGCCGCCACCACCTGTGCCTGCGGAACCGCAAGCGCAAGTGAAATTCCGATACAGCCGCTGCCGCAGCACAAATCGAGCACGCGCGGTGCGGTTTTCTGCCGCGCCGCCTGTACCGCCGCGTCACACAGCCATTCGGTATCGCCGCGGGGAATGAGCACCTCCGGTGTCACAACAAAGCGATTTCCGTAAAAATCCCATTCGCCGAGCAGATACGGCAACGGCTCTCCGTTCCTGCGCCGGGCAAGCAGCTGCATAGCGCGGGATTGCTCCTCCGCCGACAGCGGGCGCATGCGCCAGTCTGCGCTGTCCCGCGCATCCAGTCCGGCGGCACACGCCGTCAGCTCCCGCGCTTCCAGCTCCGCTTGCTCGACCCCCATCTCCGACAGCTGCTGCCGCAGCTGCAAAAAGCAGTCCCACGCGCTCACCATTTGTCCTCCTGCCGGTCCTCCGGAATGACATGCTCCAGTGACACAATCGCCACCTCAATCATGCTGTCATCCGGCTCGAGCACAGTGATGTGCTGCAGCATCATGCCCGGCCAGCGCAGTGCGCGCGAAACGGCATTGTCGTGCCGTCCGGCAAAGCGGTTGACCTCATAGCTCAGTCCGATGACAATCGGGAGCAGCACGAGCCGCAGCAGCAGCTGTACGATGCGGCTTTCCGATGTCACAAGCGAAAAGACGAGAATGCTGATAATCATCACCACAAACAAAAAGCTCGTGCCGCAGCGCGGATGCTCGCGCGGCTGGCGGCGCACATTTTCGACGGTGAGCGGCAGATCTTTTTCATAGCAGTAAATCGTCTTGTGCTCCGCACCGTGATAGTGAAAGGTTCGGTTCATGTCGGGAATGCGCGACATGAGGCACATATAGCCGATAAAGATGGCGATGCGAAGCACGCCCTCGAGCAGATTCACCGCCGGATGCGGCACGCTGCCGGGCAGAAAGCCCACCGCAAATGCGGGGAGCAGAATAAACAGTCCCACCGCCAGCCCAATGCCAATCACAGCGGAGACTGCGTACAGCGCGGATTCCAGCGCGCTGCTGCCGATGTGTGCAATCAGCCACCGTTCCAGCTTGGACGGCTCTGTGCTTTCCTCCTCTTCGAGGAACTGTGCGGAATATTCAATCGCGCGAAAGCCGTCGGCAAGCGACTGTACCATCATCAGAAAGCCGCGGATCACCGGCCAGCCCGCGGGTGCGAATTTCTCCCGCAGGGGCACCGTTTCCTCGTCCCGAATGGCAAGCGTTCCGTCCGGCTTGCGCACGACGGTACAGCTTTTCCGCGGGCCCTTCATCATGATGCCCTCGAGGATAGACTGTCCGCCGATGGTTGTCTTATGCAAAACCTGTTGTGATTCCTTGCTGTTCAATGCTTACTCCTTGGTGTCCGTGACATTGCCTTCTGTCGGCTCGACCCGCTTGCTGTCCGCATTGGCGAGCGGGAGCGAGACGGTGACAACGGTTCCCTCGCCGTATTTGCTGGCGATGTTCAGTGTGCCGCCGTGCATGCGGACAATTTCGTCCGTCACGGCAAGGCCGATGCCGTTGCCGCGCTGCTTTGAGCTTCCCTTGTAAAACTTCTCTTTGACAAACGGAAGCTCATCCTCCTTGATGCCGACACCCCAGTCGCGCACATCAATGCGCACCGTATAGCTGTCGCGGGACAGAACAATTTCGATTTTCCCGCCGCTTTTTCCGTATTTTGCGGCGTTGTCGATGATATTCAAAAAGACCTGCTTGAGGCGGTGCCGGTCACCGCTGACCGGACACATCTGATCGGGAATGTCGTAAATCAGCTGGATATTTTCCTTCTCCAGCATATTTTGATACATATAAACCGCTTCATACAGCTCCGCTCCGACGTCAAACAGCTCCACATTGAGCTTCATGCGTCCGGATTCCAGACGGGTAAAGTCCAGCAGCTCCTCGACCATCTGCGTCAGACGGCTGCTCTCCTTCTGGATAATGCGCAGGCCCATGATGACCTCTTCCGGATCGGTCGCGCCGCCTGCGATGAGCGTGTCGCTCCAGCCGCCGATGGCTGTCAGCGGCGTGCGCAGTTCGTGCGAAACGGAGGAAATGAAGTCGTTTTTCATGCGCTCGGCGCGGCTGATTTCCTCGGACATGTGGTTGATCGTGTCGCAGAGGTCGCCGATCTCGTCGTCATACACCTTGTGCAGGCGCATGCCGTATCGTCCGGCCGAGATTTCCTTTGCGATGATGTTGATCTTCATCACCGGCTCGACGATGGATTTGATAAAATAGCGGTTGGACAGCTCCACCGTGAGCGCGAAAAACAGTCCGACAATCAGGCAGGCGAGCACAACGTAAAGAATCTGCCGCTGCACCAGCGCCATAGAGGACACCACGCGCAGACAGCCCACCAGATTCTGATTGGAATCGTACAGCGGCGCAGAGGCCGACATGACGCGCTCGCCGGAGGTCGAATC
>DJXF01000059.1:0-3592 GCA_002449635.1 Clostridiales bacterium UBA7011 | reverse complement strand
GTCTGCGTAAACCAGGACGAGGAGGACAAAATATATCCGCCGGAAGAAATAATTTCAATTTCCAGCTTATCCTTGTCCTCAAAGCTGGCGACAAAGGACTGGCCTGCCGAGAGAAACTGTTCGTAACTGGCGTTGAGAAAGCGGTTGAGAAAGCCTGCCGACTGCGTCGCGCGCGCGACAAGGTTCTGCCGCATGTTGCTGTAATAATAGCTCGCCGCAATCATGGTGACAAAAATGGAGGCAATCGCAAGCGCTGCCGTGATGATCGTCATCGAATTCATCGTCCAGCGCCCTTTCAGACCGCCGCGCGCATGCTGCACGCGGATTTCGCGCGGTCCCTCCTGCTGCCGTTTTCCTTTGAATTCCTGCGAAAGATCGGGCAGCTCCCTTGTATCCGCAGTGACTTTTTTATCCATAGATCAGTCCTTCCCGATCAGTCTTTCCACATGTAGCCAAAGCCGCGCACGGTCGTGATATGCTGTGGGGAAGCCGGATCGTCCTCCACCTTGATGCGCAGGCGGCGAATGTTGACATCGACAATTTTCAGTTCGCCGGAATAGTTTTTGCCCCAGACCGCGCTGAGCAGCTGCTCACGGTCCATAGCCCGGCCGCGGTTTTCCAGAAAGGTCTTCATCAGCGAAAATTCGACCTGTGTCAGATCGACGTGCTTGCCGTTTTTCTTGAGCTCTCTCGCGCGCATATCGAGGCAGAATGCGCCGCTCTGAATCGTCTCCGCCGAGAACGAATGCAGACCGAGGCGGCGCACCAGTGCGTCCACGCGCGCCGTCAGCTCCGCAACGGAGAACGGTTTGGTCACATAGTCGTCCGCGCCGGTCATCAGACCGGTTACCTTGTCCGACTCCTGTGTGCGCGCCGTCAGCATAATGATGCCGCCCTCATAGCCCTCCGCGCGCAGTGTGCGGCACACATCATAGCCGTCAATGCCGGGGAGCATCACATCGAGGACGCAGACAATCACATCGGTGTTGCTGTGAAACTTTTCGAGCGCCTCCTCGCCGCTGCCCGCCTGAATGACCTCATAGCCCGCCCGCTTGAGATTGATTACGACAAAGCTGCGGATATTTTCCTCATCCTCTAAAACCAGTACCTTGCGTGTCATCATAATTCTGTCTGTTCTCCTTTATCTGTCGCTGTGCCCGCCGGCTTAGCTCCATTCATTCTGAACCATGCCGAACGCATCGATGATTTCCTCTTCCGAAAGCTGATAGGGCGAATCCGTGCCGCGTTTTGCGGCAAAGCAGGTGTCTCCGGTCGAGCCGAGATCAATCAGCCCGCCGGCTTCGGCTGCCTCCTCGCGGTCATCGCCGGTAAATACATAAATCGTCAGAATCGGGTCGTTGAAATGGCCGGGCAGCAAAAATGTCGTCTGGCTGACGCCGGCTTCACTTCCTGTCGTCGCCGTCACGACCCCGCGCCATTCCTGCGGAAAACGGAATTCCCAGCCCTCCGCAAGGCTGTCGTAGGTGGTCAGCACAAGCTGTGTCGTGCCGTTCATGTGATACCGATACCAGTCGACCATCCACAGAATCTCTGTCGACTCGCCGTTTTCATAGCCGGGCAGCGCCTGCAGCTGCGGCACTTCGATGATCCCGTCGCTGTCCATGTCCTCGCAGTAGTAAAGCGCTGCCGAACGATAGGTGGACGCATTGGATGACAGCGCGACATTGCGCAGCTTATTGCCGTCGAGCACATAAATATCTGTCTGCATACCGTTGTCATTTTCAAATTTGCTGTCGACAAAGACCGCGGGATGCCCGTTTTCATCCAGCTTTCCGGCGGTCATATTGGCGACCGTCTGCACATCCTGCGTCGCGTCGGTCTGCGAGAGCTGAATCATCTTGCCGTCGGCATAGTCGTATACCTGCGCCGTCTTGCGGCCGGTGTCGTCGTAGCTCACCGTAAACAGCTCCTCCGAATGATCCTGATCCAGATCGCTCATAATATAGCTGGTATACGTTGCGTCCAGGACGTCCGTCAGCGTATCGTCCTTCACGCTGCACACGGTCAGGCCCTGTTTGAGATCGCCGCTCAGCGTCCAGGTGAGCACAATCAGCTTTTCCTTTCCGCTGTTGAGCCGCAGAAACGCCATCGAGCTGAGCGCAGAGCCGGGACCCTCTATGCTGCCGATCGGGCGGTATTGCCCGTCCTCCAGTTTAAACGCATAGACATATACCTTGCCGCCGGTGCCTTGGCGCAGGAAGGCAATCGCCTCATTTTCCCCATCCCCGTCCAGATCCTCAAACGTGACGGTATTGCGGTATTCGCCGCCCTGCGGAGACACATAGGTCATGTTGTCTCCCATAATCCGTTCGAGCTGTTTTTGCAGCAGCATGAAATCCTCCGACGGTCTGGGAATCTGAAGCAAATCGTCCCCGCTGGAAATAAACGAACAGCCCGTCAAAAATACGGCGCACGCCAGTACGCCAATCCATTTTTTGAATGCTTTCATAGTTCTACCCATAAGACACGGGCCGCATCCGGTGTGCCGCCGAACCCGCCCGTTGTTGTTTGATGTGTCAATCGTGATATTTTTCTTTATTGTATCATACTTTGCGCAGTTTGAACACCACAGACCGCACAAAAAAATGCCGCTTCTTCCGTATTCTGCTGTCCCGTCAAAGCATTTTCTGTCTGTACGGTATAATTTTCAACAATTTATCAATACTATCCCTATTGACAGCAAACAGAAAGAAGTACTGGAGGCATGTAATATGAAAGCAACGGGCATCGTCCGCCGCATAGACGATCTCGGGCGGGTTGTCATTCCCAAGGAAATTCGCAGAACCATGCGCATTCGTGAGGGCGATCCGCTGGAGATTTATACCGACCGCAACGGTGAGGTCATTTTCAAAAAATACTCCCCCATGGGAGATCTGAACACCTTTGTCACACAGCTGTGCGATTCTGTCAGCAAGACCATCGGCACGAGCTGTGTCATCTGTGACCGCGACTCCGTCATCGCCGTATCCGGCAGTGCAAAAAAGGACGTGTACGAGCGCAACATCAGCGCCGAGCTGGAACGCGCCATGGAACAGCGCAAAATTTTCCGTCCGTCCGACACCCCGATCACACTGACGGATGACGAACGCTATCGTGTATCCATCGCCGCCCCTGTCATCACAGGCGGAGACGTATCCGGCTGTGTCGCACTGCTGCGCGACGAAAAGCATCCTGTCGCCGGCGAGGTGGAGTGCAAGCTGCTGCAGACGGCGGCAACCTTTCTCAGCCAGCAGTTGACAATGTAACCTATACCGGATTATCCCCTGCTCCGGGCGGTTTTCTCTCCTGTCGCCCGTACATGAAAAAATTTTTGAAAAAAAGTCTTGACAGCTCCTGCGGCATGTGGTATTCTATATAAGCACTCAACGAGAGCACAAAAAAATCGATATCGCGGAGTGGAGCAGTTCGGTAGCTCGTCGGGCTCATAACCCGAAGGTCGTTGGCTCAAATCCTTCTCCCGCAACCATTTGGTCTGGTAGTTCAGTTGGTTTAGAATGCCGCCCTGTCACGGCGGAGGTCGCGGGTTCGAGCCCCGTCCAGACCGCCATTTGGTTCCGTAGCTCAGTCGGTA
>DJXF01000006.1 GCA_002449635.1 Clostridiales bacterium UBA7011 | reverse complement strand
TGTGCCGCAATTACCGCTCGAAATATGGCGAAATTGATCTGATCTGTGCGGATGACAGCTATCTTTCGTTTGTCGAGGTCAAAACGCGCAGCAGTACAAAATTCGGTGCGCCGCGCGAGGCGGTCACCAAAAGCAAACAGCAGAAAATCATCCTGACGGCACAGTGCTGGCTGGCGGAAAATCCCACGGCGCTTCAGCCGCGTTTTGATGTCATCGAAGTTTTTGTGACCGGCAGTCTGTGCCGCATCAATCACATACCGAACGCATTTGAGGTGGTATGATGGATTATTTTGACCTGCACTGCGATACAATCTGTGAGCTGAGCCGGTACCGTCTGTATCGGCAGGAGACCGGCACGCTGCTGCAAAACAGCGGACAGCTGGATTTGACGCGTGCCATGCGCTGCACACACTATGCGCAGGTGTTCGCCCTGTTTTGCGGTGCACAGCCGCTGAACGATGCCCGACAGGCGCACGAACGGCTGATGCACCTGCTCGAAACCGCACAGCGCGCTTTTTCCGAAAGCGCTTCGGTGCTGCGGCACTGCCGCACCGGGGGCGATCTGCGGCAGGCAGAACGGGAGGGGAAGGCGGCCGCCTTTCTTGCCATTGAAGGTGCCGAGCTGCTGCAGTCGGAGGATGATATTCGAACCGCTGCCGAAGCCGGCGTGCGTCTGGTCACACTGACGTGGAATCACCGCTCGCGGTATGGCTGCGGCGCGGCGGCAGACAATGAAGCGGGATTGACAGAGGAAGGCATCCGGCTGGTGAAAATTCTCTCGGAAAACGGGATGTTTGCCGATGTATCCCATCTGTCCGAGCACGGGTTCTGGGATCTGGCATCGTGCACCGATGCGCCGATTGTCGCAACCCATTCCAACAGCCGCGCCGTTTGCCCGCATTTGCGCAATCTGACGGATGCACAGTTTGAAGAAATCATCGCGCGCGGCGGCGTGGCTGGCATCAATCTGTATGTCCCGTTTTTGACGAGGCGCAGCCGTGCGGACTGCACCGATGTGGTGCGTCACATAGAGCATTTCTGTTCGCTGGGCGGACAGCATCATGTCTGCATCGGCGCGGATTGGGACGGCTGTGATCGGTTTCCCGACGGAATCACCGATGTGACCGGCATCGAGGCGGTTGCGGAGGCACTGGCCCGTCACGGCTACACCGATACCCAGATACACAATTTCCTGTATGACAATGCCCGACGATTTGTCATCGAACAGTTTTGATTGGGAAACAACACCGGGAGGTTTTTGAAAAATATGGATTATGTAAGCACAAGAAACAAAAAACTGACCGTCACTGCGGCAAAGGCGATTGCCACCGGCATTGCACCGGACGGCGGTCTGTACTGCCCGACAGAGATTCCGAAGCTGACCGCGGAGGACTTTGCCGCCCTGTGTGCGAAGGATTATCGCGGCCGCAGCGCGGATATTCTGGGCAGATTCCTGACCGATTTCACCGCAGAGGAGCTGGAGCAGTACGCGGCGCGCGCCTATGCGGATGAGAAGTTCGGCGGCCCCGACACCGCACCGCTTGTCGGTCTGGGAGAGGGACGCTATGTGCTCGAGCTGTGGCACGGCCCCACCTGTGCCTTCAAAGATATGGCGCTGCAGATGCTGCCGCATTTGCTGACCGCATCGCTGCGCAAGACCGGAGAGACGCGCACCGCCTGCATTCTCGTAGCGACCTCCGGCGACACCGGCAAGGCGGCACTCGATGGCTTTGCCGATGTGGAAGGCACCAAGATTATGGTGTATTATCCGGTGGATGGCGTCAGCACGATTCAAAAGCTGCAGATGGTCACCCAGAAGGGCGGAAATGTACAGGTCTGCGCGATTCGCGGCAATTTTGACGATGCGCAGAGCGCGGTCAAGAAGATTTTTACCGACAAGGCATCCATTGAAAAGCTGGACAGGCAGGGGATGACGCTGTCTTCCGCCAATTCCATCAACTGGGGCAGGCTCGCGCCGCAGATTGCGTATTATGTCTCCGCTTACTGTGATCTGGTGAATCGCGGGGAGATCCGGCAGGGTGACGCGATCAATGTCTGCGTGCCGACCGGAAATTTCGGCAATATCCTCGCGGCATATATCGCCGGAGAGATGGGTGTTCCGATCGCGAAGCTGATCTGTGCGTCCAATGAAAACAATGTCCTGACCGATTTCTTTACCTCCGGCGGAACCTATAACCGTGTGCGTCCGTTCCACACGACCATTTCTCCGTCGATGGATATTTTGATTTCCAGCAATCTGGAACGTTTACTGTTCCTGACTTCGGGCTATAATGACACCATGACTGCCGGCCTGATGGCTCAGCTGAGCGAATCGGGCAGCTATACCGTTCCGGCTGACGTCTTCGCACGCATCGGCGAAAAATTTGACGCAGGCTGCTGTGATGACACGCAGACCAAGCAGACGATTGCACAGCTGCTGCGCGACAAACAGTATCTGTGCGATACCCACACGGCGGTTGCGGTTCGCGTGTATGAGGATTACCGCGCGCGCACGGGCGATCGGACACCGACCGTCATCGCATCGACGGCAAGCCCGTTCAAGTTCTGCCAGAGCGTCATTTCCGCACTGGGCGCGGAAGCGGCCGGCGATGGCACGGAGCTGTTTGAGCAGCTGCACGAGCTGACGGGCGCACCGGTTCCCGCGCCGCTCGCGGCACTTGCAGGCATGCAGCCGCGCTTTGACCTGGTCATTGACCGCGAGGAGATTTTGGGAACCGTCGATCTGCTGAACAAAATCTGACCGATGGCACTGTATACGATTGCCGACCTGCACCTGTCACGCGGCGTGCAGAAGCCGATGGACATTTTCGGCGGACGCTGGCAGGGCTATATGGAGAAGATTGAGAAAAACTGGCGCGCGATGATTTCGCCCGATGACACGGTGGTCATAGGCGGGGACATTTCGTGGGGAATCAATCTTTCGCAGGCGCTGCCTGACTTTCAGCTGCTCAGTGATTTGCCGGGACATAAGATCATCGGCAAGGGAAATCACGATCTGTGGTGGGGGACAGTCGGAAAGATGAAGAAATTTTTTGAGGAGAATGGCATAAAAAATATCGATTTTCTCTTTAATAATTGCTTCATTTATGATAACATTGGTATTTGTGGAACACGCGGCTGGTTTTTTGAGGAAAACTTCCGCGAAGGGCACGATGAAAAAATTTTCCGGCGGGAGCTGATCCGTCTGGAGACGTCACTCAAAGCGGCAAAAGCACAGGGCGCGCAGGAGCTGATCTGCTTTCTGCACTATCCGCCGATCTATACCAGCTTTCGCTGCGGTGAGATCATTTCTCTGATGCAGCAGTACGGTGTGACGCGCTGCGTATACGGTCATCTGCACTCGGACAGCCTGCGCTATGCCGTCACGGGACGGCAGGAAGGCATTGATTTCACGCTTGTGTCGGGAGATTATATAGATTTCACGCCGGTTCTGCTAAAAAAATAGAAAAATATGTAGCCAAAACGCCAACTTTCTGATAGAATAGATTGGACATATATTTAGGAGGAGTCATTTCTTATGGAACTCAAGAATACCGAAAAGCTGGAGCACAGCCAGGTTAAGCTGACCATCGCTGTATCCGCTGCAGAATTAGATAAGGCGAAGGAAACTGCGTACAAGAGAAACAAGAACCAGATTCAGGTTCCGGGCTTCCGCAGAGGCAAGGCTCCGCGCAAGATCATCGAGAAGATGTACGGCGAGGGCGTATTCCTCGAGGATGCACTGAACATCGTCTATCCGGAGGTTTATCCGAAGGCAGTCGAGGAAGCAGCCATCACTCCGGTCGGTCCGGCTGACGTAAATGTCGACAACATGACCGAGGAGGGCTTTGAATTTATCTGCACCGTTCCGGTTGAGCCGGAAGTCACAGTCGGCCAGTACAAGGGCGTTGAAGCGGAGAGAGCAGACGACGCCGTTACGGACGACGATATCAAGGAAGAGCTGGACCGTCTGGCACAGCGCGCAGCAAGCACCGAGACGGTTGAGCGCGCCGCCGCACTGGGCGACACGGTTGTACTCGACTTCGAGGGCTTCGTCGACGGCGAGGCATTTGAAGGCGGCAAGGGTGAGGACTTCAGCCTGAAGCTGGGCTCCGGCACCTTCATTCCGGGCTTTGAGGACCAGCTGGTCGGAAAGTCTGCCGGCGAGGAGTGCGACGTCAACGTCACCTTCCCGGAGGAGTA
>DJXF01000051.1 GCA_002449635.1 Clostridiales bacterium UBA7011 | reverse complement strand
CGGCGCATAGCGGCAAACGTCGCCTGTAAAATATTGATCTCGTCAATCTCGGTTTCGCTCGCCTGCCCGATCCCCCATGCAATGGCATTTTCTTTTACAAAATCAAACAGCTGCTCCCGCTTTTTCTCCGTGATTTTTTTGGAATCGTTGACGCCGGGCAGCTGAATGCCGACGGGAAGAATGACCGCCGCCGCCACAACCGGACCGGCGAGCGGTCCGCGTCCGGCTTCGTCAATGCCGCAGACAGCGGAAAAACCGCGCGCAGCGAGTGCCTGCTCCCGCTCCATGGTCAGAACAACCGGCGGTTTATTCTGCTTCGCCATCGCCGCTGCCCTCCGTATCCGCATATTCATCCGGTGTTTCCAGTGTAATGCGGCCGAGCTTGCCGCCGCGAAATTCATCCAGCAGGATGCGCGCCATGCGCTCTGTGTCAATTTCGCCGCCGGAAATCAGGAATCCGCGCCTGCGTCCTGCGCGCAGCAGCAGTTCATAGCCGAGAAAATCAATTTCCTCCGTTTCGTCCGGCAATTCGATTTTATAGCGCGCGGTCAGCGACTGCGGTGCATGCCGGTACAGAATCTCCATCAGCCGGCACGCCAGTGTTTCCACATCCAGAATATCGTCTTTGACCGCACCCGTGGCGGCAAGGTAAATGCCGGTGCGCTCATCATCCAGCTTCGGCCAGAGAATGCCGGGGGTGTCCAGCAGCTCCAGGCCGCCCTCCACGCGGAACCACTGCTGTCCGCGCGTGACGCCCGGACGGTCAGCCGCCTTCGCGGATTTTCTTCCGAGCACGCGGTTGATAAAGGTAGATTTGCCGACATTCGGAATGCCGACGACCATAACGCGAACCGGTCTGCCGGTCTGTCCCTTCGCATTCCACTGTGCGATTTTATCCGCGAGCAGCGTGCGCACTGCCGCAGAAAACTTTGCCACGCCTGCGCCGCTCCGCGCGTCCGTGGTCAGGACGGCATACCCCTTGCGGCGATAATGATCCGCCCACAGTCTGGTCGATTCCGGGTCCGCCAGATCTGTGCGGTTGAGGACAAGCAGACGCGGCTTGTTTCCCGCGATGTCGTCCATGTCCGGATTCCGGCTGACCTGCGGAATGCGCGCGTCTGCAATTTCACACACGGCATCCACACGCCGCAGGTTCTCTGTCATCTGACGGCGTGTGCGCGTCATGTGACCGGGATACCACTGTATATTCATGTATTTTTCTCCTTATGATACCAAACCGATCTTGTTAAACGGGTAAATACGCATGAGCACTCTGCCGATCACATAGCGGGTATCCACCATACCGAGCGCACCGTACCGGCTGTCTGTCGAACCGTTGCGATTGTCTCCCATCACAAAAATACAGCCCTCCGGCACCGTCTGCGGAAAGTCCACATCGTACGACCGATTGGTCGGCTCGGCGATGTAATCCTCCTGCAGCACCTCTCCGTTGACCGTGACAGTGCCTGCGCCAAAGTCGATGTCAATCGTGTCGCCTTCCGTGGCAATGACGCGCTTGACAATCGGACTGGTCATAAATGACTCCTTGGTCAAAATGACAATATCGCCCTTTTCCGGCGTATAAAACAGATTGGATACGAGAAGCTGATCGTCATCCTGCAGGGTGGGCACCATGGATGTGCCTTCCACACCGATAATACGCACGGCAAAGACAAAAATCAGAATCACAGCCGCAAGCGAAATGAGGAGTGCCTCGCCCCAGTCAAACAGCTCGCTGTGAAACCGTGCCTGCGGCGTCTCATCCGCTTCAGCCTGTTTTTTTCTGCGCATAACAATGCATCATCCTTTCATTTGATCGGCATATATCATTATCATATACCGATTTGCACGCGATTGGCAAGTCATTTTGCCTGTTCGGCACGAAAAACCGGAGGCAGCATCACAGCCTGCTTCCGGCGGCACGCGTCCTGCCAAACGATGCGGTGTTTTTTCCAAGAAAAAAGGAGAGAACATCAGCTGTCCTCTCCTCTGTGGTTCGTAAAATAGGCTGAAACTTACAGCTTCTCCTGAACCTTCGCTGCCTTGCCGACTCTGCCGCGCAGATAGTACAGCTTTGCACGGCGAACCTTACCGTTGCGAACGACCTCAAACTTGGCAACATTCGGGGAATGTACCGGGAAGGTCTTCTCAACGCCGACACCGTAAGAGATACGTCTGACGGTGACAGACTTATTGATGCCGCTGTGCTTCATAGCGATGATGGTACCCTCGAAAATCTGAATTCTTTCGCGGTTACCCTCCTTGATCTTCTGATGAACACGAACCGTGTCACCAACCTTGAGAACCGGCAGATCGGTCTTGATCTGCTGCTCTGCGAGAACCTTTACTAAGTCCATCGTTTTTTCTCCTCTCAATCATAGACAATCTTGTCTCTCTTAAAACCTCTGGTCCGATCCGCCGTGGAGAAGCGCTCCGGGCACATTTTCTGCGCCGCAGCGGGCCGGTGGCCACGCCCCGTGACCGGGTGGACAGAGGATTGCCCGGTTTCGGTTAATAAGTTTACCATGCTTCGCGTCAAAATGCAAGGAAAAGTTCAAATTTTTCCCGCAGTTGTTGCTTTCATACAAATATGCTATAATAATAGTCCCGCAGCCTGCACGCACTTCATGGTTTTTTCCCTTCTGCCGGCGGGCTGCGAACCTGAAAAAGGAGGATTTTTCCTTATGTGGGCATACGAAAGTGTTTTTTATCAGATTTATCCCATGGGTTTCTGCGGTGCGCCGTGGGAAAACGACGGTGAAACCGTCAACCGCGTGAAAAAAATCGGGGACTGGGCGGAGCATATCACCTCGGTCGGCTGCAACGCGCTGTATCTCTCCCCGGTGTTTGAATCGGACAGCCACGGCTATGACACACGCGATTTCCGCAAAATCGACGGACGGCTGGGTACGAACGCCGACTTTGCCGCTGTCTGCCGCCGCCTGCACGATGCCGGCATCCGCATTGTGCTCGACGGTGTATTCAACCATGTCGGGCGCGGCTTCTGGGCTTTCCGCGATGTGCAGCAGAAAAAATGGGATTCCCCCTATAAAGACTGGTTCCACATCAGCTTCGACGGCAATTCCAACTACAACGACGGTTTCTGGTACGAGGGCTGGGAAGGGCACTATGAGCTCGTCAAGCTCAACCTGCGCAATGAAGCGGTCATCCGGCATATCTTTGACTGTATTCGCGGCTGGGTTGAGGAATTTGACATCGACGGTCTGCGTCTGGATGTCGCCTATTCGCTCGACCGCGATTTCATGCGCCGCCTGCGCGCGTTCTGCGACGGATTGAAGCCGGATTTCTTCCTCGTCGGCGAGGTCATGAGCAGCGACTGCAGCCCGTTCCTGCAGGATGATATGCTGCACGCCTGCACGAACTACGACTGCTACAAGGGGCTGTATTCCTCGTTCAACAGCATGAACCTGTTTGAAATCACCCATTCCCTGCAGCGGCAGTTCGGTCCGGAATACTGGACCCTGTACAAGGGCAAGCATCTTCTGTCGTTTGTCGACAACCACGACGTCACACGCGCCGCCTCTATTCTGGAAAATGAAAAGCATCTGCCGCTGATGTACGCGCTGATGGTCGGTATGCCCGGCATTCCGTGCATCTATTACGGCAGTGAATGGGGCGAAAAGGCGGAAAAGCAGCGCGGTTCGGATGCAAATCTGCGACCCTGCTTTGATGCGCCGAAGCATACACAGCTGACGGATTTCATCGCCAGGCTTGCCGCCGCAAAGAAAGGCTCAAAGGCATTGTGCTACGGCGATTTCACCACGCGCCTGCTGACCAACAGGCAGGTTATCTTTGAGCGCGCCTTTGAGGATGAGCGCGTCATGGTCGTCATCAACGCCGACGACCAGCCGTTCACCGCGCATTTCAACGCGGAGGCCGGACGCGCCCGCGACCTCATCACCGGCCGCGTTCATGACTTCGGCGGCGGCTCCGAGCTTCCCCCCTATTTTGCCGCCTACTGGCAGGTCTTTTAAAAGAAATTGCCCAATGCGGCAAACGCGGTTTGTCTGAAAACGCACCGCAGCCGCAATGGTGCGCGGTTGACCGACAATCCCTCTGAAACACAATCACCGCCCGCTCGATTCTGTCATACAAATGGCAGTATCAAAATGCGGGCGGTCTCTTTTTGCCTTCAGGGGGGATTTGTTTTGGATTATCTCATTATTATCGCGGTTACAGCGGATGTCCTGTTCGCTGCAATGGCGTGCGGAACGTCCGGAATCCGAATTCCATGGTATTCCAGCTTGTGTATTTCAGCTGTGAGCAGCGGGTTTCTCCTGCTCACGGCGGCGGGGAAAAATGTATTGTTTGATGATCTGCCTGAGATGCACCTCCGGTTCATCGGTTTTTGTGCGCTCATGCTCATCGGTCTGATGGAGATTTTCGGCGACCGCATTTCGCACGCGATCGAACGGACGGCAAGTCCGCTGCTCGCACCGCTGCGCACCGGTGCAGCTGTCTTTCTCGACCACACGCGCGCCGACAAAGACCATTCCAAGGTGCTGTCGCCGACAGAGGCAATTGTGCTCGCTGTTCCGATTTCCATCGATGCGCTTCTGGGCGGATTCGGCATCTGTGCAAAGGGCGCCGCGCTGCTGCCTGTGCTCGCGTTTGCCCTCGTCTGGAATGATCTTGCCGTGTGGTTCGGCCGCTGGTTTGGCACAAAGCTGCCCATTCCGAGCGAACATGCGCGTTCCATCGTGTGCGGGACCGCACTGATGGCAATCGGCTGCAGCCTGCTGCTGTGAGCGGTTATTCGCCGTTCTCAATGCGCTCCGCAAGCTCCTGCAGTTCCAGCCAACGCTCTGTCCGCGCATCCAGCCGCGCCGCCAGCTCCTCCGCCTGCTCGGTCAGCTGCTGCAGAGCGGCATAATCTGTCGTGTTTTCCAGCTGCTGTGCGTGCAGACCGGCGAGCTCCTGCTCCATCGCCTGAATTTCATCCTCGATGTGCTCCAGCTCATAGCGGTCTTTATAGGTCATGCGCAGCTTCTGTCTCTGCCTCGGGCGCGGCTGTGCGGTCGTTTTTTCCTTCTTCGCGGTCTGCGGCTGCAGCGCCTCCCGTTTTTCAAGATAATCGGCGTAATTGCCCAAATATTCCTGCACCTGTCCGTCCGGGCGGAATTCAAAAATACGCGCGGCAATTTTGTCGAGAAAATAGCGGTCATGGGATACGGCGAGAACCGCGCCGTCAAACTGCTCCAGATAGCTCTCCAGAATGGTCAGCGTCTCGATGTCCAGATCATTGGTCGGCTCATCGAGCAGCAGAATATTGGGCGCACGCATGATGACGCTCAATAAATACAGCCTGCGCTTTTCTCCGCCGGACAGGCTGCCGATGCGTGTCCACTGTGACTCTCCGGAAAACAGGAATGTCTCCAGCATCTGCGCCGCCGAGCGCGTTCCGTCCGGCGTCTGAACCGTCTCCGCAATGCCTCGAATAAAGTCAATGACCTTCTCATTGTCGTCCATATGCCCGCAGTTCTGCGCAAAATAGCCGATGCGAACCGTTTCGCCAAATTCGACCGTGCCGCTGTCCGGCTGTGCCTGACCGGCAAGAATGCGCAGAAACGTCGATTTTCCCGTGCCGTTGCGCCCGACGATGCCGATGCGGTCATCCCGCGCCACTGTCAGATTCAGCCCGCGAATATACGTCTGACCGTCCCAGCTCTTGCAGAGTTCGGAGACAGCAATCGTCTTTTTGCCGAGGCGGGTGGAAATGGACTGCAGCTCGAGCACATCTGCGCTCTCCGGTCCTTTGCGGGCGGACAGCTCCTCAAAGCGTTCGATGCGGCTGCGGCTCTTCGTGCCGCGCGCCCGCGCACCCCGCCGCATCCATTCCAGCTCGCGCCGCAGCAGACTCTGCCGCTTGCGTTCGGATGCCGCGGCACTCGCCTCGCGCTCCGCCTTGCGCGCGACAAATCCCTCATAGTTCTCATCATAGGTGTACAGCTTGGTGTGGTCGAGTTCACAAATCCGGCCGGTGACACGATTGAGAAAATAGCGGTCATGTGTGATGAGCACAATCGCGCCCCGATATGCCTTGAGCCGCTGCTCCAGCCACGCCGCCGTTTCATTGTCGATGTGGTTGGTCGGCTCGTCGAGAATGAGCAGCTCGCTCGGGTTGATGAGCGCAGAGGCGATCGCAATGCGTTTCTGCTGTCCGCCGGAGAGCAGGCGCACGGATTGTTCAAAATCGGTCACACCCAGCTGTGTGAGCAGCGTTTTTGCTTCATAGGCGCGCTCGCGGGCAAATTCTTCATCCGCGCCGCGAAAGACCTGCTCCAGTGCGGAAATATCCTCCGAAAAATCCGGCAGCTGCGGCAGATAGCCGATGCGTGTGCCGTTTGCCACGGTTACGGTGCCGCTGTCCGGCTCCTGCAGACCCGCCAGAATGCGCAGCAGGGTCGATTTTCCCGTCCCGTTGATGCCAATCAGCCCGACCTTGTCGTGCTCCTCAAGCGCAAAGCCGATGTCGTCAAACAGCACCTTTTCTCCCCAGCTGAGCGAAATGTGTTCCGCGTTCAGTATTACCATCGTGCTCTCCCTCCGCAGATTGTTTCTTCACACAGCAAAACCGCCGAAGCGATGTCCGGCGGTCTGCATATATTCCCTGTCTTACAGCGCGTTGACAATATCCTTAAAGCGATTGCCGCGCTCCATAAAGTTTTTGAAGATATCAAACGAAGCGCTCGCCGGCGAAAGCAGCACAATGTCGCCGTCTTCCGCAGCTTCTGCCGCGCCGCGCACGGCCGCCTCGAAATCGTCATACCGTTCGATGGTCAGCTCCTCCGGATTGAAGTTTTCCGCGCCGCGCACGGACGCTTCAATGGCGGGTGCTGTTGAATCCTCGGGATTTGCGTCGATGAGAATCAGACGCTTGACGCGGTCGCAGACAATCGGTCCGAACGAATCATACGGAATCTTTTTGTCGTGTCCGCCGGCCAGCAGAATCACCTTCTGGTCAAAGGCGCGCAGACCTGCCGCGGTCCGCGTCGGGCTGGATGCAATCGAGTCGTTATAGTAGCGGACGCCGTCGCGCGTGCGGACGAGCTCCAGACGATGCTCCACGCCGCCGAACGAATGTGCAACGGAAACCACATCGTCAAACGACACCCTGCCGTGTGTCAGGCAGGTCGCCGCCATGTAGTTCGCAATGTTGTGCGCACCCGGAATGCGAATTTCATCCGCGTTCATGATCTTTCTGCGGCTGCCTCCCTCCGCGTACCAGATGACGCCGTCCTCCAGATAGACACCGTTCTCCACCGGTCCGCGCATGGAAAACTGCAGCAGCTCCACGCCCTCTGCGGGCCGGAAGCTCTGAGAAACCGCGTCATCCGCATTGAGCACCAGCTTGGCGCCCGGCTTCTGATGGAGGAAAATGTTGGTTTTCGCCTGAATGTATTCCGCCATGTCCTTATGGACATCGAGATGATTCGGCGTGACATTTGTGACGAGTGCCGCCGCCGGCGAGCATTCCATATCCATCAGCTGGAACGAGGACAGCTCTACGACCGCAAAATCCTGTTCGTTCATCAGCGGGACATCCGCCAAAAGCGGACGGCCGATATTGCCGCCGAGGTGGCAGGTATAGCCCGCCGTCTTGAGAATTTCACTGGTCAGTGTCGTGGTCGTCGTCTTGCCGTCCGACCCGGTAATGGCGATAATCGGGCAGGGGCAGACCTGCATGAAAACCTCCATCTCGCTGGTAATCAGGCTGCCCTGCTCCCGTGCGCGCACAAGCGCCGGGTGATTGGGGTGCATGCCCGGTGTGCGGAAGATCACATCGCCCGACAGGTTCTGCAGGTATTCATCTCCCACGCAGAACTGAACGCCGAGATCGGACAGACCCTCGTAAATTTCTCCCAGCTCGTCACCGGTCTTGCGGTCGTGCACGGTGACATTCGCACCGGCCTCGAGCAGCAGACTGATGAGCGGCGTGTTGCTCACGCCCATGCCGATGACGGTAACCTGCTTTTCGTTCACCGACTGTAAAAAACGATCAAATGCACTCATTTCACTTGCCTCCGGAGGTTTCGCACACCGGCAGCACGCGCGCCGTATTCTGTGCAAAACCATCGTTCTGTTCTAATTTGTTTACAAACCGCGAAAACCGCCCTGCGGCGGCAATCTTTCGCTGTCCAGCCCGTTTTCCGGGCATTATTTTGCGAAAAAAAGTGAGCAAAGAGTAAGCCGGGTTCTGTCATTGGAACAGCCATCTATCTGGGACGTATGTTGCCACACGCCTCTAGCCACCTTCTCGGAGCGGGCCGGGCAAGCCCTGTGTGCTCCTCTGCGGTGTTGCTGCGGATAGAGTTTACAGAATTCCATAGTTACCTACAGAACTGGTGAGCTCTTACCTCGCCTTTCCACCCTTACCACGGCAAGCCGTGGCGGTATCTCTCTGTTGCACTTTTCCTGGAGTCGCCTCCGGCGGACGTTATCCGTTATCCTGCCCTGCGCAGCCCGGACTTTCCTCATAAACGACCTTTCGGTGCTGTTTACGCGGCTGTTAACTTTACTCACTTCACTTATTATACAGAAATCCGTTGGTTTGTCAATCTCCCCCGGCGGACAGCTCCGGAAACACGCGCTGCAGATACGGCAAAACCAGCGCGGCAAATTCGCCGTCATGACAGCACCAGTTTTCCCGCGGAATCACAAATTTTGTGCCGTCCATGTCCGCGGCATGCACAAAAGCTGCGCCCTCCTGCTCCATGCGCCGGAAATCCTCCGCCTGCACGCAGATCATGCGGGAAACCTCCTCGCCGGGTGCAAACTGCGGCGCATCCTGCCGCAGTACATACACATTGGATGTTTCGCGGTCAAAAAAATCGGGCAGCCGCAAATCCGGAGCGCGGTACTGTCCCAGTGCGGTCAGCTGCTCCCGGGTCACACGCAGACCGGTTTCCTCCCGGATTTCCCGGACAACCGCCGTATCCGGCTGCTCCCCTGCGCCGATATGTCCGCCGCAGGCAAGATCATAAAAATCGGGGAAATCGCGCTTCGTGTGCGCGCGCTGCTGAAAATACAGCACCGGCTCGGTCTCTCCGGCAATCCAGCAGTGCACCACCTGATGGAGCAGACCGCGCGCATGCACCTCACTGCGCGGTGCTGTGCCGATGCGCCGCATCTGCCCGTCAAAAATATCCAGTTGCTCTTCCATTTGTTTTCACACTCCCGCCGTCTATCATACCGCAGGACGGCCATCCGCGCAAGCTCAGCAGATTGACACGTGATACAGGGTCATCCAGTGATGCAGCTGCAGGAAATACGCGATGGTCTGCGGCGTCTGCATGAGCTGGCCATACCACGGCTGCGCACGGCTTTCGGTCAGCAGACGCTCGAGCGCATCCTTTTTCACGATATCGAACATGGGCGAGGTGCCTTCGTCCAGCAGCTGGCGCAGGAGATTGGACACGGCCCGCAAATAGGCCGGATTGTGCGTTTTGGGGTACGGACTCTTTTTCCGCGTGCGGATTTCCTCCGGCAGCAGGCCGCGCACCGCCTCGCGCAGCAGACCTTTTTCCAT
>DJXF01000120.1 GCA_002449635.1 Clostridiales bacterium UBA7011 | reverse complement strand
CGCCGCCGTCGTTCGCCAGTACGGGATCCACATCATCGGGCGAGCCGATGTTGCAGTATACCATGACCTTGCGGCCGTCCAGTGTGACATTTTCCTTGCCCTTCAGCTGGTCGAGCAGCTCCTTGAGCGCGCGCTCCTTCGCCTGCTTCTTGAGCAGACGCTCGCTGGTGGTCTCATCCGGCTCCACTGCGACTTCGCCGGACGAACCGTCAATAATCGCCATCTTGCCCTCGAGATCCTCGGTCAGCGCGTCGCCGACGCCGATGATCGCGGGAATGCCCATTGTGCGCGCCAGAATCGCCGTATGGCTGTTGCCGGAGCCGCCGGAGGTGACAAAGCCCAGAATCTTCGACTTGTCGAGCTGAACGGTTTCTGACGGCGCGAGATCATCCGATGCGAGGATGACCGGCACATCCGAATCGATGCCGCCTGCAACCGCACCGCTCAGAATGCCGATGACACGGTTGGAAATATCCTTGACGTCCGCCGCACGCGCCTGCATATAGGCGTCGTCCATGGAAGCGAACATCTCTGCAAACTGCTCTGCGATCTGCGACACCGCGTACTCCGCGTTGATGCTCTCGCCCTCAATCAGATCGTTGATGCCGTCGATATAATCGAGATCGTCCAGCATCATCTGATGTGCTTCAAACAGTGCCGCGCCTTCCTCGCCGACCTCGGCAACCGCCTTGTCGTACAGTGCGGAAAGCTGATCCATTGCGGTGCCGCGCGCTGTCTCAAAGCGCTGCTTCTCCGCCTCAATGTCTGCTACGGCTGTCTTGACGACCTCTCCGCCGCCGCGGCGATAAAAATAAATCGGACCGTCTGCGACGCCCTTGGAAACGCCCTTGCCCTGAATGGTGTACATAATTGGAATTCCTCCCTTACTGATTTCTCGACCGATTGTGTCCATATAAAGAAAAACGCCAAATAACCACAGTCAAAGGCAACGTCCTGTGTTATTGGGTTTTGTTCGAACGAGCCGCAACAAGCTGTCATATTTTTTTATGTTACCTATTGCATCTAAATCTTATCCGTTTTTTACAGACTTGTCAAGGAAGTCCCCCCCTCCGGATGTCTAATTCCACCAATATATACAAATTGAACTTCCTTCATTTATGCATATTGCCAGTCCCCTGAAAAAAAGAAACGGCACACTCCGAACGGTAAATCACCGCCGGAGATGCCGTATGCTTCGATTGTTCTTTTGTCAGTTCATCAGACCGTACTGCAGCTTTGCCGTCAGGATGCGCAGGACGCTCTCATCAATGCGCGACTCCGGAATTGTGCCGTCTGCAACCGCGGCTGTCAGCGCGTCGTAAGCCTCCTCGATGCTCGGCGGACACAGCAGCATATCCTCGCCTGCCGCTACCGCCTGTACCACCGCGTCATCATTGCTGTACGCTCTCGTGATGGAGCGCAGGTCGAGGCTGTCTGTGATGGCGATGCCGTTGTACCCCAGCTCATCGCGCAGCAGGTCGGTGACAACCTTTTTCGACAGGGAGCACGGCACACTGTCAACCTCCGCTGCGGTCATGTGCGAAACGAGTACAAAGGCCGCGTTCTGCGCCATGCCCGCCTGGAACGGCTTGAGATCGTGCGTGCGCAGCTGCTCGAGCCGGCGTCCCGTCTGTGCAGCGTCATCGTGCGAGCTGCTGTTTGTGCTTCCCGTTCCGGGGAAGTGCTTGAGCACGGACATGACCCCGTTTTCCTGCAGGCCCTTGACCTCATTTTCCACCATCGCGGAAACCGCCGCCGGATCGCTGCCGAACGAGCGCGCGCCGATTTCCCTGTTGTTTTCGTTGAGCAAAAGGTCGGCCACCGGTGCAAAATCCACATTGAAGCCCAGGCCGCTGATGTCCGCAGCGATGGTCTTGCCGATTTCGTAGGCCTGCTGCGGATCGTTCTGCTCGCCGTACTCCGCCATATCCTCGAATGCTGTCGTATTCAGACGCGAAGCGACGCCGGCAGCCGAGCCGCCCTCCTCTTCGACGCCCGTGAACAGCGGGATTTTCGCGCCCGCCTGACGCGCATAGTCCTGTGTGCTGCTCAGCATTTCACTGGTCTGTGACGTGCTGCGGAAATTATCCGAAGAATACAGAATGCCGCCGACCGGCCTTTCCTCAATCGCACGCTGCGTTGCCTCCCCGGCGCGCTGTACCCGCCGCACATGCATCAGTGTTTCCGGACGCACGAACATCATCTGGTATATTTTCTGGTCGAGCGTCATGCCGTCCAGAATTTCCTGCGCGCGCTTCTGCTCCGCAGACAGCTGCGGCTCGGATTCCTGCTGCGGCTCCGGCTGCTCTCCGCTGCCCGATTCCTGCTGCGGCTGCGCCTGCGCCTGTTCCAGCAAAAACGGCGTTCCCTCCGGCGCCTGTTCCGGATGAAACCGGATATATCCCACTGCGGCGGCGCAGGCAATCACACAGGCCGCCACCGGTATGAGCATCAGATATCGTTTCTTCATACGGTTTTTTCCTCCTGCTTTGGATGATTCCTGTAAGTAGTATACCGCATCGGTCGGCGGATTTCTACCGATTTTCACAAAAGCCTGCGGCAAAAAACCGAATTGTTCCGCATTCGCCCGTCTTTACACACGAAAAGGCACCGTGGTATAATGAAGCCGCATCGTACAGACCATTTCCCGCACTTCGGAGGACAGACTATGATTTCGCTTCCCATTCAACTCATCGGGCTCGATCTGGACGGCACCCTGCTGGGCACCGACAGCTGCGTCCATGCGCGCGAGCGGGATACCCTGCAGCGGGCGCGGCAGGCCGGCGTGTCCGTCGCCATCACAACCGGACGCTCCCTTCTCGACGCGCTGCCCCATGCCGAGGCGGCAGGCGGCGTGGACTGGCTGATTACCGAAAACGGCGCGCGCATCACCTCGGCCTCCGGCGAGACGATTTTTCGTCATCCGCTGACTAAACGGCACACCGCGCAGCTGCTTCAGCTGTGTGAGCGCCACGGCGTTGAGCCGAGCCTGTACGGTGAGGACTGCGTCTGGTACGGCGCCGCGTGCCGCGGGTTTTTCCGTGCGGTTTCCCGCATTCTCGGCAGGGATATTCCGCTCGATCTCCGCCACTACACGTTTGTAACTTCACGGAAGGAATGGCACGCACTGTCCGGCCAGCTGCTTTACAAGGCGGTTGTCTACGGTGACACGCACAAGCTCGACGCATGGCTGTCCGAGCTGCGCAGAACGGCGCAATACGAGGCCGAACCGTCGGTTTTCTGCGGCCTGAAGAACATCGAGATCAATGCGGCGGGGACGGACAAGGGCTCCGCACTGCTGTACCTGACGAAGCATCTCGGTCTTTCCCGTGAACAGGTCATGGCGTGCGGCGACAGCGACAACGACCGCACCATGCTCTCCGCGGCCGGTCTTGGCGTTGCAATGGGAAACGCGCCGCAGCACATCCGTGCACAGGCGGATGCCGTCACCGAATCCAACGAAAATCACGGCGTCAGCCGGGCCGTGGAGCGCTTTGTCCTGCAGAACGTCTGAACCGGCATCGTTTCCAAAAAATATCAGCCGCAGGCGGCACGGGATCGTTCTCCCTCCTGACCTGCGGCTGTTTTGTTGTCTGATTACTTTTTGAGAATGTGATAGCGGATGTAGGCAAACGTCTTTTCCTCGCCCTGCTCCGCGAGCATGTGCAGCATATCCTCCAGCAGGGCCCGTGTCTCGGGATGCATCAGATAGTGCGACTTCGATTTGTCATAATAGGCGAGCGGCGCACCGTCGGTATATTTTTCCCCGAGATAGGTCTTGCTCGCCGCCACGCGGTCACAGAACATTTCTGCGACGTATTCCACCGGCATCTTCATGCCGGCCAGCGGGCTTTCCTCGCCAAGGGAATAATCAAGCCAGTACTCCAGATGATGCTTGTTTCGGCCCTTGTGATGCAGCCACGCGCTGCTGTAGCCGCGGTCCATCCGCTCCGCATTGTTCGGGCTCTGAAAGCCCTGATAATATTTCGCACCGACGAGAAATTCCACCGGACTGTACTTCGACAAATCGTGCAGCAGACCCTGACGGTACAGTCCCAACCGGAAGCAGTGCCGGCAGACCAGCATGCGGTGATGATTGACGGTATTCAGGTGCCGCAGCCATTTTGGCTGATTGTTCGGGTCATCCAGCGCCGGAATGTGCAGTGTGATCGGTTTCATGCGTTCCCCTCCGTTTCTGTCCGCCGGAATACGCCTCCGGCCCGTTTTTGCGGCAGCACGCCGCATGTGTTCTCTGTTCGCGTCAGAATATCAAATTGAGCAGGCCGAGAACAAAGCCGACCAGTGCGCCGAGATTGACAACGGCAGTGAGCTCCTTTTTCATGACCGACAGCACGAGCTGCTCCAGCTCCTCCGGCGGCAGCGCGTTGACCTTTTCCTCTGCAATGCCCCCGAGATCCATCGTGCGGAGCAAATCAGCCGCACGCGCGGACACCATCGCCTCGTATGCCCGCAGCACAACCTGTGACAGGGATATGTCCGCATCCATGAGCGCCGCATTCACATCGCCGACCGTCTTTTCCTCCGCCGTACTCCACAGCGCCGCGACCTGCGGCGCGGCAAGGCTGTACGCGTTGGTGTTCACATAGGCATCCACGCCGTCCCGAATCGGCTCGGCAAAGCTGTCCAGCACATCGCCCCGCAGCATCATGCCGATCAGTGAGCCGGCCGTTCGCTCGCGCACGGCGTTAAGCACCTCCCGCGCAATCGTTTCGCCCAGCTGCATATCGCACAGCCGCTCTGCGATCACATCGGTCAGCTTTTCCTGCAGAACGGCCCGTCCGGTGTCGTACGCGGTCTCCTCCATGACGGTGCCGCACAAAGCGCGCAGCGTGGTGTCCGACCGGTCTGCAAGGGCGCTGTCCACACTTTCCCGCAGACTGTTCTTCATTTCATCGGACAGCAGCGTGCGCTGCAGGTCCTCCTTTGTGAGCAGCGTTTCCCCGACAACGCTGCCGATGGCGCGTGCCAGCCGCTGTTTCCCCTTCGGGATAATGCCCGGCGTGAACGGCACCCGCCGCCCGAACAGCGTCACCGGCCGCAGCGGACGAAACAGCATGCGCACCGCAATATAATTGGTAAAATAGCCGATGACCGCGCCGATCGCCGGTCCCCAGAGCACTTTTAATACGTCCAAATCTTTTGTTCTCCTCGGTTTTTTGTTTGTATCCACTCTATACCGCCGTGCACAAAATGTCAATAGACGGCATGTCTTCATATTTTGTTTACAGTCTTCATATTTTATTTACAAATGATGTCTATGTTTTCCATGTAATTTTGCGCAAAAGCGCAGAAATTGGCGATCATTGCCCTTTCTATTTGCCGATTCCCATGATATAATATGTCGGTATAGGAGAAGTTTTCCCAACGCCGCTGCACACGGCGAAACCTTTCCGGCAGAAAAAAACGCCGGCCGGAACCAAGCGCCAGAGCTGCCGTGCAGGGTATGCTGACGAGGTGGAAGTGATCGAATTTTCGGCGGATGCTTCCCGCCCGTCTGACACGCGGGCGACCGTGCTTTTTCAAACCGAACAGGCGACTGTACGAACAAAGAAAGCACAAAGGTGTCATACTTTATTTATTCCTCGGAGGTAAACTGTTATGTGTGGAATCGTAGGTTATGCCGGACATGAGCCGGCGGCGCCCTTCCTGCTGGAAGGTCTTCAGAGGCTGGAATACCGCGGCTATGACTCAGCCGGTATCGCTGTATTCTCCGACAAGGTGCGCACGGTCAAATCGAAGGGCCGCCTTGCCGATCTGCGCGCAAAGGTCGATGCTGCCGGCGGCGTGCCCGGCTGTCTCGGTATCGGTCACACGCGCTGGGCAACTCACGGCGCGCCGAATGACATCAATTCCCATCCGCACACCAGCATGAGCGGACACATTACCGTTGTACACAACGGCATTATTGAAAACTACATCCCGTTAAAGGAAGAGCTGGAAGCGCAGGGTGTTGTCTTCCGCTCGGAGACGGACACAGAGGTCGTCGCACAGCTGTTTGATAAACTGTACAACGGCGATCTGGTCGGCACACTGATCGAGGTCATCGGCCGGATCCGCGGCTCCTATGCACTCGGCATTCTGTGCACCGATTATCCCGACACGCTTCTCGCCGTCCGCAAGGACAGCCCGATGATTGTCGGTCTCGGCGAGCATGAAAATTACATCGCATCGGACATTCCCGCAGTGCTCGATCACACGCGCAGCTATTATCTGCTCAACGACAACGAAATTGCCGTCATCAAGGCGGAGTCCGTAGAACTGCTCGATCTCAACCGCCAGCCGATCTCCCATGAGGTTTTCACGGTGAATTACGACATTTCCGCGGCAGAAAAGGGCGGCTATGATTACTTCATGATGAAGGAAATCAAGGAGCAGCCGAACGCCCTGCGCACCTGCATCGGCTCACGCATCCATGACAACGAAATCCGTCTGGATAAACTCCGTCTGACCGACGAGCAGATCAAGAATATCGGCCGGATTCACATTGTCGCCTGCGGCTCCGCATGGCATGCCGGCATTGTCGGAAAATATGTCATTGAAGAGCTGACGCGCATTCCGGTCGAGGTGGATCTCGCCTCGGAATTCCGTTACCGCCGTCCGATTCTCGCCCGCAATGACCTGTGCATTGCCATCAGCCAGTCGGGCGAAACCGCGGACACACTCGCCGCGCTGCGCGAGGCGCGCGCAAATGATGTGCATGTGTTGTCCATCGTCAATGCGGTGGGCAGCTCGATTGCCCGCGAAAGCGATGATGTCCTGTACACCATGGCGGGACCGGAAATCGCCGTTGCGACGACCAAGGGCTATACTACCCAGCTCGCAGTGCTCTATCTGATTGCACTCAAATTCGGCAAAATCCGCGGCATTCTCAGCGATGCGGAGGAGAGCCGCCTGCGCACTGCCCTCGAAGCTCTGCCCGATCAGCTGGAACAGCTGTTTGCCGACGAAGCTGCTCTCGAAGCGCTGGCCAGACAGCATGCGGAAAAGGACCATGTGTTCGTCATCGGCCGCGGCATTGACTACGGTGCATCGCTCGAAAGCTCGCTCAAGCTCAAAGAAATTTCCTACATTCACTCGGAGGCGTATGCGGCAGGTGAGCTGAAGCACGGTACAATTTCCCTCATCGAGGAGGGCACGCTTGTCATCGCCGTCGCCACGCAGGAAGCGCTGTATGAAAAGCTCATCAGCAACGTCAAGGAAGTCAAGGCGCGCGGCGCGTATGTCGTTGCGATCGTCAAGGAGGGCAGCCGTGATGTCGAGGGTGTTGCCGATCAGGTATTCTACATCCCCGACACGGCAGATATCTTTACCTCCACCCTGACCGTTGTTCCGATGCAGATATTCGCTTACTATACCGCCATCGCACGCGGCTGCGATGTCGATAAGCCGAGAAACCTCGCCAAATCGGTAACCGTTGAGTAATTTCATGGCACGAAAGCAATCGCGTGACTGCTGACCCGCTCCGTGGAAAACGGATCATAAAAAAGAGACCTCCCGCTGCAGAACAAAAAAACTGCGGCAGGAGGTTTTTCTTTGCACAGATAAAAGAACCACGGAACACCCGCGCGGAAAGGCGGGATACCTGTCAGAAATCCATCGCCATGCGGCTGGACTCTTCCTCGCTCAGCTCGGTCACATGCGTCTGCATGACGCGATATACCCGCTGACACATGTTCAGAACCGTCGGCCGGTGTGTGGTTACAATGATGGTTTTACTGGGGTGCTTCCGAATGATGTTGCGCAGCACCTGACGTTCTGTCGTTACATCCAGCGCGGATGTTGCCTCATCCAGCAGCAGAATCGGGGCATCACGCAGAACCGCGCGGGCAATCGCGATGCGCTGTGCCTGTCCTTCGGAGAAGCCTTTGCCGCGCTCGCCGATCTTCGTATGGATCGTATCCGGCATTTTGGAGACAAAGTCCCACGCACACGAGGTTTTCAGCGCCTCAACGATTTCCTCATCCGTCGCATTCTCACGGACCATCCGCAGGTTTTCCGCAATGGTGCCGGAAAGAATCGTATTGCCCTGCGGCACATAGGAGAAAAGGAAACGGCTGTCGGCGTTCATCTCTGTCTCCCTGCCGTCGGACGAGCGGAGAAACGCACTGCCGGCATCCGGCCGGATCAGACCGAGCATCAGACGGATCATCGTTGTCTTGCCCTCGCCGGACGGACCGACCAGCGCCACGATCTCGCCCGGCGCCGCATAAAACGCGGATTCCGTGATGACACGGTTCTCCTCCACGTACGAAAAATTCACATCCCGCATGCGAACCTCGAAACCGTCCTTCGCCAGAGCTGCAAGCTCTCTGCTCTCCGGAATATGGCGCTCGCGCGGCAGATCGATGAGCTCGCGGACACGGTGTGCGGATACCGAGCTGGTCAGGAACGCGGGAATAATGCCTACCACACTGTTAAACGCACTTGCCAGACGGCCCCGCTGTTCCAGAAACAGTGTCATCGTTCCGTATGTAATCTGATTGCTCCACAGCAGATACAGGCAATAGCCGAACGCTGCATACTGAATGATCAGACCCAGAATTGACATAAAGATGTTCGTCTTGATGGTGAACATATTGTAGTCCAGACTCATCTTCCGGAAGATCTTCTGCCAGCCGCGCAGCTTTCTGCCGTACTGTTCCGTAATGCCAAACGACTTGATCGTATCGAAATTATAGAAGGTTTCGACCTCAAATCCGGTCATTTCGCTGCTGACCTCTTTTACCCTTCTCGCATAGTCCCGCTGCTTTGTAATCAGGAACTTGCTCATAAGAAGCATAACCGGCGCACTCGCAAAGGCCAGCAGAGCCATGATCCTGTTATAATGCCAGATGACAGCGAACGTCACGATGAAATTATAAATCGCAATGATGATGGAGGGCAGCCAGCTGATGGCATTGCTGCTGACCGTACCGACATCGCTGTTAAATCGGTTGAGAAGATCGCCGCTGCTGTAGCCGTTGATGGCTTTCCAGTCGACATCTATGATCTGATCAAAGATATCCGCCTGAATGTCGTTGTTGATGTCAATGCCCAGCTTGGTCGACAGCCGGTCGATCAGGCTGGAAAACGTCAGGCTGAAGGCCGCACTGCCGATTGTCACAGCGATCAGAAGGCCCAGCTTGTCTGTCTGTCTGCTTGTAATGATATCTATGACATATTTGCTGGCGACGCTGGCCACCATTCCCAACGAAGTGCTGAACACACCCAGAAAAATGTAAAAAAGAATGGCTCCCTTATAGCGTTTGCTGTAGGTAAAGATCCAGCGCCAGTCGTCGATGATCTCGCGGATACTTCCGTCCCTCAGACTGGTTCGCAGCGTATGCAGCGACTGAAACAGAGGAGTTTTTTCTTCAAACTGATCCATATAAGCCTCCTGATCAGACAGTGTTTCGATGCATGACAGAATAAACGCGGTTCAGAAACGGCCGCATCGGCAGCAGTGCAAGCCAGATTGTCCGGAAAAACCACCACCAGAAGGCCCCCGGGGCAATCGTCCGGCCTTTGCGCACGGCCCGTATGACCACGGCAAAGATCTGATCCCGGCGGACGCCGGTTTCGATCTCCATCTGTCCATCCCCCACGATGTCATAGACCGCTGTCCCGCCGGAGCCATGAACGCTGCAGATCCGATGCAGAACAAAAGCTCCGTCATCCCGCTGATAAAAAACGATGTCTCCCTTCTGCGGGGCGGCGTCAGGCGCCTGAAGCGTGACACAATCCCGGCGATGACAGAGAAACGGCGTCATACTGCTGCCTGAAATGCGCAGATTTACGATGTCGCCGGCCTCGATTCGCGCCCGCAGAACGGACAGATATTCATACGTATTGTACGAATTTCCCTCTGAGCGCTCCCGATCGGCGCCCAGAAGCTCCTTCAGCATCGCGGCCTCGTCCTGTTCCTGTGCAAGCAGCGCATCCGGAAGAGAGGGGATGTCGGCAAGTCCCAGATGCACCCGCCCGATGCGGAACAGGGCTGCTGCGAAAGATACGGCGTTGACAGCAGTGCATTGCCGCAGCACCCGCTCCCAGTCGATCTGCTCTCCGTATGCTCCGGCATACAGGCAGATATCACAGACCTGACGCAGTCCGAACTCACCCGGAAAATGCAGCATCGCACGGCAGATGAGGAAAAACAGATGGTCGGTATATTGCATGGTGATGACCGGAACTCCCTCCGCCGTTTGTGTCAGGCAGTCGGTCCAGACATTCCGAAAAAACCGGTTGTATCCGCCGTCAGCATCGGCCTCCGGCGGGAACAGATACCGGTGCACATCAAGATAGAGCCGGCTGTCCCTTGCCCTGTAGGAGATCGTATGACGCAGGCTCAGCTCCGCCTCCGGCGTATCTGTCTCAAGTCCATATTCCAGAAGCGCCTCGTGGACCCGTCCGATATGATCGGGAGGAATCAGCAGGTGCTCGGCTTGCGAGATTCGCTGATCCGGCTGTGGATAGAGCGCGCGGCAGATCAGCCCGCCGACCACCATGACCGCAAGTCCGCGATTGTGAAGAAAACGGTACAATGCCAGAAAATTCGCGGTCTGCTGCGTCTGCACGGTCATCAGCCGGGCGGCCTGTGCCGCATAAGGCGCCGGAACCGCACCGGAAACGCCGCTTTGATGTGCGGCGTCCACGATCATGGGCAGCACATGCCGGCGGGAAGCCAGCCGAAAAATGCCCGCCCAATCGGCGGAAGCCGCATCTTCGGGAAGGTCAGCTTTGGTTCCTGCCGCGGCATTCCCGAGTAAAGAGAGGAAAATACGTTCGTTTCGATCCATGATATCTCCAGCAGAATATCCCTTTTCCCTGAAAAAGGGACAGAGTTTATAATGGTCTTTATGATACCATTTTTTCAGTATGCACGCAAGGAAGGAATATGATATAATAAGCTGATTCCTTTACAGACAAGCAGGGGTGTGTATGAACGGTTATTTTTGCATCGGGGACTTTCATTTTCAGATCATCTGTCCGGATATTGTGCCGATACCAGAGAATTTTATGAAGTTTTCGGCAGAACCGGTGCCGGTTCCCTATCTCTACACGATTGTTCTGCGCGAGCAGCTGCCCGAGCCGGAAGGCGATCCGGCTGCCCGGCGGGACGATATTCTGGTCTTCCGCCGCGGATCGCTGGAGACCCGGTATCAGAGCCTGCACGGCGGATACGGGCATGACGCCTACGCCTGCATGCGGGAGGACAGTGACCGGCGCACAACCATCTTCCTGCGGCCTCAGAGTCTGGATGATATGCGGTACGACACATTTTTTACCTCCCTGTTCTCGCTGGAACGCCGCTTGATAGACCGGGATGCACTGATTCTGCACTCCTCTTATATTCAGTACAAAGGACTCGCCATCCTGTTCTCCGCGCCCTCCCAGACCGGAAAGAGCACACAGGCCGGTCTGTGGGAACAATATCGGGGCGTCCGGCAAATCAACGGGGACCGGTCGCTGCTGCGGCAGATCGGCGGAATCTGGTATGCCTGCGGATGGCCTGTCTGCGGAAGCTCGGAAATCTGCTGCAACGAACAGACACCGATTCGCGCAATTATTATGCTGAGTCAGGGCTCTGCCAATGAGGTCCGGCCGCTGTCCCAAATGCAGGCCTTTTCTCAGATATATACGCAGGTGACCATCAACCGCTGGAACCGCAGCTTTCAGACGCGCGCAATGGACCGGATTGAAGCCCTTGTTCAGGACATTCCGGTCTATCATCTGATCTGCACCATTTCCAGAGAAGCGGTGGACTGCCTTGCCGAAGCACTGCAAATTGAGTAAACCGACTGCGGCATGCAGCCCGTATTTTTGCGCCAAAAGCGTTCCGTCGTTCCGCGCAGCGAAACGCAACCGCCATACCATACAGCGCCTGCCGAATGGCACATTCCGATAAAAAGGGCTATCTCAACGCGATTGGATCGTTAGAGACAGCCCTTTTGTCTGTATTCCGGTTTTTATCAGAAGGCAAAATAGTTGTTTTCGTACTCGTCGAAAATCTTGCGGAAGCCCTTGACATTCGCCGCGATATCGCCGCCGAAGACAGCCGAGCCTGCTACGATGACATTTGCGCCCGCCGCAACGATGTCCGGCGTGTTGGTCAGCTTCGCGCCGCCGTCGATTTCCAGCTCACACTTGTAGCCGTTTTCGTCGATCGCCTTGCGAATCCGGCGGATTTTATCGGTGCATGCGTCGATGTAGCCCTGACCGCCGAAGCCCGGCTCAACCGTCATAATCAGCACCATATCCAGCTCCGGCAGCAGCGGCAGCAGAACGTCTGCGGGTGTGCCCGGCTTGACGGAAACACAGGCGCGCACGCCGGCCGCCTTGATCTTGCGGACCTGCTCGAGGGTGTCGCCGTTGGATTCATAATGTACCGTGATGATGTCCGAACCGGCCTTGATGAAGTCGTCCAGGTACTGGTCGGGATTTGCGATCATCAGATGGACATCGAGGGTCGCGTCCGTCGCCTTGCGCAGCGCCTTGACAACCGGTGCGCCAATCGTCAGATTGGGGACAAAATGACCGTCCATGCAGTCTACATGGACATATTCTGCGCCGGCATCGACAGCAACGGCGATATCCCGCTGCAGATTGGCAAAGTCAGCGGACAAAATCGAAGGAGATAACTTAATCATGTGACATTCGTTCCTTTCCCGTTCCGGGAGTGCACGCGGACTCCCTGCGTTTCATATAACTGGAGCAGGCGGGATGCAGCCGCGGCGCCCTGCTGCACCGCCTTTCGCATACGGGAGCTGCCTGCGCTGTGCGGGCGGCTCCTCACTGAATCCCGAGCTTCAGCTGCTTTGCTCTTATTATACAACAAATGTGACAAATATCCAATTGGTTGCAGCAAAGTTTTGCAAAACAAACCGGCGCACCGCAGAGCATCTCTCCGCAGCGCGCCGGCAAAACACACGGTCTTTTTACTTGAAGTATTTGACGCCGTTCTCAAACAGCGGCTGATATTTTTCACCAAAGATATTCCGGCCGACATAGCGGGTATACCGCTCGGTGTGACCCATCTTGCCGAGAACACGGCCGTCTGCCGAGGTGATGCCCTCAATCGCACACATCGAACCGTTCGGGTTGAACGCGATGTCCATCGACGGCTCGCCTGCGAAGTCGACATACTGGAATGCAACCTGACCGTTCGCAATCAGGCGGTCAATTTCCGCCTGCGGCGCAACAAAGCGTCCCTCGCCGTGGGAAATTGCAATCGAATGCACATCGCCCACCTCACAGGAGGACAGCCACGGCGACTTGACCGATGCCACGCGCGTCTGTACATAGCGCGACTGGTGGCGTCCGATCAGGTTATAGGTGAGGGTCGGACAGCTGTCATCCAGATCGCGAATCTCACCATACGGTACCAGACCGAGCTTAATCAGTGCCTGGAAACCGTTGCAGATGCCGAGCATCAGACCGTCACGGTTGTTGAGCAGGTCGTGTACCGCGTCCTTGATCGCCGGTGCGCGCAGGAAGGATGCAATGAACTTGCCCGAGCCGTCCGGCTCATCGCCGCCGGAGAAGCCGCCCGGAAGAATCATCATCTGGGACGAGCGAATCGCCGCCTCCAGCTCCTCTGCGGACGCCATCAGCGCATCCTGCGACAGATTGCGTACGACAACAATCTTCGCCTCGCCGCCGGCGGTCTCGACCGCCTTTGCCGTATCATATTCGCAGTTGGTTCCCGGGAATACCGGAATGACCGCTGCCGGACGGGCGTGCTTCACAGCCGGGGCCCCGGTATTGCGTTCTGTATAACACGGCTTTGTCAGCTTGTCATCTTCCGCTGCGGCGCGGGTCGGGAAGACGCGCTCCAGCGTGCCTTCCAGTGCCTGCTTGAGCTCATCCAGCGTGATGACTTCTCCGAACGCGTCAATCTGCGGCTGTGCAGTCGTCATGCCGACCATCCACAGCGGCATATTTTCCAGTTCCTCGGTCGCTTCGATCAGAATGCCGCCGTAGTTCTTGAGGAACAGCGCGTCCGGCGTAAAGTCAGGCGCGAATGCAAAGCCGATGTCATTGCCGATTGCCATCTTTGCGATGCCCTCTGCAATGCCGCCGGAAGCCAGTGCCCACGACGCGGCAACCTTGCCCTCGTCGATGAGCTGCTGTACGGTCTCCCATGTCTGACGAATCGCCGTGTAATCGGGCGAGCCGTCCATGTTGTACATCGCATCGAAGAAATAAACCGGATGTCCCGCCGCCTTAAACTCCGGCGAAATCAGATGATCTGCCTCCTGCGGAGCAATCGCGAACGAAACCAGTGTGGGCGGAACGTGCATGTCGTCATAGGTGCCCGACATGGAGTCCTTGCCGCCGATTGCGGCGCGGCCGAGTGCCTCCTGCGCCTCATACGCGCCGAGCAGTGCTGCCAGCGGTGTGCCGAATTTCTCCGGGTCGCGGTTGAGGTGTTCAAAATATTCCTGGAATGTGAGATAAGCCGTGCGATAGTCGCAGCCCGCCGCGACAAGCCGCGCCATGGATTCAATGACCGCGCACGATGCGCCGAGGAACGGATTCTGCTCCATGAAATACGGGTCAAAACCAAAGCCCATGACCGATGCGGTGGAGCACTGTCCGGCTGTCGGCAGTGTGGCCGCCATGACCTGTGTCGGGGTCAGCTGATTCTTGCCGCCGTAGGGCATAAAGACAGAGCTTGCGCCGATGGAACCGTCAAACCGTTCGGTCAGGCCGCGCTCCAGGCAGATGTTGAGCTGTCCGCACAGATTGAGCAGCTTTTCGCGCACAGTTGCGCCCTCAGCCGGTGCTTCAATGCTCGGTGCCGGCAGCGGTGCGACATGGGCATTCGCATGCTTGGACGCGCCGTTGGTGTTGAGGAAATCGCGCGATACATCGACAATCGTCTTGCCGTTCCATGTCATGCGCAGGCGGTTGGTGTCTGTGACCTTTGCCACAACCGTCGCCTCGATGTTTTCCTCATTTGCCGCCTGAATAAAGCGATCCGCATTTTCCGGCGCGACAACGACAGCCATACGCTCCTGCGACTCGGAAATTGCCAGCTCGGTGCCGTCCAGACCGTCATATTTCTTCGGAACTGCATTCAGGTCGATATCCAGACCGTCTGCCAGCTCGCCGATCGCAACGGATACGCCGCCCGCGCCGAAGTCATTGCAGCGGCGAATCATACGGGTGACCTCCGGATTGCGGAACAGACGCTGCAGCTTGCGCTCCTCCGGCGGATTGCCCTTCTGTACCTCCGCGCCGCAGGTCTCCAGCGATTCGGTGGTGTGGCTCTTCGACGAGCCGGTTGCGCCGCCGCAGCCGTCACGGCCGGTGCGTCCGCCGAGCAGAATGACAATGTCGCCCGGATCGGGAACCTCGCGGATGACATTTTCAATCGGTGCCGCGCCGACAACCGCGCCGATTTCCATGCGCTTTGCGACGTAGCCCGGATGATAGATTTCATGTACCAGACCGGTTGCCAGACCGATCTGATTGCCATAGGACGAATAGCCGCCGGCAGCCGTGGTGCACAGCTTGCGCTGCGGCAGCTTGTGCTCGAGCGTTTCATTCAGCGGAACCGTCGGGTCTCCCGCGCCGGTGACGCGCATCGCCTGATATACATAGCTTCTGCCGGACAGCGGGTCGCGGATTGCGCCGCCGAGGCAGGTCGCCGCGCCGCCGAACGGTTCAATTTCCGTCGGGTGATTGTGCGTCTCGTTTTTGAACATCAGCAGCCACGGCTCTTTCTTGCCGTCAACGGTTGCGTCAATGCGAATTGAGCAGGCATTGATCTCCTCGCTCTCATCGAGATTGGGCAGGCAGCCGCGCTTCTTGAGCACCTTTCCTGCCGCCGTGCCGACGTCCATCAGCGTGATCGGGCGCTTCGCCGCCTTTTCCTCGCCGTAAACCTCGCGCCGTCCCGCCAGATAGCGGTCAAACGCGTCCTTAACCATCTGGTCCTCGATGTTGCTGCTGTCAATCTCCGTCAGGAAGGTCGTATGACGGCAGTGGTCAGACCAATAGGTATCAACCATGCGCACCTCGGTGATCGTCGGGTCGCGCTTCTCCTCATTTGCAAAATAGCCCTGTAAAAACTGCAGATCGTCCAGCTCCATCGCAAGACCGAGCTGTGTGCGCATTTCCTCCAGTGCTGCCGCATCCATCGAAATAAAGCCTGTTACCGTGTCGACAGAGGTCGGAATGGCATAGCTTGCCTCCAGTGTCTCCGGCTTGTCCGCAGACGCCTCACGTGAATCGACCGGATTGATGAGATAGGTGCGGATTTTATCCAGCTCCTCATCGGTGAGCTTGCCGCCGAGCACATAAATATGTGCCGCCGCGACCTTCGGGCGTTCGCCCTGTGTCATCAGCTGAATGCACTGTGCACAGGAATCCGACCGCTGATCGTACTGGCCGGGCAGCGGTTCAACCGCCAGAATGTGGTAATCGCCCTCCGGCATCGGATACTGCTCGTCGTAGCAGTTGTCCACCATCGGCTCGGAGAATACGATATTTTTTGCCCTGGTATAGGTCTCCGCATCAATGCCCTCGACATCGTAGCGGCAGAGCTCTCGCACATAGGTGAGCGACGGAATTTCCAGCAGCTCGCGCATGTTGCTGCACAGCGACTGCGACGCGCTGTCAAAACCGCTTCGTTTTTCAGTATAGCATCTCAATACTGCCATGTTGCACCTCAAAAAAGCAAAGTATAGTGGTACGTTTTGTGATTCAACCGATATTATCATACCGTTTTTTCCGCCTGTTTGCAACGGCATTGTGCGAATTGCGTCTGATTTTGTGAGATATGCCCAAATGGCCCGCTGCCGGCGCCCGTTTCCCCGCAAAAAAGGAGCAGGTTTCCCTGCTCCTTTGGCTGTCGACCGGACGTCGACAGCCTCAAAAAAATGCGGGCATTTTTTTGAATCCGGCAGCCTGCCGCAGCGCACTCCCTTCGGTCGCACGTTTGCAGGCTGAGAAGTAAAAATTTCGACGTACATGCCGCCGAAATTTTTGAAATTTAAAATATCCCGTCTGCTGCGCGGCGTAATTGCGCAAAAAAGCTTATCTCTTACAGGAAAAAGGAACAATATCTGCAATCTGAAAGGAGCAGGTTTCCCTGCTCCTTGTATGTGCATCTGAATTACGGAATGGTGTAGCCGTAGCCGCCGAACGGATTGCGGCCGTACTGCTGTGTGTCGTCTTCCGACGAGCCCTGCTGGGCCGCATAGGTTCCCGCCAGATCTGCCTGATCGACCAGTGTAATCTTGACCGTGACGGTCTTGCCCGAACGATAGATGGTCAGCGTCATCTGGTCGCCTGCCTTCATGTCGTTCTTGATCGTGTTGATGTCGCTCATGCCGGTGATTTCCTTGCCGTTGACTCCGGTGATGATATCGCCCTCCTTGATGCCCTGCTTGTAGGCATCCGAGGCGGTGTCAACACTCTTGACCATAACGCCCTGCGGGATGTTATAGTAGCTGGCGCGCATTTCGTCGATGTCGTAGCCGCTGATGCCGATGGCCGGACGTCCGGTCACATGTCCGTTGGCAATCAGCTGGTCGACGACCTCCTTGACCGTTGTCGTCGGGATGGCAAAGCCCATGCCCTCAATCGAGGCGCTGTCCGATGAGCTCGCACTCAGCTTGGAGGAGGTAATGCCGATGACCTGTCCGTCCGCATTGATGAGTGCGCCGCCGGAGTTGCCCGGATTGATCGCGGTGTCCGTCTGAATGAGGTTCATCACGCGGTCATTGATCGTGACATTGCGGTTGATGGCGGAGATGAAGCCGCCTGTAAAGCTGTTCTGAAATTCCACGCCGCCGGGCGAGCCGATCGCAAACGCGCGGTCGCCGACCTGCACCTGATCGGAATTTCCGAATTCCGCCGCTGACAGATTTTTCGCATCGATTTTCAGCACAGCCAGATCGGTCTGTTCATCCGTACCGATCAGCTCCGCCTGATAGGAGGTCGAATCGTGCAGAATAACCGTAAACCGGTCGCCGCCTTCTACAACGTGATTGTTGGTGATGACATAGCCGTCCTCGCTCATAATCACGCCCGAGCCGGACGACTCGCTTCCCATCTGGATTTCATCCACAACAATCGAGACAATGGACGGGGACACCTTCTGATATACGCCCGCATAGCTCGCCTTGTCATCGCCCGAGCTGCTGGTCTCGCTGATTTCCACCTTTGCGGAATTGGCGGGCAGTGCCGCATCTGCACTCGTCTTGCTGCCCGTATTTTCCGTGCCGACGGGCAGGCTCATTCCGCCGCTTGCCAGCATTCCGCCGCCAAAGGCGAGCGCGCCGACAACCACCACAGCCGCCACAGGCTTCCACGGAAATCCGCGTTTTTTCCGCGGTTTTCTTTCCGGCCGTTTTCCGCCGCTCCACTGCTCATAGGCAGAGGTGCTGTCTGCGCCGCGGGAAAATTCCTGCGCGCCGCTGTGGGCGGCGTTCCCCTGCTCATCCGCACCGCGCACCGGTGTCTGGAACGGTGTGGTCGGATTTTCTTCATTTTCATTATGCCGATTAAACTCATCCATAAGTGAAACCTCCTTGTTCTGTTTTTCATTGTACGCGCCGAATATGATATTTCGTTGTCGCCAATGTTAAAATTTTGTGAATGAGGAATAATTGATTCATTCCTCCCGCATTTTTTCTTATCAAACGCAAATTCTGTGTTCTTTTTGTGTTTTTCATCGGTGCTTACCGCCTGCCGACCGTCCGCGCACGGTGCAGTGCCGTTTTTCTCCGCCGCAGCGGAAAAGGCCCCCGCCCATGAGGGAGAGAGCCTTTGGTGTTCATCTCTGCGCCAGCCGGTGGGAATCGGCCGCACCGCCCGTCTTCGGTGCGAGCGGGATGGAAAACGCGAACTCCGTCTCTCCGCCGGAGGAGCGGACGGAAATGTCTCCGCCGTGCAGATTAACAATGGATTTGACGATGTACAGTCCCAGGCCCGCGCCGGTGCGGTCACGGCTGCGGCTGCGGTCGACCTTATAAAAGCGATCGAACACATGCGGCAGATCCTCCGCCGGTATTTCCGAGCCGGTATTGCGGATGGAGAACAGACTCATCGCGCCCTCCGCCTCTGCGCGGATGGTCAGGGTGCCGCCCTCGTTCACGAATTTCACCGCATTGTCGACGAGATTGTAAATGACGCGGTAAATGTGATCGCTGTCGCCGTTGACAATCAGGCTGTCCTGAAGATCGACATCCATTTCAATCTGTTTGTCATTGATCTGCTTTTCGAAGCTGATGAGCACGCGCGCCGCCATTTCCGTCAAATCAAACGGAGCCGGTGTGATAATCAGCTCGCCTGCCTGAATTTTAGCCGCATCGAGCATGCGCACAACGAGGCGGGACAGCCGCCCGACCTCCTCGGAAATGATGTGCAGATACTGGTCGTGCTTTTCCGGAGGAATGGTGCCGTCGAGCATGCCGTCGACAAAGCCGCGAATGGATGTCATCGGCGTTTTCAGCTCGTGGGAGACATTTGCCACAAACCCGCGGCTGAGCTCCTCCTGCTGCTGCAGGGAGGTCGCCATGTTATTAAAGCTCACGGCAAGCTCATCAATTTCATCGCAGTTGTTGTTTTCGGAAACGCGCACCTCAAATTCGCCGTGTCCGAACTTTTTCGCCGCGCTGACAATGCCCTTGAGCGGGCGCGTGAGCATGTCGGACAAAAACCAGCTGATAATCAAAGTGAGAACCAGCGTGATGGAGACGATGAACAGGTAACTGCGCATAATCGTGTTCATCAGGCCGGTGGTGGAGGCGGACGGAATTGCCGCAATGACAAGGGCTGCGGGCTGTCCGGCCGGATCGGTGCAGCTTGCACCGGCAATGAAATAGTTCTGTGAAAACAGGCCGCTGACGTTTCCGAGGCCGAAATAGGTGCCCTTTTCGTTGATGGAAGCGACCAGCGTTTCGCTCACCGTGCCCTGAATCTGATCCTTTTGAATGCCGTCGCTCTTGGGCAGCGAGGAAATTTGTACGTTGCCTTCCTTGTCGGTCAGCAGGATGGTGCAGCCGCTGACCGCCGCCTGCTGATCGAGATACGTTTTCAGGAAGCCGCCGTTTTCTTCTCGCAACAGCTGTGTATTGTTTTCCACGATGGCATCGACATAGCCCACCGTTGTCTCCAGCTGATCCTGCTTTTCCTGTACCGAATAGCGGCTGACCTGCGCCATGAACACGCCGCCGGCAAAGGTAAAGCTGACGAGAATCAGCATGGCAAACGCCATATAGTTTTTGACAAAAAGGTTTCTCATGCCATGTCAGTCCCGTGTTTCAAATTTATAGCCGACGCCCCAGACGGTCTTCAGCTCCCATTTGTCGCTGACGCCCTCCAGCTTTTCGCGCAGACGTTTGACATGTACATCGACGGTGCGTGTGTCGCCGAAATAGTCGAACCCCCACACATCGTCGAGCAGCTGCGCGCGGGTAAACACGCGGTTCGGGCTGGAGGCAAGGAAATACAGCAGTTCAATTTCCTTGGGCGGCGCATCCACGCGCTTGCCGTCGATAATCAGATCATATGCCTGCTTGTCAATCGTCAGCTTGTCAAACGAGATTTTTCCGCTGTCCTCGGGTGCAAACCGGCGAAAAACCGCGCGCACGCGAGCGACAACCTCACGCATTTCCAGCGGCTTGACAATATAATCGTCCGCGCCCATTTCCAGACCGTTTACCTTGTCGAATGTTTCGCCCTTCGCCGTCAGAATGATGATCGGCACCTTGCTCTCCGCGCGGATGATCTTGCACACCTGCCAGCCGTCCATGATCGGCATCATCACATCCAGCAGAATCATGTCCGGATTGACCTTGCGCCACTGGGCAACGCCCTCCTCACCGTTGGCGGCTTCGGTAATTTCATATCCCTCGCGCTCGAGGTACAGGCGCAGAAGCTCGCGGATATTTCCGTCATCTTCTACGATTAAAATTTTCTTACTCATGCTCTGGCCTCCTTTGAGCGATTGGCTCGTCTCTATTATACGGCATTTTATGGCGCATTTCATCACTTTTTTGTAAACGAAAGCAAATGGATCCAAAAAAAGAAACCCCATCGGCAGGTTTTGCCAACAGGATTTCTCCGTGTGCGCGAAGCGGATTACTCCGCCGCGTCCGTATTTTCTTCCGTCGGGTTTTGCGTCGGCTCAGCATCCGCAGTCCCTTTATTCTGACCGCCCTCCAGCGCGGCAAGCGCGGCCTCACTGTCGGACACTCCGTTCAGCGCCGCATCGCCGTTATAGGTGCTCCACAGACTGCTGCCGGAGAACACCGGGACAACAGCGGGATTCGATGCCGCTTCCCTGAGCTGCTGGATCGCAGAAGCCGCTTCCTCCGCCGTTTCGACGGGAACAAACAGCCGGTGCGCTGCGCCGAGGAGGGCTCCGATTTCTCCGACCGAAATGCCGTCCTCCGAACCGCTCGGAGAAAGCGCCGTCAGTGCACCAAGGGAATCTGCCGTCAGGCTGACCGGCACGTCGCCGACTGCGCCCTGAATATCCTTGAGCGCGGCTGCAAGCGCCTCTGCCTGCGTGTCCGGCCAGTCGGCAAAATCGGCGCGGTCGAGGTGTCCGCGCGGCGGGAAGGTGAAGTCCGCAAGCACAATTTCATCGCAGCCCGCCTGCACGGCGGCGCGCGCAACATCGTCCAAATAGGCGAGTGCATCGCCGTTGGTCGGGTCGAGCCAGCGCGTGTTGTCGTAGTCGAGCCACGAGCCGCCGCGCTCAAACTGAATCGCGAGGTCGGAATTTCTCGAGGCCGCGCGTCTGTCATGGAAGCAGTATATGCGTCCGACAACGTGTACGCCGGCATCTCGCAGGGCGGCAATCGTGCTCTTCAGCCCGTCCGCATCGCCCTCTGTAAAGTCGGATACGCCATCCACCACATCGGTTTCCACCGGAAGATTCAGATTGCCCTCGCTGTCCTTGATGTTGACGATGACCGTATCCAGCACGCCCTGCTCTGCCAGCTTCAGCAGACGGGCGCGCGTTCCCTCCTCTGCTGCGCTGCTCGCCGCAAGCATCAGCGCGCGCGTATATTTCACCTGCGGCTGCGGTGCAGTCTCCGGCTCTTTTTCCGGTTCGGGCTCCGCAGGCTCCGGTTCGGCGGGCGTTTCCGCGCTGCCCGCTGTCAGCTCCGGCCGGGTCTGACCCTGCTCCTCTGCCAGCACACCGTAACGGTCGATGACATGCGCGCCGTTTTCGTCAAAGGACAGACAGCGGCTGACAAGAATGACGCCCACGACAGCAATCAGCGCTGCCACAATCAAGACAGCGACCACCGTGCGGCGGATGCGGATTTGATTGCGATTGCGATTGATGTTCATGGGCGTCTCCTCTTAGATTTTTAATTTTGTAAGCAGAGCTTTTTTATTCTGCAGCTCCGGCAGTGGCTTCCTGCGCCTTCTTCGCGGCAGCAGCCTTCTCCATGGCGGCCTTCTTTGCAGCCGCCTGCTTTGCCTTGAGCTCCTGCAGCTCCTTGACCTTCTCCGGTGTGTTCCACGGCTCAATGATGTGGCGCGGGCACGCCTTTGCACACATCTGACAGCCCTTGCACTTATCGTAATCGATAACCGGCAGGTTGCCTTCCATGTGGATTGCGTCAAACTTACAGGTCTTTACGCACAGCGAGCAGCCGATGCAGCCGACTGTGCAGGCATCCATAACGTCCTTGCCCTTATCCTGGGACGAGCAGTCGATGCGAACCGGATTCTTCTCCGGCACGAGCGAGATGATGTGCTTCGGGCATGCCGCAGCACACTGTCCGCAGGAGGTACATTTGGAGGCGTCTACCTTGGCAACGCCGTCGACAACATGGATTGCGTCAAACTTACAGGCCTTGACACAGGTGCCCAGACCGAGGCAGGCAAAGCTGCATGCCTTGTAGCCGTTTGCTACACGAATTGCGCCGAGGCAGTCCTCGATGCCCTCATAATTTGCACGGTTCTTCACGTTTTCACAGCTGCCGCTGCAATGTACATGTGCAATCTGCTTGTCACTCGCCGAAACCTCGACGCCCATGACAGCAGCTACCTTCTCGGCAACAGCTGCGCCGCCGACCGGGCAGCCGTTAACCGGCGCCTTGCCCTCGACAATCGCGGTTGCCAGTGCGTTACAGCCGGTAAATCCGCAGCCGCCGCAGTTTGCGCCCGGCAGGCACTCGAGTACCGCCGGAATGCGCTCGTCAACCTCGACCGCAAAGATTTTGGAGGCGAATGCAAGGAGCACGCCGAACAGCAAGCCCATGACGCCCAGAACCAGCACTGCATATACAATGTTTATCATTTGTGATTCAACTCCTATTCTCTGACCGTCGGGTTTACCAGATCTTCATACCGCTGAAGCCAAGGAATGCCATCGCCATCAGAGACGCGGAAATCAGTGCGATCGGAACGCCTTCAAAGCACTTCGGGCACTCTGCCGATGCGTCCAGACGCTCGCGGATGGATGCGAACAGCACGATCGCCAGCATAAAGCCGAGACCGCCGGTGACGCCGTAGACGATGGACTCCAGGAAATTATAACCCTTCTGTACGTTCTGCAGCGCAACGCCCAAAACGGCACAGTTGGTGGTGATCAGCGGGAGAAAAATACCGAGCGCCTGATACAGGGCCGGCATGGACTTCATCAGGAACATCTCGATGAACTGTACGAGTGTCGCGATGACCAGAATGAAGGCTACCGTCTGCATAAAGCCCAGACCCAGCGGCATCAGAACAAAGGTGTTGATCAGCCATGTGACGGCAGATGCCAGACCCATGACGAATGTAACCGCCATGCCCATGCCGAACGCTGTGTCGATCTTCTTGGAAACGCCGAAGAACGGGCAGCAGCCCAGGAACTGGGACAGAATGAAGTTGTTAATCAGAATTGCGCCGAGAGAAATGGATAAAATAGATGTCATGATGGGTTATTCTCCTTTCTTCAGCAGCTTCTGCATAACGGCAATGATGCAGCCCAGCGTCAGGAATCCGCCTGCCGGAAGAATCATAATCGTTGCCGGCTGGCTGAAAATCGTGACTGCGCCGCCGCCGATTGTGCCGGCACCCAGCAGCTCGCGGACAATCGACATCAGGATCAGCGCAAAGGTGAAGCCGAGACCCATAACAATGCCGTCGACTGCGGACTGACCGACTGTGTTCTTCGAAGCAAATGCCTCTGCACGGCCGAGAATAATGCAGTTAACAACGATCAGCGGAATATACAGACCGAGGGATGCAGACAGCGACGGGATGAACGCCTGCAGCAGCAGGTCAATCATCGTTACAAAGCCTGCGATGATGGTGATGAAAGCTGCGATACGAACCTTGTTCGGAATGATCTTGCGCAGCAATGCGATAACAATGTTCGAGCAGATCAGTACGGCTGTGGCGGAAAGACCCATGCCGATGCCGTTGACAATCGAGGTCGTGGTAGCAAGCGTCGGGCAGAGGCCGATCATCTGTACCAGCGTCGGATTGTCCGTAAACAGACCCGCTTTCAGACTTTTTCCAAAACTCATGATGTGGCCTCCTTAACCCTGCTCCGCGGCAAACTTGACAGCGGCGTTAACGCCCTCTGATACCGCGCGGGAGGTGATGGTAGCGCCGGTCAGTGCGACGATGGAGCCGCCGTCCTTTTCAACTGCGACGGTGCCGTCAGCCGGCTGATCCTTAAACTGCGCCTGGAACTCTTCTTCGGTGCTTCGTGCGCCGAGACCCGGGGTCTCGGATGCGGCAGAGATGACGGAAATGCCGGTGATCTTGCCGTCGGTGCTGATGCCGACCATGGTGTCGACCGCGCCGCCGAAGCCGGTCGGACCGACCTCGACGCAGTAGCCTGCATCCTGGCCGTCCTTGGTCATCTTATATGCAGAGAAGATCTCGACAGACGTGCCGCTGTCCGTGGTGACGGTTGTTCCCTCCGGAACCTCGATCTCCTCGGAGTCCGCTTCCATGACCTGTGCCAGTGCGTTCTCCGTCTTGAGCTTGTTCTGCACGGCAATCGGGTCAACTGTGATGGCATTGACTGCGCCGAGGCACAGCGAAACGACCAGAGTAATTGCACAGAGGATGCCGCCGAGCTGTACAAATTCGTTTTTCTGCTTGACAGCCATTGTTTAGCCCTCCTTCTTCTGCTTTGCCGGTGCGCCGAACTTGGTCGGGCGGGTGTACTTGTCAATCAGCCATACTGTCGTGTTCATCAGCAGGATGGAGTAGCAAACGCCCTCCGGATAGCCGCCGAAGTAACGGATCATAACGGTCAGCAGACCGCAGCCGATACCGAAGACAACCTGGCCCTTATGGGAAACCGGGGAGGTGCTGTAATCGGTCGCCATGAAAAATGCGCCGAGCATCAGACCGCCGCTGAACAGGCCGTACAGCATGGACTGTACATGGCCGAGACCGCCTGCCGGGAACAGCAGGGTGAGAACGGCAACTGTGCCGATGTAAGCAGCCGGAGTATGGAAGCTGATGACCTTGCGGAAGAGCAGGTAAGCGCCGCCGATCAGCAGAGCAATCGCGGAAACCTCACCCATCGAGCCGCCGCACATGCCCCACAGCATGCTCGCGATGCTGGGCAGATCGCCCTCTGCGCTGCCTTTGATGATGGCGAGCGGCGTTGCCGCGGTGATCGCGTCGAGCGTCTCCTGCGAATTGGAGAGCAGACCTGCGCGGCTGCCGGCTGTAACCCATGTGGTCATCGCTACCGGCCAGGAAGCCAGCAGGAATGCACGGCCGGCCAGTGCCGGGTTGATGAAGTTTTTGCCGAGACCGCCGAACAGGCTCTTGGCAAGGATAATCGAAACGCCTGCGCCGACAATCAGCATCCAGTACGGAAGCGTGACCGGGCAGACAAATGCGAGCAGCACGCCGGTGACGGCTGCCGAAAGATCGCCGATCGTGTTCGCCTTGCCCACGATCTTGTTGTAGATCGTTTCAAATACCAGGCAGGCCGCCACGGAAACCGCCGTCATCAGAATGACGCGCAGGCCAAAAACATAGGTCGATACGAACAGCGACGGCAGCAGAGCGATGAGCACGTCGCACATGATCGATCGGGTATCCTCTTTACTCTTGATATGAGGGGAGGATGTAATTACTACTTTGCTGAAATCATACATACCGTTCCACCCTCCTTACTTCTTTGCCGCAGCGGCTTCCGCCCTGCGCTTTTCCTGTACACGCATCTTGGCAACGCGGAACTGCTGTACCAGCGGGATGCGTGCCGGACATACGTATGCACACGAGCCGCACTCGATGCAGTCGAGCACATCATATTCCTCGCAGCCTTCCAGATTGTTTCTGGAGGCAAACATGTTCATGTAAACCGGAACCAGATGCATCGGGCAGACGCCGACACAGCGGCCGCAGCGGATGCAGGTCGGATCCTTGACGCGCTTATCCTCGTCCTCAGCAAAGGCGAGGAACGCATTGGTGCCCTTGAGAACCGGAACGTCGGTTGTGAACTGGGCATTGCCCATCATCGGGCCGCCGGCCAGCAGCTTGTTCGGATCCTTCTTAAAGCCGCCGCAGGCATCAATCAGCTCGGTCACGCAGGTGCCGACGCGCGCTTCCAGGTTCTTCGGCTCGGCAATCGCGGAGCCGGAAACGGTGACAACGCGGCGGATGACCGGCATGCCCTTTGCAAAGCAGCGGTAAACCGCACCGGCGGTGTCGACATTGAATACCGCACAGCCTGCGTCTGCCGGCAGCTTGCCGGACGGAACCTCACGGCCGGTAACGGCGTTGATCAGCTGCTTCTCTGCGCCCTGCGGGTAGCGGCACTCCAGCGGCGCCAGCTTGATGATCGGGTCGCCCGCGAGCAGCTGCTCGATTTTTGCAAATGTGTCCTGTTTGTTCAGCTCAATGCAGATGAAGGCCTGCTTGACGCCCATGATCTTGACCAGATAGCGGACGCCTTCAACAATCTCCTCCGGACGCTCGAGCAGAAGCCGATGGTCGGATGTAATGTACGGCTCGCACTCCGCGCCGTTGATCAGGATGGTATCGCACTTGCCGATACCGGACTTGATCTTGACGTGAGTCGGGAACGTTGCGCCGCCGTGACCGACGATGCCGGCATCCCAGATCGCCTGGATGCGCTCGTCATTGGTCATGGATTCAAAGTCCTTCGGCTTGACCGACTCGTGCAGTCTGTCCTCGTGGTCGTTCTCAATTACGACGGACATGACCTTCGAGCCGTTCTGGTGCAGTCTCGGCGCTACATCGATAACCTTGCCGGATACCGATGCGTGAACCGGAGCACTGACAAAACCGCCGGCCTCCGCGATCATCTGACCCAGATCGACGATGTCACCCTTCTTCACCAGCACCTTTGCCGGCGCGCCAATGTGCATCGAAACGGGAAGGATGACCTGATCCGGCGCCTTCAGAACTTCGATCGGCTTTGTGTTTGTTGCGGATTTGAACCCCGGATCGTCTTTCGTTCCAGGATGGATACCGCCACGAAACGTGTACGCCATTATGGATTCACCTCTCTGTTCATTTTGTGCGGTCAGTGACCGCACCGCAGACGAATTTGACCGCGCGGCATCCGTCCCCCCGCAAGCCGGACACGGTCGCCGCGCGCGCCGCGCACCTCCGCCGGAGGGCACAGCACTATACATTAGATTATACCGTCATTCCCACCAGAAACGCAAGGAAATTTACAAAAAAAATAACACAAATCAACAAATTTTTTCCTTGTTTTTCTGTATACGTTGTTTCTGTTTCGGGTATTTGTGGGTTTTTTCTGGCATTTTGCACACAAATGCGAACTTTTCTCACCTGCCGATCTGCTTCGGCCGCTCACAGCAGGCGGTAGGCATCTGCCTCCAGCGCGTCGGAAAGCTCGATATCCGCGCTGGAAACTCCCGACGCAAGGCCCATGCGGTAATCGGTTTCCGTTCCCAGCAGACCGTCCTCCGGATGCAGCGGGAGACTGAGCCGCGCGCCGCACCCGCCGTCCGGCAGGTGAACAAATACCAGTACGCCGCCGTGCAGCTCGGCAATCCGCCTGGCATACGGAATGCCCAGACCCCAGCCGCCGGGCTCCGCGTCCGGTCTGCGCCAGGTGTTGTTCATGTGCATCAGCGCCTCATCCGACAGCCCGGCGCCGCTGTCATCCACGCAGAACACCACACCGTCCCCGTCCTCCAGCCTGTCGGCCCGCAGCGCGATGCGCACCTTCTCACCGCCATAGCGCAGGCTGTTGGAAACGAGGGTCATCAGCGCGGAGAGCTGCAGCCCTCTGTCCGCGCGCAGGCTGACTTCTTCCGACACCTGTACGCTCACCTTGACGCCCCGGCGCGCCAGCTGGTCCGCGGCAAGGTGCAGCAGCTCACCTGTGCTGCACAGCTCCCACTGCATCGGCTCGGGCGCGCCGGACAGCATCTGGGCATGATTTGCCTGCCGCAAAATGCGAAGCGCCTCGCGGCGCAGCACACAGGCATCCTCCTCCATGCCGCCCAGCGCAAGACCGTCTGCCTGCAGCAGCAGGTGTGACGCGCTCTCCCGCAGGCGTGCCGCCGCCATGGACACACCCGCCTGATGAGACAGCTCCCGCAGGAAAACCAGCAGCGCACCGCCGTCCGTCGGCACAATGCGCATCTGCCACGGCTGTCCCGCCAGCATGACGGCAATCGTGTGCTCCGTCCGCGACTGAATGCTCCGGCGCACACTGTCACACACGGACGGCTGGAGCACGCTCTCCAGCGAGTAGAACGCGCCCTCTTGGAGCAGTCCGGCACACGCATCGGTCTGCCGCAGCACCATCAGCTCCCCGGACACCAGCGCCATCGGATGCATGTCGGCATCCACGCCCCTGCAGACTGCCGCGAACAGCTCCGGCGGCAGCATATCAAAAAAAGCATCCGTCTCCGGCGGCTCAATACGGCCGCCCGACGGCATGTCTTCCACAATTTTCACGGTTTCCTCACCCTCATTCTGCAAATTGTTGCATGATTCGACAAACAATTGACTATATTATAACAGACTTTGTGAAATTCTGAACATGAAATATGAAAAACCGCGGAATTTCTGTCTGCAATTTATACAAAACAGTTATTGCACGGCGCCCGTTTTCCGTGTATAATATACTCGTTCCAGTAAAACAGGATAAATAACAAGGAGGATATACTACTATGGGTATCAAAGTAGGCATCAACGGCTTCGGCCGCATCGGCCGCATGGTTTTCCGTGCTGGTCTTTCCAATCCGAACATCGACTTTGTCGCTGTTAACGATCCGTTCATGACTCCGGATTACATGGCATACATGCTGCGTTACGACACCATGCATGGCCAGTACACCGGCACCATCGAGTACACGGACAACTCCATCATCGTTGACGGCAAGGAAGTCAAGTTCTTTGCATGCATGAATCCGGCTGAGATTCCCTGGGGCGAGTCCGGCGTTGACTATGTTGTTGAGTCCACCGGCGTATTCCTGACCAAGGAGAAGGCTCAGGCTCATATCGATGGCGGCGCTAAGAAGGTTATCATGTCCGCTCCGTCCAAGGACGACACCCCGATGTTCGTTATGGGCGTTAACCAGGACACCTACACCAAGGATATGACCTTCGTATCCAACGCTTCCTGCACCACGAACTGCCTCGCACCGATCGCGAAGGTTCTGGACGAAGCATTCGGCATCACCACCGGTCTGATGACCACCGTTCATTCCACCACCGGCACCCAGAAGACTGTCGACGGTCCGTCCAAGAAGGACTGGCGCGGCGGCCGTGCTGCTTCCGGCAACATCATTCCGTCTTCCACCGGCGCTGCAAAGGCAGTCGGCAAGGTTTATCCGAAGCTGAACGGCAAGCTGACCGGTATCTCCATGCGTGTTCCGACGCTGGACGTTTCCGTTGTTGACCTGACCTGCAACCTGGCTAACCCGGCTACCAAGGAAGATATCTGCAACGCAATGAAGAAGGCTGCAGAGACTCCGCTGGAAGAGGGCGGCCTGAAGGGCGTACTGGGCTACACTGAGGACGCAGTTGTTTCTTCTGACTTCCTGGGCGATGCCCGCACCTCGATCTTCGATGCAACCGCAGGCGTATACCTGACCGACACCTTCGTAAAGGTTGTTTCCTGGTATGACAACGAATGGGGTTACTCCAACAAGCTGCTGATGCTCATCGAGCACATGGCTAAGGTTGACGCCGAGTAATTTCTGCACTTTTTGACGTAAATCGGGCTCTCTCTTCGGAGAAAGCCCGATTTTTTTCGCATATTTCAGCTTGCCCGTCCTCTTCCGCCGGTATGCTGTCAATTTCCTCCAGAAGCATGCTTGCCCGTCTGCCGCAAAGTATGGTATACTGTCGAAAAAGCAGCAAGCGAAAGGAGCTCCCTACGATGAAACGCAAAATTCTGGCACTTTGTCTCACAGGCGGACTGCTGCTGGGCAGTCTGACCGGCTGCGGCACAGATATGGTAAAGCAGGCCGTTGACGGTGTTCTGAAAGGCGAAACGCATGCCTTTTCCCTCGGCAAAGTATATGCAGCCGACCGCGCATCGGTCACTGTCGAAGCGGCACTTCTGTCCGACTGCGCGATGGCACCGCTGACATCCGCAGAAGACGGCGCAATTATGTCCTATACAGCGACGCCCAACGAAGATCAGGATACCGATAAGGCCGGGGATTTGCTCTATCTCGACTGCATCGCATCGGTGGAAAACACCGGAACCAAGCCGGTGAAGCTGAGCCGCGACCTGTTCTTCTTCTGTACGGCAGATGACGAGGAGTATTCCGACTCCATGGTGCTCGCAGAAAACGCCGACGGCACTGCGCTGGACGATATAGAAAGCATTGAGAGCGGCAAAACCGTTCGCCTGCATTATGTGCTCATGCTGCCGGCGGATGCCGCGAAGTCTGACCCTGCCGTACAGTTTTCCCTGCCGGATTCCCCCGATACCTATCGGTGCAGACTGAGCAAGCTGACGCCCGTCGGCACGCCCTTCACCGCGGACACCCCGCTGACATCCAAAAGCGGCGCACAGCTGACCCTCAAATCCGCTGTGGTCAGCGACAAGGTAAAAGCGCTGACCGATGCCGGCGGCGGCTACGAACTGGTCTCTCAGGCCGAGGGCAGCCGCATGGCGGATATCGCCATTGAAGTCAGCAACAACGGCAGTGCGCCGGTTTCCCTCGGCACATTGTACAGCGGCCGCATGCAGAAAAACGGGCTGATCGAGCCCGCAACGCTCGCCATTGAGCAGGACAACGACTTGAAATATGCGGGAACCATTGCGGCGGGCAGCACGGCAATGACCCACATGATATTTGAGCTGTCCGAAGCTCCTGCAGAGGGCGATATCTTTTTCCTTTGGCTGGACGGAAAATACTATACCATTTCTGTCAGCAATGCACAGTAAATCCGCATAAGCGCGCAAAAGAAGACGCCATGCCGCGGCATGGCGTCTTCCTGTATTCTTCCGGTTCAGACCTTGCCGAGCGCCTCTTCAATGGCCGCCGCAAGCTCTGGCTTGTCGCGCAGTCCGATGAGCCGTTTGACTTCCTTTCCGTGCACATACAGGCTGACCGTCGGAATAGACAGCACCTTGTGCACAAGCGCCAGCTTCGGCTGTTCGTCGATGTCAATTTTGACCACGCGCAGCCTGCCGACGTACTCCTGTGCCAGCTCCTCGACAATGGGCGCGAGCATCCGGCACGGGCCGCACCATTCCGCCCAGAAATCCACAAGCACAGGCACCGGCGCCTGCAGCACCTCTGAATCGAAGGTTTCTTCTGTAATATGTATGATAGACATAACAATCATCCTTTCTAAAAACGCAGTTCTCTCGGCAGTTCTGCCCATTGGAAATGCATTTGAAATGCGATATAATGAAGCACATGGATATTATACCTTGTTTTTGATACAAAGGGAATTCTTTTTTGTTGAAAACAGAAAATTTCCGGCGGGGCAGTTCTGCCGCAGCCGGATGAAAGGCAGAGCAAACAATGACTGATTATCTGCATCCCATGATGGATGACCACGCCCTGCGGCAGTGCAGTGCACTTGCACTCGCTCACATGGGCGACAGCGTATATGAATTGATGGTGCGCGGCTATCTGACGAGCTCCGGTCTCGTTACCAGCCGAAATCTGCACCATGAGACCATTCGTCTCGTCTGCGCCGGTGCACAGGCCGCAGCCGCACATGCCATCCAGCCGCTGCTGACCGAAGACGAGGACGCCGTTTTTCGCCACGGGCGCAATTCCCGACCGAAAAGCATTCCCAAATCCTCCTCTCCCATGGAGTATGCGCTTGCAACCGCCGTGGAATCGCTGTTCGGCTGGCTGTACCTGCGCGGACAATATGACCGGCTCAACGAGCTGTTCGAGGCGGCCCTGCCCGCCGCGCAGGCCTGGGCCTCCCGGAAGTAAAAAAACGGGGAAAGCAAATGCTCTCCCCGTCCCGCAGGTCAGTCCTCAGAAGAGGAATGCTGATTGCGGCTGTTCTGCTGGTTGTTGTTCTGCGAAGACTGATTGTTCTGGTTCTGCGAAGAACGGTTGTTCTGATTCTGGGAAGACTGGTTGTTCTGATTCTGCGAAGAGCGGTTGTTCTGGTTCTGAGAAGAGCGGTTGTTCTGGTTCTGAGAAGACTGGTTGTACTGCTGCTTCTCGCTGTTGTTCTGATTACGAGACATATTGGCTCACCTCTTTTCGCTGCTTAGTATGACCCGTGCGTACAAAATTATCCTGCTTTTTCCGAAAAAATCACTGCTTGCAAAGCACTTTTATTTTTGTTATAATTAGATGTTGTAATTTTTCGTATTTTACGTAACATAAATCACCCATGATAAGATAGAAGCAATGGAGGTACTCCCAGATGTCTGGACATTCGAAATGGAATAATATCGCCAAGAGAAAGGGCGCCAATGATGCAAAAAAGGCCGCGATTTTCACGAAAATCGGCCGTAAAATGGCAGTCGCAATCAAAGAGGGCGGCTCTGCCAACCCGGATAACAACGCCAAGCTGCGCGACTGCATTGCCGAGGCAAAGGCAAACAACGTCCCCAACGACAACATCAAGCGCATGCTCGACCGCGGCAACACCAGCAATGTCAACTACGAAGCAAATACTTACGAGGGCTATGGTCCGTCCGGTATCGCCGTCATTTGTGAGACACTGACGGACAACCGCAACCGCACCGTCGCCGATGTCCGCCATTACTTTGACAAGTTCGGCGCCGGTCTCGGCAACGCAGGCTGTGTCTCCTGGCAGTTTGAGCAGAAGGGTGTGCTTGTCATCGAGCGTGGCGACCTCGACGAGGACGAAACGATGATGACCGCACTGGACGCAGGCGCGGATGACTTCCTGGCGGACGACGATTGTTTCCAGGTATTCACCTCTCCGGAAGATTTTTCCGCTGTCCGCGAAGCGCTGGAGGCTGCCGGTCTGGAATTTGCACAGGCTGAGGTCCAGATGGTGCCCTCTAACTACATCACACTGGAAAATGCGGACGATATCGAGCGTATGCACAAGCTGCTCGATGCCCTCGAGGACAACGACGATGTGCAGCACGTCTGGCACAACTGGGAAAACGAGGATTCCGAGGCGTAATCCTCTGTCTTTGAACCGAACAACAGCCGCTGTTCCTAAACGCAGGTTTCGGAACGGCGGTTTCTTTCTGCGCGTTTTTTGGTTCATTGGACACTGGGAGACCGGACTGTGTCACACGCGCATCCGGATGCACGGAAAGCACCGGCTGAGCATACCGCGCACATTGACACCTCTCCGCATCAATGCTATACTTGCAATACGCCTGACAAAGACGGACGGCTTTCCCTTTTTGTTCAGGGAAAGCTGTTTCCATTTTTTCGATAGAAAGGACGTTACCCATGCCGAAATCCCGTCAAGATA
>DJXF01000033.1 GCA_002449635.1 Clostridiales bacterium UBA7011 | reverse complement strand
CAGCTGCTGCGGCACCGCTTTCCGGAGCGGGATGAGGCCGAGCTGCGCACGGCGGCTGCCGGCTGTCAGGGCATCGCGGGGGACGCGATGCGTGCGCTGTCGGACGATACCGGAGAGGCCGCGGCGTATGCCGATGCCTTTGTGCGCGCACTCGTCACGAAGAATGAACTGGAGATATTCCGCGCGGCGGAGCGCTGCTCGGGGCTGACGCGCCCGCAGTTTTCCCGCGTACTGGGCGTTGTGCGCACCGCGCTGCGCGATGCGGTGTTTGACGCGAACGGCATGACCGTGCCGCTGCTGCCGGCGCTGCACGAGGCCTCTCATGCGCTGTCGCGGGCGGTCACCGTGCGGCAGATGCTGGAGCTGTACGACTGGATGGGTGAATTGGACGAACGCATTCACCGCAATCCCGGCATGGCGCTGCTGACCGGCTGTCTGGCGGCGGGAAGCTATGAACGGATACAGGGCTCTAGACCTGTTTGATATATATTTAGGAGGAACTGTTTTGGCTCAGATTATCGGAGTCCGATTCAAAAAGGTCGGAAAGGTATATTATTTTGACCCGTGCGGCATACAGGTCGAAATCGGGCAGAAGGTCATTGTCGAAACGGCGCGCGGCGTGGAGTTCGGTGAAGTCGCACTGGCGAACCGCGATGTCGCCGAGGGCGAGGTTGTCAAGCCGCTCAAAAAGCTGATTCGCGCCGCAACCGCGTCGGATGAAAAGGTTGTGGAAACCAACCGCAGGCGCGCGAAGGAAGCGTTTCACATCTGCGAGCAGAAAATTGCCGAACACAAGCTGGATATGAAGCTGGTTTCGGTGGAATATACGTTTGATTTGAACAAGGTGCTGTTTTACTTCACCGCGGACGGGCGCGTGGATTTCCGCGAGCTGGTCAAGGATCTGGCGTCGGTATTCCGCACGCGCATTGAGCTGCGGCAGATCGGCGTGCGCGATGAGGCAAAGGTGCTCGGCGGACTGGGCATCTGCGGCCGCCCGCTGTGCTGTGCGTCCTTTCTCGACGATTTCCAGCCGGTGTCCATCAACATGGCGAAGCAGCAGAACCTGTCGCTCAATCCCACGAAGATTTCCGGCACCTGCGGCCGCCTCATGTGCTGCCTGAAGTACGAGCAGGAGGTCTATGAGGAGCTCGGGCGCGTCACGCCGCGGCCGGAATCGACGGTACAGACGCCGGACGGCACGGGCGTTGTGACAGACGCCTCGCTGCTGCGCGGCACATGCACGGTTGTGCTCGACGACGATCCGGGCACACCGCACTGCTACCGCTGCGCCGAGTGTCAGATTCTGCAGGCCGGACGCAAGCAGCGCAGGCCGCACGCGGCCAAGTCCGCGCCGCCGGTTCGGGCGGAAAAGCCCGCCGCGCCGACCGTTCGCCCGGAGCCGGACAAGCCGGACAGCCGGACACCGGCGGAGCAGCCGCAGCCGGCCGTACAGACCGAGCCTGCACCGCAGGCAGCTGCGCCGGAGCGGCAGGAGGGCGAAAAGCCCGGCCGCGAACGCCGCCGGTTCGACCGTCCGCGCCGCCGCCGCAGACATGCGGAGCACGACCGGCACAGCGGAGAGAGCCGTGCGCAGAACAAAAACGAGGAGCACCGCGGCAGCGGTGCCCGCCCGCACACGGAACCGCGGGAGGAAAAGGGCGAGTTTGTCGATGCGCATCGCGCGCCGCGCCGCCGCCGTCCGCGCCGCCGTCCGCACGGAGGCGGAGAGAACAAATCCGGCGCGCCGGAACAGAATAAGTGATGGGCGTCCCTGTGTCCCGCGCGGACACAGGGACTTTTTTGCGTGCGGGGTTTGTGCGCAGTGTGCAAAAATGAGGGTCGGTTTTTGTCTGAAAAACTGCCGCGGCATGCTGTACTTTCGCGGTTTTCATGCTATAATGGGAAGTACCAAAAAATAGCACTGTCGGTTTGGACAGCGAATCCGCTTTCAAAAGGAGGCTCTCCCGCGCGGGAGGAGAAGCAGCAATGAGGCAAAGGCTTAACTCTGCCGTGATAGACGGCAACAAACGACATATCGTCCTGTTCGGAAAAAATGGCAGCGGAAAAACCAGCATTTTCCTGCAGCTGACCGGCGCGATGTCAGCCGGCATGGGCGCGGCGAAATTTGATCCGGTGGTGGGAATCTGCAGGCTCGGCCGCGCAGGCGATGCGATTATGATCGACACGGCCGGACTGAACAGCACGGCTGAGCTGCATGACGAGAACGTACGGCGCACCCTCAACCTTGTGCGCCGCGCGGATATTGCGATTTATGTCATCAATGTACAGGAATTTGACCGCAGGGCCTATGCGCGCGACCATGCGTGGCTCGAGCGCAGCCGGATTCCGTATCTGCTCGTGTTCAACCACTGCGATGAGGCCTATGCCGGCGACATTGCACGGCTCAAGACCGAGTTCCACGATGCGGTATTTATTTCTTCCCAGACACCCGGCTCGGTCTCGCTGCTGCGCACCCGGCTGACGCAGATGGTGCGGGAACGCAACCGCCTGGAGCCGCCGCTCATCCCGCAGGGACTGGTCAAGCCGGGCGATTATGTGCTGATGCTCGCCATGGGCTCCGGCGGCGCCTCTCCAAAGGAGCATGAAATGATCACCGCCCTGCTGCGATGCGGCGCGCGCTGCGTCGTCACCGAGCTGCGCGATCTCAAGAACGTGCTGGAGGAGCTGCCGCGCGTTGACCTCGTGATCGCCTATGCCCGCCTGTTCGACCAGGTGCGCAGTCTGGTGCCGGAGTCCGTGCCGCTCACCTCGTATTCGCTGCTGTACAGTCTGCAGACCGGCGTGCTCGACACCGCGATTGCGGGCGCAAATGTGATTTCCTCTCTGACACCCCAAAGCCGCGTGCTCATTGCGGAGGGCTGCAAAAACGGCTGCTGGCACCGCGATATCGGCCGCGTGAAAATCCCGCGCGCCCTGCGCAAAGCGGTCGGGGAGGGGCTGCACATCGACTACGCGTCCGGACTCGACCTGCCGGAGAATATTGACAGCTATGACCTCGTGATTCACTGCGCGGGCTGTGCCATGACGCAGCGGGCGGTGCAGGCACGGGTGGAAATCTGCCGCGAGGCAGGCGTTCCGGCGGCAAATTACGGCACCGTGCTGGCGGAGCTTTCCGGACTTCTGCCGCGCTGCGCACAGGTGCTCGGGGCAGAGATGCCGTAAATAGATATCCGATGGAAAAACACAGCGGTGAACACGCACAGGCGCGCCGCTGTGTTCTTTTTTCTGTTCCTTGTGTGAGATTGCGGCATCATTCGGCAAAATCACCCTCGAATCGGATGCCGCTGCCGGCGGGTGAAAAATATTGCTGTAAATTCCACAATATATCTTCAAATTTTCGGAAAAATGCTGTATAATCTTCCTAGAGAAACTTGGACATCCTGCAGCAAATCCCATCGGTTCCGCCGATGGAGAAACAAGAATATGAGGTGTTGAAAAATGGGCTATATGGAAGAATATCGCAAGTGGATGGATTCTCCGGCGCTGACAGAGGCAGAGCACGCCGAGCTGGCTGCCATCGAAGGTGACGAGAAGGAAATTCAGGACCGCTTTTTTGCCCCGCTGTCGTTCGGCACGGCAGGTCTGCGCGGCATTCTCGGCGTCGGTCTGTACCGCATGAACCGCTTTACGGTCGGCGCTGCCACACAGGGTCTGGCAAACCTGATTAAGCAGTATGGCCCGCGCGCCATGCAGCGCGGCGTCGCCATCGCATGCGACAGCCGCATTCAGTCGGATGAATTTTCCCATCTGGCGGCGAGCATTCTGGCGGCAAACGGCATTCAGGTTATCGAGTACGAATCCCTGCGCCCGGTTCCGGTGCTGTCGTTCGCGGTGCGCACCTACGGCACGCTCGCAGGCGTCATGATTACCGCTTCGCACAACCCGAAGGAGTACAACGGCTACAAGGTCTACTGGGAGGACGGCGCACAGCTGCCGCCGAAGGAGGCTGACGTTGTCGCCAAGGAAATGGACGCGCTCGATATGTTCACCGAGGTCAAGACGATGGATCATCAGCAGGCCGTTGACGAAGGCCTGATTAAGATCATCGGACCGGACAGCGATGAAATTTATCTGCGTCAGATTCAGAAGATGTGCATCAATCCGGACTGCGTTGCGCAGGTTGCGGATGACTTTAAGATCATTTACACCCCGTTCCACGG
>DJXF01000087.1 GCA_002449635.1 Clostridiales bacterium UBA7011 | reverse complement strand
ACAATGGCATGCGAGTCCTCCTCATAGGCGAGGTCGAGAATCGCTTCATCGTTCCAGATTCCGGCGGATACCGCCGCAACCTGTCCGGTCAGCGGGATTTTATCGAGCACGCCGTCGTCCACCAGCTTTTTGCACGCCAGCCACAGCGCGACATAGCCGCCTGTGATGGACGCACAGCGCGTGCCGCCGTCCGCCTGAATGACGTCGCAGTCAATGATAATCTGCCGTTCGCCCAGCGCCTCCATATCGGTGACAGCGCGCAGTGCCCGTCCGATCAGGCGCTGGATTTCCGCGCTGCGCCCGCTGAGCTTGAGCTTGGAAACGTCGCGCCGGCTGCGCGTATTGGTCGCGCGCGGCAGCATACTGTATTCCGCCGTCACCCAGCCACGTCCGGTTCCCCTGACGTGCGGCGGCACATTTTCCTCTACCGTCGCATTGCAGATGACCTTGGTATTGCCCACGGAAATGAGCACCGAACCCTCCGCATGTATCGTAAAATCGGGAATAATCTTCATTTTGCGCATCTCATCGTTGCGCCTCAGGTCAGGTCTTGCCATCGCTTAAAATCCTCCTTCTTCGGGCAGCAGCGCCTCGACAAACGCCCTGCGCTCAAACGGCATCAGATCGTCAATGCCTTCGCCCACGCCGACATATTTGACGGGCACGCCCAGTCCGGCGGAAATCGCGACGACAATGCCGCCCTTTGCCGTACCATCCAGCTTGGTCAGCACAATGCCGGTCAGCTTCGCCGCCTTGTTAAACTGTTCTGCCTGCGACACGGCATTCTGTCCGGTCGTCGCGTCGAGCACCAGCAGTGTCTCACGGCTGGAGTCGGGCAGCTCGCGCGAAATGACGCGGTCAATTTTGTTCAGCTCATTCATCAGATTGGTCTTGTTGTGCAGCCGTCCGGCCGTATCGACGATAATGATGTCACAGCCGCGCGCCTTTGCCGCCGCAATCGAATCGAACACGACGGCCGCAGGATCCGCGCCCTCGCCGTGCCGGACGATGTCCGCGCCCGCGCGCTCCGCCCAGATCGTCAGCTGATCGGCCGCCGCCGCGCGGAAGGTGTCCGCCGCCGACAGCATGACACGCTTGCCCTGTGCGGTGTAAGCTGCCGCCAGCTTGCCGATGGTCGTCGTCTTGCCGACGCCGTTGACCCCGATGACCAGAATCACAGCCGGTTCCCGCGAGATATCCAGGCCGGTGTCCTCCTGCATCATATCGCACAAAATATCACACAGTGCATCACGCAGCGCAAACGGCGTGTCGATGCGCTCGTGCTTTGCGCGGTCGCGCAGCTGATCGACTGCCTCGGAGGCCGTCGCCGCACCGAGGTCGGCGAGGATCATCGCCTCTTCCAGTTCCTCCAGCAGATCTTCGTCCACCTTGACAAACGCCGCCATGACATCGCCGAGCGATTCGCTGACCGCCGCGCTTGTCTTTTTCAGGCCCTCTTTTATTTTATCGAAAAATCCCATTGCGGATTCCTCCTCATTCTATTTTTTCATCCGAAGCGGATGGAATTCTTTTCATCAGGTGAGTTCCATTTTCATCTCGCGCTCGACATCCGCAATGTTCAGCATGAGCAGGCGCGATACGCCGCGCTCCTGCATGGTGACGCCGTACAGCATGTCGGCCTCCTCCATCGTGCCGCGGCGGTGCGTGATGACGATGAACTGCGTCCTGTCCGACAGCCGCTGCAGATACTGTGCAAAGCGCGTGACATTGACATCGTCGAGTGCGGCTTCGATCTCATCGAGCACGCAGAACGGGGTCGGGCGCACCTTGAGAATGGCAAAGTACAGCGCAATGGCGACAAATGCCTTTTCTCCGCCGGACAGCAGGGACAGGGTTTTGAGCGTCTTGCCGGGCGGTGTCACGCGGATTTCAATGCCGCAGCCGAGGATATCGCTCTCATCCTCCAGCGCCAGCTCAGCGCTGCCGCCGCCGAAAATCTCGCGGAATGTCTCGCCGAAATACTGATTGAGCTGTGCAAAGGAGGCGGCAAACGTCTCCTTCATCTGCTCGGTCAGCTGCGCAATGATGCCGCGCAGCTCGTTTTCCGCCTGCTCCAGATCGTTTTTCTGCTCGGTCAGGAAGGTCAGCCGCTCGCTGACCTCGGCATATTCCTCCACAGCCGACAGATTGACCGCGCCGAGTGCGCGGATGGCGCGGCGCAGCTCGCCGGTCCGTTTTTCCTCCGTCTGCCGGCTGTCAAACGGCTGTACAATCGGGCGCGCGGCGGTCGGTGTCAGCTCATAGCTCTCCCACATTTTGTCGAGAATCTGCTGCTCCTCGCGGCGCAGCTGCTGCGCGGCAGCCTCAGCCTGCGCGTGACTGCGCTCCAGCGCCACCAGTTCGTTTGCGATATGCCGCGCCTGCTTTTCCGTCTCCGTCTTGCTCTGCTCCAGCTGTATGCGCTGCTGTCCGCATTGCTGCAGCTGGCGGCGCAGCTCTTCTGTATGCGTGCGGTTTTCCTCGCCGCGTTTTTCCAGCCGGCCGCGCTCCTCATCCGCCTGCCGGATGGTCTGTTCGTATTCGTTCATGCGGCGGCGGTGATCCTCCGCCGCGAGGCGGGCGCTTTCCGCCATGCCCCGCAGCTCCTCAAGCGCCTGTCCGGCGCTCGCGTGCTCGGTCTGCGCCTGCACCAGCGCCGTATGCTCTTCCGCCGTCCTGCGGTTTTGCTCGGCGAGCTGCTCTGCCGCGTGCTGTGCCTGCTCCTCCGCCTGCTGCTGCGTCTGCTGCGCCTGCTGCCGCTCGCGTGCCAGCTCGGCTGTGCGCTGCTCGAACCGTTCGATCTGCTGACGGAGCTGTGTGCGCCGCTGTTCGGCATCATTCTGCTCCGCGCGGAACTGCTGCTCCGCCTCGCGCACACTGTTGAGCAGAAGCTGATGCTGCTCCGCCTGTGCGGACAGCGCCGCAAGCTGCTGCCGCTTTTCGGTGAGCACAGCAGCACACTGTGCCGTGCGCCGCTCCGCCTGTGCGGCATCCTCCGCGAGCTGTCTGCCGCGTGCCGTCAGGGAGGCAAGCGTTTCCTCCTGTTCGCGCGCCTTTTTCTGCAGCTGCTCCAGCTGATTGGCACGCGAGAGAATACCGGAGGAACGTCCCGCCGAGCCGCCGGTCATCGAGCCGCCCGCATGAATCAGCTGACCGTCCAGCGTCACGATACGGAACCGATTGCGGTATTGCTTTGAAATCGCGAGCGCAGCGTCGAGATTTTCCGCCACAACGGTGCGCCCGAGTGCATTGTCTACGATGTCGCGGTAATCCGCCTCGCAGTCCACCAGGTCGGACGCCACACCGCAAAAGCCGCGGCAGCGCTCCAGTCCGCTCTCCCGCAGCGACTGCGGGCGAATGGTGTCCATCGGCAGGAAGGTCGCGCGTCCGCCGTCCTTTTTGCGCAGAAGCTGAATGGCGCGCTTGCCGTCCTCCGCCGTCTCCACGACGATATTGGATGCCGCCGCGCCGAGCGCAGTCTCCACCGCCATGACATAGGTGTCCGATACATGCAGAAGCGAGGAAAGCGGTCCGCGCACGCCCCGCAGCGCACCGTTTTTTGCCTGGCCCATGACCAGACGGACTGCCCGCGAAAAGCCCTCGTAATCGCGCTGCAGCTCTGTGAGCATGCGCACGCGGTTGCGGCTGTCGGTCAGCGCCGCTGTCAGCGCCGCATGGGTGCGGCGCGCCTCCTCCAGCTGTCCGGCCGTCTGCTGTGTGTCCTGCTGTGCGCGGCTGTGCTCCGCCTCCGCCGCGTGAATTTCCTCACGCAGCGCGTCAATAGCCTGCTGCATATTGCTCTGCGCCAGCTGTTCGCGTTCTGTACGCCCTTGGGCGGTGCGGACATCGTCGCCTGCGCTCCGGCTGCGCCCCTCGAGTGCCTCCAGCTGCAGCTGCGCCGCGCGCGCTTCCGCCTGTGCGGTAAACAGCTGTTCGCTGCTCCGCTCCGCCTGCTCGCGCAGCTGTTCGGCGCGCTTCTGCTCCCGCTGTACGCGTTCCTCGAGTGCAGCCGTCTGCTGCTGCCGGGTATTCAGCGCCGTCATGCGCCGCTCAATCTGTTCTGTCAGCTCCTCCAGCCGCGTTTTCCGCGCCTGCATCTGCTGCTCCAGCGCTTCGTTCTGTTCGCGCTGCGCCTCCAGCTGACCCTTTGCCAGCCCGATGTTTTCCTCTGCATTGCGCCGGCTCTCCGTCAGCACCGCAACGCGGCGCGACAGGTCAGCTGTGGTTTCCTCTGCCGCGGAAAGCTGTGCCTGCAGCTGTTCGGCACGGACATCCGACTGCCGCATCTGCTCCGCCAGCTGCTCGGCATGGGCATACTGCTCCCGCTGGGTCTCGCGCACCGTCTCCAGCTTGTGCTCTGCCTCCTGCCGCGCCTGCTCCGCCGCATCACGCGCGTCCTTCATGCCGTCCAGCGTGTCCATCCAGAGCGACACCTCGCGCACGCGCAGCTCATCGCGCAGCTTGAGAAATTTTTTCGCGCTTTCCGCCTGTTTTTCCAGCGGGCCGGAGCGCGCATCCAGCTCATTCCAGATATCCCGAATGCGCACAAGGTTGTCTGCCGTCTGTTCCAGCTTGCGCTCCGCCTCTTCCTTGCGCGTGCGAAAGCGCGTCACGCCGGCGGCTTCTTCAAATACCTCGCGGCGGTCGGTGCTCTTGACCGCGAGGATTTCATCAATTCGGCCCTGTCCGATGATGGAATATCCATCCCGTCCGAGACCGGTGTCCATGAACACCTCCCGAATATCGCGCAGGCGCACCCGCTTGCGGTTGAGGAAGTATTCACTCTCGCCGGAGCGATAGTATTTTCTCGTCACCATGACCTCGGCCGCCTCCACGGGGAACTGCCCCGCGGAATTATCCAGAATCAGTGTGACCTGTGCCGCACCCATCGGGCTTCGCCTCGATGTGCCGCCGAAAACGACATCCTCCATCTTTGCGCCGCGCAGGCTGCGGGTCGACTGCTCACCCAGCACCCACCGGATGGCGTCGGAGATATTCGATTTTCCGCTTCCGTTCGGTCCGACGATTGCCGTCATACCATCAGAAAAGCGGATGGTTGTTCGGTCGGGGAATGATTTAAACCCCTGTAATTCGAGCGATTTCAGATACACGCGTTTCCCTCACGCTTCCCTTCTATCGGCAGCTTTTGTTTCTGCCGATACCAATTCTAGTATACAGCATACCATGTTTTCCCACCGGATGCAATCGACAGAGCAAAAATGATACGGCACTGTTACCATTTTAACATTTGCGCCGTGCGCAGAAAAAAACCGCTCCCTCCGCCGCAATGCAGCGGCAAGCAGGAGCGGGGCAATCAGAGCCATGTGAAGTTTTCCGTTCCGGCACCCAGTTCAAAATGATACTTTGCAATGCCGAGATCGACCTTGGTGTAAAAGCCAAAGCCCGCCTTTGCTGAAACCCGGTTTGGACCGGTCAGGGAAAAGGAGAATTTCTGCTGATTGACGGCAGTCGGCGCGAGCAGCGCGGCCTCCACGCCGCTGCGAAACCACTGCGGCGCATCTGCGGGGGCATGACTGACCGCTCCGGCAGACTTGGATTTGTGCGCGGCGCCCTCTGTCACGCCGTAACCGACGGCGATGACAAGCACGAGCTTTTCCCCTGCTGCAACGGTAAAGGCTTCCGGAATTTTCTGATAGGTCAGCGCGACCCAGCAGGTGTTCAGCCCCAGCTGCTGTGCGCGAAGCACGATCTTTTCGCCGTAATAGCCGCACTGCTCCTCCAGCTTTTCGCCCTTTTTCCCGATGAGGACAATATAATTTTTCACGCCGGAAAAATGCCCGTACCGCGCCATGCGGCCGGCAAATGCCTTCGGTTCATTCTGTACCAGCTGAATATGCAGCCCGCTCTCCCGGTTGCACTGCTCGATGCACTGCTGCAGCTCCGCCGCTGCCGCGCCGAGCGGCCTGTCCTGATAGGCGCGCACCGAATGCCGGCGGCGCATTGCCTCCATTAAGTCCATGATTCGTCCTCCTGCTTTTCGGCACAGATGCGGATGTCCCGTTCGGGAAATTCCCGCTGCAAGCGCAGCACATTGCGCCGTTTTTGTCCGATTGCACGAGACAGCTCGCGCGCCGGTACCATCAGTATGCCATCTTTCTGCCGTTCTAGCCGGGCGCGCAGCCGGCGATACCACAGCTCATTCCACACCAGCTCACCCATTGCGGGATGATACGCGCCCGCGGCGACCGTGCAGCTGAGCTCCTCTGTCGGGTTGAGCCCGATGCGCAGCACAGGGATGTTTGCCCGCCGGAACACATCCAGCATATCCGCGCACCAGACCGCCGCTGTGTCCACATCGAGCGGGGTATACGCTCCCGCGCGCCACAGGTCGTACAGCTCCGTGTCGGGCAGAACCGCCACAGGATAGATGCGCACGCCGTCGGGCTGCAGCGCCGCAATGCGCTGCGCGGTACGGCACACGGTCTCGCGCGTGTCGCCGGGCAGTCCCGCCATCGTCTGCAAAACGAGCGAAAAGCCCGCCGCCCGGACGAGCCGGGAAGCGCGGACGGTATCCTCCGCCGTGTGTCCGCGCGCCGCGCGCCGCAGTACTTCATTGTCCATCGACTGCGCACCCAGTTCAATCACGGAAACGCCGTGCCGGCGCAGCCGCTCGAGCGTCGGGATGTCAATCGCATCCGGCCGCGTAGAAAGCCGCACGCTGGACAGCTGTCCGGTGTGCAGAAAGGAATCTGTCACCTCGAGCAGCGCCTCCTGCTCGTCCACCGGGATGGCTGTAAAGCTGCCGCCGTAAAAAGCGGCCTGCGGCGCACTTCCCTCCGGCAGAACGGAAAGCGCCTGTGTGAGAATGTGCCGCGCCTTTTCCGGCGTCATTTGCGCCTGCTGTCCCGCAATCGTCCGTTGATTGCAAAAGACACAGCGGCAGGGACAGCCCGCATGCGGCACAAAAACCGGCACAATCGATGCCATCTGCTCAGACCTGTCCCATCAGCGCAAGCGCAGCCTTGGCCGCCATCTGCTCGGCTTCCTTTTTGCTGCGTCCGGTGCCCTCCGCAAAAATATTGCGGTTGAGCAGCACCTGTACGGTAAACCGCTTGTCATGGTCCGGCCCGCTTTCCCCGGTCAGCTGATAGGTCAGTGTCTCCTGCCGGTTCTTCTGTACGATTTCCTGCAGGGCGGTCTTGTAGTCGCGGAATGCGCCGCCCTGTTCGGCCAGATCCACCTTCGCCGGAAGGAAGGACAGAATAAAGGCGCGGGCGGCCTCCAGTCCGCCGTCCAGATAAATCGCGCCGATCAGCGCCTCCACCGAATCCGCCAGAATCGACGGGCGCTTGCGTCCTCCGCCGTTTTCTTCGCCCTTTCCGAGCAAAAGCAGGCGGTCCAGCCCAAGTTCCTTGGCAACCTCATACAGCGTCTGTTCGCATACAACCGCCGCGCGCAGCTTCGTCAGCTGACCCTCCGGTACATTGGGACAGCGGTGGAATACATAGTCTGCGGACACCAGTCCGAGTATGGAATCGCCAAGAAACTCCAGCCGCTCATTGTTCTGGATATGCTGCTCCCGATGCTCGTTGGCATAGGAGGAATGCGTCATCGCCGTCGTCAGCAATCCGGTGTCGCGGAACTGATAAATCAGCTCATCCTTTTCCATCATCGTTTCGCTCCTTTCTTTTTATCCATCGGGTGCGCCGCCGCGCAGGACAGATACACCCGCATTGTTGCATCGCCGCACAAGCGGAAACACCTGTTTTCCGAAAAAACAGCGTCCGAATTTTGAGCCCTCTGCCGCACCCCGCGCTCCGGTGATGCCGCGCCGCATTCAGACACTGTTTTTTCGGTCAAATGATTGTTTCGATTCATGCAGGATCGGTGCGGTTTAATCATCCTCACCGATGTATCGGACAATGTCTCCGATTGTCTTGATCTCTTCCATTTTCTCGGTTGGGACCTCCTCGATGCCGAACGCATCCTCAATGCTCATCATGATCTCTACCATATCAAGCGAGTCCGCCATAAGATCATCCACGATCCTCGTGTCCATACTGAGCTCTTCCGTGTCCACACCGAGCTGCTCCGAGAGAATGTCACACACCTTCTCGAATACCACCACGTTCACCTCCCTGCCTGCTTTGGCCGGTCTCCGCCGTATGAATCAAATGATATGCGACGAAGACCGTTGTGTCAATAGAAAAACCGACTCACAGTGTCATGTGGTCAATATTGCGGGTAATTTCGCCGACAACATCCGCCTCCACAAAGCTGACCGCCTGTTTGACCGCCGAACGAATCGCACGCGCGTCCGAAGAACCGTGCGCCTTGAACACCGGCTTGCAGATGCCTAAAAACGGCGCGCCGCCGACCTCGCTTGTCGAAAGCAGGCTTTTCAGCCGGCGCATTGCCGGCTTGACCAGCAGATACGCGAGCTTGGTGCGGGCATTGGTGAGAAATGCCGACTTGAGCTCTCCCATCAGGAAGGTCGCAACGCCCTCGACCGTCTTGAGCATGACATTGCCCGTAAAGCCGTCGGAAACCGCGACATCACACGCGCCCATCGGCACATCGCTGCCCTCCACATTGCCGACAAAACGAATGCGTCCTTCGGCATCCGCCTGCTTGAGCAGGTCATAGGTCTCGCGCCGCAGCGTATCGCCCTTGGTGTCCTCCGCGCCGTTGTTGACCAGACCGACGCGCGGTGACGCAACGCCCATCACCTTCTGCATGTAGAAGCTGCCCATGTAGGCAAACTGCAGCAGATATTCCGGCGTGCACTCCGCGTTTGCGCCGGCATCGATGAGCATAACATGTCCGCCCCTGCAGGGCATGACCGGGGGCAGTGCCGCGCGGCGGATCCCCTTGATCCGCTTGACCACCAGCGTCGCGCCGGACAGCAGCGCACCCGTATTTCCCGCGGAGATGAGCGCATCGCCCGCGCCGTCGCGCAGCAGGCGCAGCGCAACCGACATGGACGCATCCTTTTTGCGGCGCACCGCCATCGCGGGATCGTCGTGCATGTCGATGACATCCGATGCCGGCTGAACCGTGATGGGCAGATCGCCCGCCTTTTCCTTTTTGAGCAGGGTGCGAATCGTGTGCTCTTTTCCGACCAGAATATATTCGTGTCCGAATTCACGCGCGGCCATCACGCAGCCGGATACGATTGCCTCCGGCGCATTGTCGCCGCTCATTGCATCGATAATGAGTTTCAAAGGGAACCCTCCTTTACCGCATCCAGCAGTCCGTCCAGATGCTCCAGCGCACGCAGCGCAATTTGTGTATTTTTCTCCCGCTTGCCCTTGACCCGGCGGCCGAGCGGCTGAATAATGCCGAAGTTGATGTTCATCGGCTGGAATTTTGTATTGGCTTCGTTCGAGACATACAGACCGAGTGCACCGATGGCGGTCGTGTCCGGAAACTCGATGAGCGGCAGCCCGTTCAGCTCGCGCGCCAGATTGACGCCGGTCTCAAAGCCGGACGCAGTGGATTCGATATAGCCCTCCACGCCGGTCATCTGTCCGGCAAAGCGGATGCGCGGCTCCTCCCGCAGGCGAAAATGCCGGTCGAGCAGGCGCGGCGAATCCATAAAGGTGTTTCGGTGCATCACGCCGTACCGCACAAATTCCGCATTGCGCAGCGCCGGAATCATCGAAAAGACACGCTTTTGCTCCGGAAAGCGCAGATGGGTCTGAAAGCCGACGAGATTGTACAGGGAACCTGCCGCATTGTCGCGGCGCAGCTGTACGACGGCATACGGATCTTTTCCGGTGCGCGGGTCGCGCAGACCGACCGGCTTGAGCGGTCCGTACAGCAGCGTGTCGTGTCCGCGCCGTCCCATGACTTCGACGGGCATGCAGCCCTCAAATACCTTTTTGTCCTCGAAGCCGTGCACGGGCGCCTGTTCCGCCGCGCAGAGCGCCTCCCAGAACGCGTCATATTCTTCGCGGTTCATCGGGCAGTTGATGTAATCCGCCGTTCCCTTGTCATAACGGGAGGCGAAATAGGCATGTTCCATATCAATCGAGCCGAAGCTGACGATCGGCGCCGCCGCATCATAAAAATGCAGATATTCGCGCTGACCGAGCCTGCTCCGAATGTCGTCAAACAGCGCATCCGACGTCAGCGGGCCGGTCGCCACAATCACATGTCCTGTCTCCGGCAGATGTGTGACCTCTTCCTCGTGCACCGCAATGCCCGGATGGGAACGGATTTTCTCCGTAACCCGCGCGGAGAACGCCGTCCGGTCGACGGCGAGTGCGCCGCCCGCCTCAACGCGCGTGGCATCGGCGCAGGCAATCAGCAGACTTCCCGCCCGCCGCAGCTCCTCCTTGAGCAGGCCGGGGGCGGTGCAGATTTCCGCGCCGCGCAGCGAATTGGAGCAGCAGAGCTCGGCAAAATCCGCGGTGTGGTGTGCGGGTGTCATGCGCTTCGGCTTCATCTCGTACAGGTCGACCGCAATGCCGCGCTGTGCCAGCTGCCACGCCGCCTCGCTGCCCGCGAGACCCGCACCGATCACAATTGCATTATTCGGCATCGGTGACCTCCTGTGCTGCGGCGGTCTTCTTCGCTGCCGTCTTCTTCGCAGTTGTCTTCTTCGCAGCTGTTTTTTTCGTTGTCTTTGTTGTCTTTTTGGATGCAGTCTTCTTTGCAGCTGTCTTTTTCGCCGTCCTGCGCGCAGGCTTGCTCTCGTCTGTCGTCTCGCCGGCGGCAGCCGCCTCCGCTTCCTTCTGCGCCTTGGTCTTGCGCGGCGTGCGCTTGCTGATGAACTTTTTGTAGTCACAGCCGTCCTTGTAGCACACCAGATGCGTCTCGCCGGTCTCGCGGTCGTAGTGGCGGAACAGCGCAGAGCCGCATTCCGGACACTCCTCCTTGGTGGTCTTATCCCACGTCATAAAGGTGCAGTCGGGATAGTTGCTGCATCCGAGATAGGGATAGCCGCGCTTGGATTTGCGCCCGACGATCTGACCGCCGCATTTCGGGCAGGTGATGCCGGTCTCCTCGACAATCGGCTTGGTATTTTTGCACTCCGGATAGCCCGGGCAGGCGAGAAACTTGCCGAACCGGCCGGATTTGATGACCATTTTGCGCCCGCAAAGCTCGCAGACGACATCGGTTTCCTCGTCCTTGATCTTGATGCGCTGTCCCTCGAGATCCTTTTCCGCCTGCTGCAGCGCGGACTCAAAGTCGCCGTAGAAACGGCGCAAAACCTCGACATAGGACATTTTGCCGCTTTCGACCTCGTCCAGCTCCTCTTCCATATGCGCCGTAAAGGTCAAGTCGGCGACCGAGGTGAACTTATCCACAAGCAGCTCCGTGACGCCCTCGCCGAGCGGGGTCGGGCGCAGACTGCGCCCCTCCTTCACGACGTAGTCCCGCGCGAGAATGGTCGAAATCGTCGGCGCATAGGTGGACGGGCGGCCGATGCCCTTTTCCTCCATCGCCTTGATGAGCGATGCTTCGGTATAGCGCGCCGGCGGCTGCGTGAAGTGCTGTGCCGGCGTCAGCTTCCGGCAGGCGAGCGTATCGCCCTCGTCGAAATTCGGCAGCGGCTTGCCGGAGCCGGTATCGCCCTTGCCGTCGTCCGTCGACTCCTCATAAACCGCGGTAAAGCCGGGAAATGCCACCTTGTAGCCGCTCGCACGGAACACATAGCCCTCCGACAGAATATCTGCCGAAACCGTGTCCAGAATCGCCTCTGCCATCTGGCAGGCCACAAACCGGCTCCAGATCAGCTTATACAGCTTGTACTGCTCGGGTGTCAGGTGCGGCTGCAGGTCGTCCGGCGTCATCATGACATTGGTCGGACGAATGGCCTCGTGGGCGTCCTGCGCGTTGTTTTTCGTGCGGAACACGCGCTTTTTCGCCGGATAATACTCCGCACCATAGCGCTGCACAATGAAATCCTTGGCCGCGGCTGTCGCCTCATCGGACAGCCGCAGCGAGTCGGTACGCATATAGGTAATCAGACCGGTCAGACCTGCCTCGCCGATCTCAATGCCTTCATACAGCTGCTGTGCGACCGCCATCGTGCGGCGCGGCGTCATGCCCAGCTTGCGGCTCGCCTCCTGCTGCAGCGTCGAAGTGATAAACGGAGGGGCCGGATTTTTGCGTTTTTTGCCGCGGCGAACCTTGCCCACGGTAAACGGCTTGCCGGTAACAGCTGTCACGACGGCGTTCGTCTGCGCCTCGTCCTTCAGCTCCACCTTTCCGCCGGCATCGCCGTAAAACGATGCGGTAAACACGCCGCCCGCCGGTGCGGCAAGCTCTGCCTCCAGCGACCAGTATTCCTCCGGCACAAAGGCGCGGATTTCTTTTTCCCGGTCAACGACCATGCGCGTCGCCACCGACTGCACGCGGCCCGCAGACAGACCGCGCTTGACCTTCCGCCAGAGGAAGGGGGACAGCTCGTAGCCCACAATGCGGTCGAGAATGCGCCGCGCCTGCTGTGCGTCGACCAGATCGAGATCGATGTCGCGCGGATGGGCAATGCCTTCCTGCACGGCACGCTTTGTGATCTCGTTAAAGGTCACGCGCTTTGAGCGCTGATCGCCGAGATACAGCAGCTCCTTCAAATGCCATGAAATCGCCTCGCCTTCGCGGTCGGGGTCGGTTGCGAGATACACAAAATCGCTTTCCTCCGCCGCGTCGCGCAGCTCATTGATGATCTTATCCTTTCCGTCAATCGGAATATATTCCGGGCGGAAATCATGCTCGATATCCACGCCCATGGTCTTTGCCGGTAAATCACGCAGATGTCCCATCGACGCCTTGACGACGTAATCCGTACCGAGATATTTCCCGATGGTCTTTGCCTTTGCGGGGGACTCCACTATGACAAGCTTTGACATGAATGTCTTTCCTCCTGTGCCGGTGCGCCGCCGCATGCGGGACGCACCAAAAATCTATTCAACCCAAGTTCGGTTCTTCGTTCGTTTGCTGCGGCAGCTGCACATCATCCGCGGCGCAGAAACCCTCTCCCACGCGCAGGACATAGCCGCCGACCTCCAGTATCGTCAGCGCCGTGAGCACATCGGATGCCGGCAGCGCTGTCTCATTGACAATCTCATCAACGGTGTGCCGGCCGCTGTGCACAGCCTGCCAGACCGTGCGCTCCGGCTCACCGCCCTCCAGCGTGCGCATTGTGCGCGGCGCGGCGGCAAATACTTCCGGAGAATCCAGATGAAGCTGCTCCTCCTGCCGGACATCCGGCTTTCGCGCACGGGGCGCCCCCGGCTGCCTCGGATGTGCATAGCACGCCAGAATGTCTCCCGGTGTCTGCACCAGCGCCGCGCCGCCCTCCCGGATGCACGCATTGCAGCCGGCACTGTTCGGGCGGTTGATGTCGCCGGGAACGGCAAACACATCCCGCCCCTGCTCGAGGGCGAGATCAGCGGAGATCATCGCGCCGGATTTTTTCGGCGCCTCTACCACCAGTGTGCCCCGGCTCAGACCGGTTATGATGCGGTTGCGCGCCGGAAAATGTCTGGCGGCCGGTTCGGTTCCCGGCGGGTATTCGCTGATGACAGCTCCCTGCCGGATAATCCGCTGCATCAGCTGCTCATGCTGCCACGGATAGCAGACATCCACGCCGCAGCCGAGCACAGCCACCGTCACATTGCCCGCTTCCAGCGCTGCGCGATGTGCCTCGCCGTCAATGCCGCGTGCCATGCCCGATACGATAATACAGCCGCGCTGCGCGAGATTTCCGGCAAAATAGCGTGCCGCGCGCAGGCCATACGGCGTTGCCCGCCGCGTGCCGACGACGGAAATCGTCAGCTGTTCCTCAAAGTCCGGCAGTGTGCCGCGCACATACAGAACCAGCGGCGCATCGGAAAGATCCAGCAGCTGCCGGGGATATTGTTCCGCATCCGCCGTCACAATATCAATATGCAGCCGCGCACAGTCGTCTGCAATCCGGCGCGCGTACGTCAAATCCTTGTCCGCGAGCGCGTCCAGTTTGGCTCTCGAAAGGGAGTCGGCAGCGGCGAGCTGCTCGCGGTCCGCACGCCAAATTGCCTCGGGCGAACCAAACGCGTGCAGCAGGCGATGCGCCAGTTTTGCACTGCAGCCGGGCCGCTCGGCGAGCCAGAGCCAGTATAACAGCGGATTGGTCATGCGTCCGCCTCCCCTGTCCGGCTCATTTCATACATGAGAATGGCGGCCGCCACCGACGCATTGAGCGATTCCGCGCGCCCCGCCATCGGAATGATAATCTGTCCGTCGCACTGCTCGACCGCCTGACGGGTCACGCCCCGTCCCTCGTTGCCGATGAGCACGGCCGCGCGGTGCAAATCCACCTGTGTGGCCGGCACGCTGTCCGCGCTGAGCGCCGCGGCATACAGCGGAATCTTCAGTTCGCGCAGGAAATCCGCCGTCTCTGCAAGCGAAGCCGCCGCCGTCGGCAGGCGGAACACTGCCCCCATCGTCGCACGCACGACCTTCGGCGCGGTCGGGTCCACGCAGCCCTCGCACAAAATCAGTCCGTCCAGCGCAAAGGCATCCGCTGTGCGCATGATGGTTCCCAGATTTCCGGGGTCCTGCAGGCCCTCCAGCACCATCAGCCGGCGCGCGCCGGACAGCGCGTGCAGCCCGGCAACCGGGCGTGCACAGGAAAACACGATTCCCTGCGGCGTTTTGACATTGGAAACCTTTGCCAGCAATGCCGCTGGACAGCGGTACAGCTTTGCGCCCGCCCGCTCCGCCGCGTGCAGCAGATCCTCGGAAACCGCTGCGCCGTCAGCCGTCAGCACGGCATGTACGCCTGCGCCGCTCGCGAGTGCCTCTCCGAGCAGCTTGCCGCCCTCACCTACCATTTCTCCTGTCTCCCGCCGAAACTTTCGGTCGGCAGAAAGGCGTGTCAAATGCTTAATCAGCGCATTTTCCCGGCTTTCAATCCGCACGGTCATGCCTTTGTCTCCCCCCTTATCGCCTGTTCTTTCTCTCTCACGTCCACCTATGGGGAAAGCCTGAACAGCACAAACTGCCGCTCAGGCTTTGTTTGCTTCAATTAGTCAAGCGGCTTCATCGTCGGGAACAGCAGGACATCGCGAATGGATGCGCTGTCGGTCAGGAACATGACCAGACGGTCAATGCCCATGCCCATACCACCCGTGGGCGGCAGGCCATACTCCATCGCGCACAGATAATCCTCATCCATCATGTTTGCCTCGTCATCGCCGGCATTGCGCAGCTCAACCTGACGCTCAAAGCGTCCGCGCTGGTCAATCGGGTCGTTCAGCTCGGAGAACGCGTTGCACAGCTCGCGGCCGTAGACAAAGCACTCAAAGCGCTCGGTCAGGCGCGGGTCGGACGGCTTGCGCTTGGCAAGCGGCGAAATCTCAACCGGATAATCGGTGATAAAGGTCGGCTGAATCAGGTTTTCCTCTACGGTCTCATCATATACCATAGCCAGCAGGTCGCCCCAGCTCTCCTTGCCCTTTTCCACCTCGAAGCCGGCCTCGCGCACAGCGGCGAGCGCCTGCTCCCCGTCCATCGCCATGAAGTCCAGCTTTGCGTATTCCTTGACGGCTTCCGCCATCGTCATGCGCTTCCAGCCTCTGGAAAAGTCCAGTTCGGTGCCCTGATAGGTGACCTTGGTCGTGCCGAGCACCTTCTCGCAGCAGTGAATGACCATATCCTCTGTCAGATCCATCATGCCGTGATAATCGGTATAGGCCTGATAGACCTCGATCGTCGTAAACTCCGGATTGTGCTTGGTGTCCATGCCCTCATTGCGGAAAATACGGCCGATTTCATACACGTTCTCAAGGCCGCCCACAATCAGGCGCTTGAGGTGCAGCTCGGTGGCGATGCGCATGTACATATCCAGATCCAGTGCATTGTGATGCGTGATAAACGGACGCGCCGCGGCACCGCCCGGAATGGTGTTGAGGCAGGGGGTTTCTACCTCCATAAAGCCGCGATTGTCAAAGAAATTGCGGATTTCGCGCACAATCTTGGAACGGTTTTCAAATGTGCGGCGCACCTCCGGATTGACGATCAGATCGACATAGCGGCGGCGGTAACGGATGTCGGTATCCTTCAGGCCGTGCCACTTTTCCGGCAGCGGGCGCAGCGACTTGGACAGCAGCTGCAGGCTGCTCACGCGCACGGAAATTTCACCCTTCTGTGTGCGGAACACCTCGCCCTCAATGCCGATGATGTCGCCGATGTCATATTTCTTGAACTGCTTGTATTCCTCTGTACCCAGCAGATCGCGCTTGACGCACAGCTGAATGCGGCCATAGCGGTCGGTCAGGTCGGAAAACGTCAGCTTGCCCATGATGCGCTTGCTCATCATGCGGCCGGCGAGACGGACAATTCTGCCCTCCATCTCGTCGAAATGCTCTGTGATATCCGTTGTGTAGTTTGTGCGGTCATAGCGAACCTGCTGGAACGGGTCACAGCCCGCCTCCTGCATGGCGGCCAGCTTTGCCGCGCGGATTTCATGCTCCTCCGATTCGGAACGAACCGGCTTCACAGGTCGATTGCCCTGCTGCTCCATATTTTTCCTCCTCTATTCCGTGCAAAAGAACTGCCCGCCATCCTGTTGCGGACTGGAGGGCAGCCTCATTTCCTTACTTGATAATTTCTGTAATCTTAAACTTAACAATGAGATCATTCGGTGCTGCAACTTCAACGATGTCGCCCACCTTATGTCCCAGAACTGCCTTGCCAAACGGGGACTCGTCGGAAATCTTGCCCTCCATCGGATCCGCCTCCTGCGATCCGACAAAGTGATATTCCTCCTCCTCATCGAATTCGAGGTCGATTACCTTGAAGCGGCAGCCGGGAGAAACCTCATCCTTTGCATACATATCCTCCGTGATAATGACCGCATTGGCAATAATCGTGTCCAGTTCGGCGATACGGGATGCAACCTTGCCCTGCTCATTTTTCGCCTCGTCATACTCGGCATTCTCCGACAGGTCGCCGAAGGAACGTGCTTCCTTGATCTGCTCCGCGACCTCCTGCATACGGACGGTTTTGAGATATTCCAGTTCTTCCTTCAGCTTATCCAGATTTTCCTGTGTCAGTTTAAACTCCTGCTTCATGGACAATACCTCTCATTTTCGTACAAATTTTCGCATCTGCGCTGCGATATCTTTCATTATATAAACACGTTATAATGATGTCAAGCACGGTTTTTCCATCCGGACGGAAAAAATTACGTGCTGACCGCCCGAATGGCCGCCTGCAGCTGGTCATCCTCCGCGTCCTCGAGCACCTCAAACCGTTCGATCTTTTCCTTGCTGAGCGAGGCGGAAACATCCGGCGTCACGCCCTTTCCGATCAGGCTTTCGCCCTTCGGCGTGTAGTAGCAGTGGGTGGAGAGATTCAGGCAGCCGCCGTTTTTGAGCGGGAAGCCCTGCTGGGAATAGCCCTTGCCGACGGTCTTTTCGCCGACGATCTTCGCCTTTCCGTATTCCTGCAGCGCAGCTGCAAAAAACTCCGCCGCACTGTACGAGTCTGCATTTACGAGGACAGCCATGGGCAGGTCAAGCTCCTTGGCGTCGGATGAATACACTTTGGTGCCGCCCTTTTTGTCCTTGAGGGAAATGATGTTGCCCTTGGGAAGCAGCGGGTCGAGCGATTGAATCAGCGCCTCCAGCTGTCCGCCGGGATTGTTGCGCAGATCAAAGATCAGGCGCTCCGCGCCCTTTTTCTGCATGTCCCCGATGGCCTGTTCGAGCTGCTCATCCGTCTGGTCGGTGAATGTCTCGATGGCGATATAACCGATGCTGTCATCCAGCATGCGCGCATCGACATGAATCTGCTCGTACTCCTGCCGCGTGACAGTGAGCGTTTCCTGCTCTCCGGTGCGATAGCTGCGCAGACGCAGTGTGACCTGCTCGCCCTTCTCGCCGAGCATGGCATCGATTGCCTTTTCATAGCCGCCCCATTCGGCAATCGTCTTGCCGCCCACGGCGATTATCTCATCATACGGCTCGATTCCCGCCTTTTCCGCCGGCGAACGATGCGCCACCTTAATAATGCGCACAGCGGAGCTGCCGTCCTCCTTTTCACTCTCCCGCACCGTCACACCGATGCCGACCGTGCTGTCCGCCTTGGACTTGAGATAATCGGCATAGTATTCGGGCGTCATGTAACTCGTCCAGCGGTCACCCAGACCGCTGGCATAGCCGGTGAGCACATAATTGCGCAGCTCGTCTGTCTCATATTCTCCGACAAACTCGCTGTCAACAATGCGCTGGGCTTCGTTCAGCGCATCATAGACCTCTGCCAGTTCGCCGGACGGGCGAACCGCGTGATAGACCAGCAGACCGGTCACCGTGCTGCACACGGCCGCGGCGATGACGCCGACAAGAAGCACGCGCGGCAGAGACAGTTTTACAATTTTTCTCATAGAAAAAAGCACTCCTTTGCTTGTGGGGACAATCGGCGCAATCCCTGTGCGCCGCAATCGGACAGGCAGCCCGCCGCTGAAAAAGCAGGAATGCCGCTTTCCCAACCTCAAGAGCTTGGAAAGAGCGGCATGCTTTGTTGTGTCAATCTGCGGATCGCCGCACAAAGACGCTCAGAACAATGCGGACAGCGAGCTGAAAATCATCAGCAGAGCCAGCACCAGCGCGAGCGCAGCGACAATTCGTTTGATCGTTGCGGGTTTCATGAATGCAAAACACTCCTCAAATTACGGCTGAATGCGTCCGGATTCACGGGATGCCAGGTACTTGCGTACCATCAGCGCAACCTTGAATACGATCGCATGGTCAAACTCACGCAGATCCAGTCCGGTCAGCTTCTTGATCTTTTCCAGACGGTAAACGAGTGTATTTCTGTGTACAAACAGCTTGCGCGATGTTTCGGACACGTTCAGGTTATTTTCAAAGAACTTCTGAATGGTGAACAGGGTTTCCTGATCGAGGGCATCAATCGATCCCTTTTTGAAAATTTCGCTGAGGAACATTTCACACAGCGTCGTCGGCAGCTGGTAGATCAGGCGGCCGAGACCGAGGTTCTCATAGTTGATGATATTTTTCTCGGTGTCAAATACAACCCCGACCTCCAGGGCAACCTGCGCCTCCTTGAACGACTTGGCAATGTCCTTGAGCTGGAAGGAAACCGTGCCGATGCCGATGAGACATTTGATCTGAAGCTCATTGTCCAGCGTCTCCTCGATATTCTTGGCAATTTTGTACAGCTCCTTGGCGTCGGCCGTCTCACGCACCTCCTTGACCAGAACAACATCGGTCTCGTTGATGTGCAGGACAAAATCGCGCTGCTTGTCCGGGAACAGGCCCTGAATGACATCGAGCGCCGCCACATCCGCGTGCTCCTCCTGACGGATCAGAAATACTGCGCGCGGGGTTTCGCTCTCAAAGTGCAGTTCGCGTGATTTGATATAAATATCACCCGGCAGAATGTTGTCCATGATGATATTCTTGACGAAGGTTGCCTTGTCATGCTTCTCATCATACAGCGTTTTAATGTTGCTGATCGCGATGGTTGCCATCGAGCAGATGCCGCGGGCACTCTCATCCTCGCCGTGTACAAAAACAGCATATTCAAAGCGGGTGTTCCGATCCGCAACCGGCCGGTATGTGTATCCGCCGAAGCGAATCATATCGCCGACATAGGACAGCTCTGCCACTGCGTCCTCTCGCATTTCGCCGATGCGCTTCAGGTCGGTACATGCGACCACTGCGCCGCTGGCATTGATAATGCCGATCGTGCGGTCAACCGCATCTTTCATCTGGAGAATAATCGATTGAAACATTCTTGATGCCATCTTCATTTCACCCTTCTTTAGCTATCAGTTATCTGTCTGCGCCTTCGATCGTTTGTGCAGAACAGAAACATTACCAATCTCTCTGTCTTGCCGTCGTTCATTTCATCCATTATAACACAAATCGACAGAAATTTGTACAAATTTTTTTGTGTCTGTTTGTGAATTTTTCCCTATGCAGCCATTCACGGACTGTTTTCCGTATTTTGCCCGCAGCAGGCACGCAGAATATCAACTTCTCCCTGCTCCAGTGCGCGCCAGCTGCCGGGCGCCAGCTGGGGATCGAGCGCAAGCGGCCCCTCGGACACACGCATCAGCGTGCGCACAGGTGCCCCCCGCGCGGCCAGCATGCGCCGCACCTGATGATACATGCCCTCGTGCACCGTCACCGTCACCCGGGACTGCGCCCCGCTGACATCGTCAATCTGCAGCTCCGCCGGCCGGCAGACCGTTCCGTCTCCGAGCACCAGTCCGTCCGCAAAGGCCGCGGCATCCGCCGCCCCGAGCACGCCGTCCGCCAGCGCGCGATATACCTTCGGCACGTGACGGCGGGGGGAGGTCAGCGCGTGACCGAGCGCACCGTCATCCGTCAACAGCAGCAGACCGGAGGTGTCCTTGTCCAGACGCCCCACTGGAAACACGCCGCGCGAACGGTACTGCGCGGGCAGCAGGTCAAGTACCGTTTTCTGTTCCCGATCTTTCGTGGCACACAGCACGCCTGTCGGCTTGTGCATCATCAGATACACATGCTCCGTGTACCCGACCGGCTTGCCGCGAAACGTGACGCAGCTGTGCTGCGGATCCACCTTTCTCGACGCATCGCGGCATATTTCGCCGTCCACCGAAACCGCACCGCCGCGCGCGGCTGCCGCCGCCTCGCGCCGGGAACACAGTCCCATGGATGTCAACAGCTTGTCAATGCGTTGCAGCGCCATCAAGGTTCCTCCCTGCCACATTTTTCACTATTGTAACACTTTTGTGCGTTTTGCACAAGAGTGTTTTGCAAAAACACAAAAGCAGGCGTTTGTTTCGCCCGCTTTTGCGTCTGTTTTTGTCATATCGATGGCAGATCATGCTCATGATCCGCCCGAGCCCTGTGTCTGCTTTGTGGAATCTGTGTTTTTCTGCGGATGATCCATCAGGCCGCGCGTAAAGCCGCCGTCGGTTTTCATCGAGCAGATATCGCCTGCCGCGACATTGCCGCGGTAGATCAGCAGCTCCGCAATCACCTCCTCACCGCCCGGATAGTTGGTCACGGTGTAAATTGCCTGCTTGACGCGTTTGCCGCGCAGCCGCGCGAGGTCAAAACCCTGCCGCGCCTGTAAATCCACATAGTTCTGATAGGTCTCGTCAAAATCCTCCGGAATAATGACCTCCCGCATCTCACAGGAATCCGGGTCGACCTCCCAGCCGCAGGCCTTCAGATATGCCACACGATCCTCGTTTGTCCGCGCCCGCGTGGAGGCCGCCGCCTGCACCGTCTCCGCCGCTTCTGCGGAGCCTGCCGCCGCGAGTGCTTCTCTTCCCATCGCCGCCACATCTCCTGCCAGTCCTGCAGCCGCCCCGATTGCGAGCAATATTGCGGCAAGCGCTGCCGCTCCCATCGCCAGTTTGCGCTTTGATAGTTTCGCCGTGATGATAAACATGTCTCTCCCGCTCCTCGCCGTCTGATGTTCTGGTACAACCTATGCGCTGTCCCCGCACTTCATGACAGCATTTCCCTCCGGGCCGGACGCAAAAAAACCGCCCCGCAGAATCCATCTGCGGGGCGGAAAACCATTTTCTTCCCTTATTCTGCAGCCTTAGCCGCTTCGATGACCTTCTCCTGTACTGCCGGAGGTGCGTCCTCATAGCGCTCAAACTGCGATACGAACGAGCCTCTGCCCTGTGTCATTGAGCGCAGCGTAATCGCATAGTCGCTGATCTCCGCCATCGGGACTTCAGCAATAATTTCCTGACCGCCGTCAACCGGATTCATGCCCATGATGCGGCCGCGGCGCTTGTTGATATCGCCGATGACATCGCCCATGTAGGAGTCCGGAATATAGACCTTCATCGAGCAGATCGGTTCCATGATAACCGGATCGGCCTGCGGGATGCCAGCCTTAAACGCCAGCTTCGCCGCCATCTTGAACGAAAGCTCGTTGGAGTCGACGTCATGATACGAGCCGTCGAGCAGGTCTGCCTTCAGGCCGACCATCGGATAGCCGGCGAGAACGCCGTGTTCCATTGCCTCGCGGATGCCCTTTTCGACTGCCGGATGGAAGTTCTTCGGGACGGAGCCGCCGAAGATGTGCTCTTCAAACAGGAAATCTCCTTCCGGATACGGAGAGAATTCCATCTTGACATGACCATACTGACCATGACCGCCGGACTGTTTCTTGTGCTTGCCTTCGACAGTAACCTTCTTGCGAATCTTCTCACGGTACGGTACGATCGGTGCGGAGAGCACAGCCTCTGCGCCGAAACGATTCTTCAGCTTGGAGCAGATGACATCCAGATGAATATCGCCGGAGCCGCTGAGAATGCTCTGATGTGTCTCTTTGTTGATGGTAAAGCTGAAGGTCGGATCCTCGTCCGCCAGCTTGTTCAGGCCGGATGCAATTTTTTCCTCGCCGCCCTTGGTCTTGGGCGAAATCGCCTGTGCATAGCACGGCACAGCAAACGGAATGCCCTCCAGATTGACTGCGCGCACGCTCATCGACAGCGTATCGCCCGTCTTGGTCGTTGCCAGCTTGGAAACCGCGCCGATATCGCCGCAGGCGATCTCCTTGACCTCCGTGCTCTTCTTGCCGCAGATGGAATAAATATGTCCCATCTTTTCCGTCGCGTCCATGCGATGGTTGAGCAGCGTCATATCCTGCTTGACCGAACCGGCGACAACCTTGAAATAGCTGAATCTGCCGTACTGGTCAGCGGTGGTTTTGAATACAAATGCACACGGTGTGCCGTTCGGATTGCACGGAATCTCCACGAGATCGTCGCCGTCCTCGCACACCTCAACCTGACCCTGGTCGGGAGACGGCATGTAATCGCAAATGCCCTTGAGCAGTGCGAACGAGCCGATGCCGGTGGCAACGGTGCCGCAGAAGGTCGGGACAATCACGCGCTCGAGCACGCCCTGGCGCAGACCGGCAATCAGTTCTTCGTCAGAGAATTCCTCACCGGCAAAGTAGCGCTCCATGAGGTCCTCGGACAGCTCTGCGATATTTTCGCACAGCGCCGCGCGGTGCTGGTCAACGCGCTCGACCATGTTTTCCGGAATCGGGATTTCCACGCGATCCGTGCCTTCCATGCGGTATGCCTTGCGGACAACGCAGTCAACAACGCCGACGGTCTCACGATTGCCCTCGAAAATCGGAACGACGATCGGGCAAACGCTTACGCCGAATGCCTTCTGCAGCTTGTGCAGAGAGGTATAATAATCGGAATTTTCCTCATCAATCTTGGAAATGTAGAACATGCACGGCTTGCCCGCGTCAGCCAGACGCTTCCACGCCTTCTCCGTGCCCACGCTCGGGCCGGATTTGCCCGGAACGACAATCAGGCCGGATTCGCATACGCGCAGCGCGCTCTGCACCTCACCCTCAAAGTCAAAGAAGCCCGGTGTATCGAGCAGGTTGATTTTGCAATCGCCGAACTCAACCGGCGCAACGGCAGTGGAAATGGAGAACTTTCTGCGGATCTCCTCCGGATCGTAGTCGCAAACAGTGTTGCCGTCTGCAATCTTTCCCATGCGATCGGTTGCCTTGGTCAAATAAAGCAGGCTTTCAACCAGCGAGGTCTTGCCATCTCCGCCATGTCCCATCACGCAGACATTGCGAATCTTATCTACAGAATAAACGTTCAACGAGTCCACTCTCCTTAACTTGGGTTTCCCGGCGGCAAAGCTGCCGCCTCATGTTCGTAATTATATACTATTTTCGGGTGTATTGCAAATAAATTTTTGTGAAATGCACATAAATTCATCAAACCGCAACAGAAATTTTGCACAGATTTCCATTTCAAATTTCACTTTTCTCTAACATTGTTTCACTTTATATCGCGTATTTGTGCTGTTTCTGAACATTTCATACGCAAAGAGCAAAAAAACAGGAAGCAGAAATTTCCCGCGGGAAACCTCGCTTCCTGTTCTGTATTTTATCTGAATTACTCCCGCCCGACTCCGTTTTCAATGAAGAACACCGGAATAAAGCAGAGCGCGGCATACAGCAGCATGCGAATCGGACGCGCATCGAGCGGCACGAACACATAGCACATATATGCCATCAGCAGCATACACAGCAGCGCCGCGCCGACGCCGATGACCGCACCGATGACCGCCAGTCTGGCGTGGGTCTGTGCCGTCGTCACGCAGTCTGCCAGCGGTACCAGTCCGCCGCGCAGCAGGAGCCCCCGCGGTGCATCGCCGCGCGTATAATCCGCACTGCGCAGCGCGCGGTCCATCTCCAGCTCCGGCAGCACAACGGTTCCCTCACTCAGTCTGTACAGCTGCTCGACCAGCTTCGGTGTCACCTGCTGGTTGCGTGTGTGCAGCAGAATGCTCCGATGCCGTTCCATCAGAAGCTGCATGGCGTTGAACTGCGCCGCCGACACACGATAGTCAAATGTCAGAACCGCCGCTATCGCGCCTTCCACGCTGAGCGCGAGGGCATTGTCCGGCAGCTCGCCGGCAGGAACGCCGCGCGATTTCAGAAATTCGGCATCGCCCAGCAGGATATCCAGTCCGCCGATGTTTCCGCTGATGCCTCCGCTCACATCGCGCACCACATGGTGGGCCGTCAGCGGCGTACCGTAGCGTGTGCGCACCTCCTCTGCGAGCAGCCGCCCCAGAGAAGACTGGCCCGCCAGCGCAGCGGCATAGGCGAGCGCCGTCGTGTCGCTCAGCTTGCTCCGCAGCTCCAGATGCTCGAGCGCGATGGAACCGGTCGGGAACAGATCTTCATCCGTCAGAACAACCGTGTTCGCCCGTGCAATGGCGCGTGCACCCCGCAGACCATCCTCCGCGGCGCCGCTCTTTGCCATCCGGCGCGCCGCATGATGATGCGCCATCGGAAGGGCACACAGCAGAGCAATCTGACATGCACCCGTCATCGTCGCCGCCAGCACATAGCTGATGCGTCCGGCATCTCCGGTTGCGGTGCAAACCACAGCGGACAGGACAACGGAAAGCACCGCCGCCAGAATGGTCAGAATGCTCTCTGCCCGCCGGCTGTCATCCGGCAATACCGTCTGCTGTACAAAGTCCTCCGTTCCCGCCATTGGCTGCTCAACCACATGAACCGGTTCTCCGTCGTGGCAGTACAGCCCTGCCGGCTGTTTGGCTTTTGCGGCGACTTTATAGGTGTAGTGCCGCGCGCTGTATTCGGACACCCGCGCGCGCATCTGTGCGAACAGCGCAAGCAGGGCGACACATACATAGGGCATTTCCTCGCCCTCCCAGACCAGCCGCACCATGCAGTGCGCCAGGTTGAGCAGCAGCGCCAGATCGACGAGTGTGCAGAAATTAGGGCTGCGATGCAGCAGCGCACGCACGCCTTCGATCAAGATGTCGTATGCGATGAGCATTGCCGCCAGCAGCAGGCCGACGAATACGAACAGCACCGTGCGCGGATTGTCCACATAATTGAGGACCTCAGGCAGCGGCAGAGAGAAATCCTCGGCGCAAGAGATGTAGCTTGCAAAAATCGCACAAATCGCCACCAGAATCGAGCGCTGTGCCTGCGCGCGGGCGCGCTGCCGCCAGTCCTTGCTGGCCTTGCGCAAATCACGCGGCGGCTGCTCTGCCGGCCACACGCCGTGCGTGTTCCGTTTTTTCCGGCCTTGGTGTTCCGGCTGTTCCGCCGTTCTTTCCTCTGCTCCGGACTGTGCAGGCTGTTCCTCCTGCGCCGGCGCAGCCGTCACTTCCTCCGGTTCGTCTGCTTGTTCCGTTTCGCGGTCGGCCGGATCAATTTCCGATTCCCCGTCCGACCGGTCAGGAAAAACCGAGTCACGACCTTCCTGTGTGTCATCCGATTGGCCCGGTCCGTGCGGCATGTCGTCGGTATCGTCCTCCGACAGCCCGTCATCCGATTGAGCAGCGGGCTGCTGCGCCTGCATATACGCACGGCGGCGTTCTGCAATCCATTCGCGCTGTCTTGCGACCTCGCGCTGCATGACCGGACCATCCTTCCGCAGCTGTGCGAGCGGCGGTGCGACTGTCATCAGCTCTTCGAGCGACATCTCCATCCACTCGGGATTCTGCGGCTGTGCTTCGGTTTGTTCCGACGCTTTTTCCGGCTCTGTCTGTCTGTGTTTTTCGTCCTCGGCAAGCGCAGCTTCTGCATCAAACAGTTCCGGTGCGTGCGGCTGCTCTTCCTGCGCGGCATTTCTCACAGGAATGTCAAAATAAACGGTGGTTTCCTTGTCCGGGAACTGTTCCAGCGAAATCCTCTGCGGCTGCGGTTCCTCCTCCGGCTCAACGCCGTTGTCACGCAGAATCTGCTCGAAGCTGACATGCGGTTCGCTTTCCTCCTCCTTTTCCACATCGGACAGGAATGCCTCCAGTTCTTCTTCGCTGATAACCGGCGTATCCTCCGGCCGCGGCTGCGGCGCGGGAGCTGCCGCTTCCTCCGGCATTTCCTCCCCCGTGTCATCGTCCGATTCCGCCGTTTCGTCTGCTTCGGTTTCTTCTACGGATTCGATGA
>DJXF01000014.1 GCA_002449635.1 Clostridiales bacterium UBA7011 | reverse complement strand
TTCACCGCGTCCAAAACGATGGCAATGGAGTTGGATAGGATCCCCACAGCGGCCTTAAATGCAGCCAGCAAAAGATTTGCAGCGATACCGATAATACTGGTGCGTACCACAAGGCGGTCGCGGGCCCGCTTTTCCTCGCTGATTTGAGCCCCAAACTGCTGTTCGATTCTTTCTTCCATAAGATATCTTTCCTTTCTCCGCCGGGGCGGAAGAACGATAATGTTTTCGCGTTAAGGGAAGTGTACTTAAAGCAAGTGATAGTAGGGACAGATATTGGCATAGCTGCCGTCCGGCATGCGAAATCCACCGGGGATCACGCCCAAGGGCTGAAAGCCCAGCCGCTCATAAAGGTGGCGGGCATGGAGATTGCTCTCCACCACCGCGTTGAATTGCAGGATCCGATAACCCAGTATCCTGGCAGCGGACAGGGAATCCTTCACCAGCGCCTCTCCCAGATGCCGACCCCTGTTTTCACGATCCACGGCATAGCTGGCATTGGCCAGATGGCCGCAGCGGCCCACATTGTTGGGATGCAGAATATAGAGTCCCAGGACCCTTCCCTCTTCATCCACCGCAACGGCACTAAGATCCTGGGAGGTGAAGAACCGTTCACCGCTCACAAGATCCAGAGGCTCCTCCTGGGGAAAGGCTACTCCCTCCTCCACCACCTGGTTCCAAATGCGGATCATCTCTTTCAAATCCTCCTTTTGGAAGGGACGAATGTTCATAAGAGCTCTCCTTTTACGCAACTTTCCCGTTTATCATAGCACAAAGGCATTGAAAAAGCGAGAACTGTTTTACACTTTGACGACAGGGGCCGTTTCTTACACCTGTCTTTCCGTATAATACGGATAATTATTCACTATCACCTTGACAATATTCATTAATAGACCTATAATATACAAAACATTCGGAATCTAACGAATAATCGAGTGAGGAGCAAAGATGGTCCAGATATTTATTGACGGAAGCTCCGGTACCACCGGACTTCGGATCCGGGAACGATTGGAAGGGCGTAAGGATCTCAGACTGCTGACGATTCCTGAGGAGCAAAGAAAGGATCCCGCCGCCAGAAGCGACGCCATGGCAGCTGCTGATGTGTCTTTCCTTTGCCTGCCGGATGACGCAGCCAGAGAAGCGGCCGCTTTTCCCGGTGCAGAAAACACCGTGATTATTGACACTTCCACAGCTCACAGGACCCATCCCGACTGGACCTATGGCTTCCCCGAAATCACCGGGCAGCGAGATAAGATCATCCTCTCTCGCAAGATTGCCAACCCGGGCTGCCATGCCAGCGGATTCATCGCCCTGGCAGCGCCGCTGACAGAGCTCGGTGTACTGAAGCGTGATGCTCACTTGAACTGTTTTTCCCTGACAGGCTACTCCGGCGGCGGCAAGAAGATGATCGCGCAATATGAAAGCGCCTCAGATCCTCTGCTTAATGCGCCAAGGATGTACGGTCTTACACAGCGGCACAAGCATCTTCCGGAAATGGCGAAGCTCTGCGGACTGTATTACGACCCCATTTTCTGCCCCATTGTATCCGACTACTATGCGGGCATGGAGGTTGTGATCCCCCTTTTCGGCAATGAGATCTCCATCGGGATCCCAGAACTGAAGGATCTCTATCGGGAATACTACAGCCGCGGTGGTCTCATCCGATTCCGTGAAGAGGACGATGGCGACGGCATGTTCTCCGCCGCTGCCCTGGCGGGAACGGATCGAATGGAGATTTCAGTCTTCGGGGAGCGGGACCGCATTCTGCTGGTCTCCCGCTTTGACAATCTCGGAAAGGGCGCCTCCGGCGCAGCAATACAAAATATGAATTTGGTCCTGGGCATAGACGAGAAACAGGGCCTGGTGATTTAAGGGGTATCCATTATGAAACTGATTGAAGGCGGCGTAACAGCGGCAAAAGGATTTAAAGCCGGCGGTATTCATTGCGGAATTCGCAAAAACCGGGAAAAAAGAGATCTCTCTCTCATAGTAAGTGACCGCAAGGCTGCGGCGGCGGCGGTCTATACGACCAACCTTGTAAAAGGCGCCAACATCGCCGTAACCAAAGAGCATATCAAAGACGGCCTTGCCCAGGCCATCATCTGCAACAGCGGGAATGCCAACACCTGCAACACCGGCGGCGAGGACGTGGCCAGGACCATGTGTGAGCTGACCGCGGACGCTTTGGGCATTTCTCCCCTGGACGTGGTGGTTGCTTCCACGGGGGTCATCGGCCAGCCTCTGGATCCGACCCCCATTGCCAACGGGATGTCCGCTCTGGTGGACAGCCTCAGCGAGGACGGCAGTCCCCTGGCGGCAGAGGGGATCATGACCACGGACACCCAGAAAAAAGAAGTGGCGGTAGAGTTTACACTGAATGGCACCCTCTGTCATCTGGGCGGGATCGCCAAGGGCAGCGGCATGATCCACCCCAACATGGCCACCATGCTGGTTTTCATCACCACGGACGCCGCCATCTCCTCCGAGATGCTGCAAAAGGCCCTCAGTACGGATATCAAGGGTACGTTCAATATGCTGAGCATCGACGGAGATACCTCCACCAACGATATGGTGACCGTGCTGGCCAACGGGGCTGCGGGCAATCCCTGCATTACGGCAGAGGGTGAGGATTTTTCCGCCTTTATGCAGGCGCTGAACACCGTGACCATCCAGCTCTGCCGGATGATCGCCGGTGACGGCGAAGGCGCCACCAAGCTGTTGGAATGTAAGGTCTCTGGCGCACAAGACCTGAGCGTGGCACGGAGCGTTGCAAAGAGCGTGATCTGCTCCAGCCTGCTCAAGGCCGCGATGTTCGGCGCGGACGCCAACTGGGGGCGGGTCCTCTGCGCCATCGGTTACAGCGGGCAGGCCCTGAACGTCGGAAAAATCGACGTGGCCTTCCGCAGCGCAAAAGGGATGATCCCGGTCTGCAAGGGCGGCGAGGGCGTTGATTTCAGCGAAGAAAAGGCCAAGGAGATCCTGCTGGAAAAAGAGATCGAGATTCTGGTGGATCTCAACAGCGGCGATAGCTCCTCCACAGCCTGGGGTTGTGATCTCACCTATGACTATGTACGCATCAACGGTGATTACCGTACCTGAGGAGGCTGCACTATGCGGGAATTCAGCAACGCGGAACGGGCCAGGGTGTTGACCCAGGCTCTCCCCTACATCAAACGGTATACCGGTCGCATCGTCGTAGTAAAATACGGCGGAAACGCCATGATTGACCCTGCTCTGAAGGAGCAGGTCATGGAGGATATCGTCCTTCTCTGGCTCATAGGCGTAAAGATCGTCCTGGTTCACGGCGGCGGGCCCGAGATCAATGATCTCATGGACCGCCTAGGCAAAAAGCCGGAGTTTATCGGCGGTCTGCGGGTCACTGATAGTGAAACAGTGGACATCGTTCAGATGGTTCTTGCCGGTAAGGTCAACAAGACCCTGGTAAACCTCCTGGAGGCCAAGGGTGGACGCGCCATCGGCATCTCCGGTATGGACGGGAGACTGATTGAGGCGAAAATGAAGGATCCGAAGCTGGGCTACGTCGGTGAGGTAACCCGCATCAACATCACTCCGGTGCTGGACCTTCTGGACCGGGGCTATATACCCGTCATTTCCACCATCGGCTGTGACAGGGACGGCAACACCTACAATATCAACGGCGACACCGCAGCCGCTCACATTGCCGGGGCATTGAAGAGCAAGCGAATGATCCTGATGACGGATATTGCCGGGATCCTGCGGGACCGGGAGGATCCCGCTTCCCTTCTTCCGGAAATTACAATTGCCCAGGCAGGCACGCTGCGGGAGGAGGGTATAATCTCCGGCGGCATGATCCCCAAGGTGGAGTGCTGCGTGGAGGCCATTCACGAGGGCGTGGAACAGGTCGTCATTATGGATGGCCGCGTTCCCCACGCAATCCTGATGGAGCTGCTCACCGATGAAGGCGCGGGAACCCTGGTGAAAGGAGATTCTCTATGAGCATTACAGAATTGGACAAAGCCTATGTTGCCGGCACCTATAAACGCTTCCCGGTAGAACTGACCTCCGGTAAGGGATCTCTTGTGTTTGATTCTGACGGGAAACGGTACATCGATCTCGGCAGCGGCATCGGCGTCACTGCCTTCGGCATCGCGGACGACATCTGGAAGGATGCCGTTACCCGGCAGCTGGGGACCCTGCAACACACCTCAAACCTCTATTATACAGAGCCCTGCGCCCGCCTTGCAGAGATGCTCTGTCAGAGGACGGGCATGAGCAAGGTCTTTTTCTCCAATTCCGGGGCGGAGGCCAATGAGTGTGCCATCAAGATTGCCCGGAAGTACTCTCAGGATCGGAAGGGGCCTGACTGCAGCACCATTGTGACCCTGAAAAACAGCTTCCACGGGCGTACGCTGACCACCCTGGCCGCCACGGGGCAGGATGCTTTTCACAGGCTTTTTCAGCCGCTGACACCCGGTTTTGTTTCCGTGACCCCGGAGCATATCGATGAGCTTTATGCCCTGGCTGAGGCCACACCCATCGCCGGGGTCATGATCGAATGTGTTCAGGGCGAGGGCGGCGTTGTTCCCCTTTCCCGGGAATATGTGGAGGCCCTCGCCGCCTTTACCAGTGAGAGAGACATTCCCCTGATTGTGGACGAAGTACAGACCGGAAACGGCCGCACCGGAGCCCTGTATGCCTATATGAACTATGGCATCACACCCGACATCGTCTCCACCGCCAAGGGATTGGGCGGCGGCCTCCCCCTGGGTGCCACAATGATGGCCGAGCCCTTTGCCGGGGTCCTGGGATACGGAGATCATGGCTCCACTTTCGGCGGCAATCCGGTCAGCAGCGCCGGTGCGCTGAGTATTCTCGGGCGCATGGATCAGGCCTTCCTGGATGAGGTAAAGGCGAAGGGCGATTATATCTTTGAGCGGCTTACGGGCGCCAAAGGCGTGGAGAGCGTCACCGGCATGGGGCTTATGATCGGAATCAAGCCTACAAAACCCGCTGCCGAAATCATCAGCCGGGGCATTGAGAAGGGCATTCTGTGCCTCAGCGCCAAAGAAAAGGTCCGCCTGCTTCCGGCGCTGAACATCCCCATGGGCCTTTTAACGGAAGCAATCGAGATCCTGGCCGGGATCCTGAGCGAATAAAAACAAAACCAGATTATATTGAGAACGCCGGACACTATCTGACGTTCTCAATTTTTAACCAAAAGAGAAAACACTCCCCACTTGCGACAGCGGGACAGGGTGTGCTACAATAGCTTCAAAGATCCCCGTTTGAAACCGGGGAGAAAGAGAGGAACTTTAACCATGCCCTACGATTTTACCACCATCCTGGATCGGAAGGGAAAGGACGCCCTTGCCGTGGACGCCGTGGGCCTTCCGGGGCACTTCCCCAATCCCAAAGAGGGCTTTGACCCCATCCCCATGTGGGTCGCGGATATGAACTTTGCCACGGCTCCGTCGGTGACCCGTGCCATTCTTGAGCGTGCCTCCCACCCCACCTTTGGATACTTTATGACGCGGCCGGAGTATTATGACTCCATCATCCGCTGGCAGAAAGAACGCAACGGCGTCACCGGACTGGAGGCCAGGCACATCGGCTATGAAAACGGCGTTCTGGGCGGCGTCATCTCCGCCCTCGGCGTCCTCTGCTCCCGTGGTGACAAGGTGCTGGTCCACTCCCCCACCTATATCGGTTTTACCATGACCCTGAAAAACAACGGCTATGAGATCGTCCACTCCCCCCTGACGCCCGATGAAAACGGTATCTGGCGTATGGATCTTAAGGATATGGAGAAGAAGATCGTAGAGAACAAAATCCACGCCGCCATCTTCTGCTCCCCCCACAATCCCTGCGGGCGGGTATGGGAGATGGAAGAGCTGGAGGCAATGATGGCCCTCTTCCAAAAGCACGACGTTTATGTCATTTCAGATGAGATCTGGTCCGATCTAACCCTGGGAGAGGCAAAGCATATCCCTCTGCAGAGCATCAGCGAAGACGCAAGGCAGCGCACCGTGGCACTTTATGCTCCCTCCAAGACCTTCAATCTGGCCGGCCTTATCGGCTCTTATCACATCATCTATAACGACTGGCTCCGGGATCGGGTTGACAAAGAGGCCGGTCTCACCCACTACAACAGCATGAACGTGCTCTCCATGCACGCGCTCATCGGCGCATATACGCCGGAAGGACATCAGTGGGTGGATGAGCTGTGCTCCGTTCTGACTGAGAATGTGGACTATGCTTGCAATTACATCGCGGAGCACTTTGACGGTATCGCAGTCAGCAAGCCGCAAGGAACCTATATGCTGTTTCTCGACTGCAGTGAATGGTGCCGCAGGCATGACACCTCGCTCGACGAACTGGAAAAAGCCGGCTGGGAGGTCGGCGTCAGCTGGCAGGACGGACGCATGTTCGGTGCTCCGTGTGCAATCCGAATGAATCTCGCATTGCCGCTCAGCCGTGTCAAAGAAGCCTTTGACCGTCTCGACCGGTATGTATTTCATCGATAAAACAAAAATCCATAGCGAAGGTTCGGGTGCATGCCCTTTCCGGTCGCTATGGATTTATTTTTTATTGCTGCTGTGTCTGCGCCGTCATCGCCCAAGGTTATGTATTGTGGTCGCTGACATGAAACTGCTTCAGATTGCCGATCTTTCCGGCACGCGCATTCATTTCTTCTTCGACCTCAGCGAGGGAAATGCCCGCCTCGTTCATCATGACCATGATGTGATACAACAGGTCATTGATCTCACCGACCAGATTTTCGCGGTCGCCGTTTTTTGCCGCGATGATCGTCTCCGCGGTTTCTTCGCCGACCTTCTTGAGGATCTTGTCCATTCCCTGCTCAAACAGATAGCAGGTATAGGATTTCTCCATCGGCTGCTCGCGGCGCTGCTGAATGACATATTCCATACTTTCAAATGCTTTGGACATCGTATATTCTCCTCTTATTCCGTTGTTTTCTCCCAAATCGGGGGCTGATAGAAGCAGGTGCGGTTGCCCGTGTGACAGGTCGGGCCCTTGGGGATACCGCGGTAAATCAGCGTATCATCATCACAATCGGTCAGAATCCGGCTGACAAAAATAAAGTTGCCCGATGTCTCTCCCTTGTTCCACAGCTTCTGCCGGCTGCGGGAGAAAAACCATGCGGTGCCGGTATCCATGGTGTTCTGCAGCGCCTCACGATTGGCATATCCCAGCATGAGCACCTCGTTGGTGCGCTCATCCTGACAGATAACCGGAATCAGCTCACCTTTTTGAAAAAATCGATCGAGATTCATAGCTTGTTCCTCACAGTCTGACCGGGATGTTTTTCCCGTGTAAATATTCCTTGACCTGCGGTACGGTCAGTTCGCCGTAATGAAACAGCGATGCCGCCAGCGCAGCATCTGCGCCCGTCTGCTCAAACACATCAGAAAAATGCTCCAGTGTGCCGCAGCCGCCGGAGGCGATGACCGGAATGCCGACCGCATCGGCGACCATTTTGGTCAGATTCAGCTCAAAGCCGGACTTCGTCCCGTCCTTATCCATCGAGGTCAGCAGAATTTCGCCTGCGCCGAGCGCATAGACCTCCTTTGCCCATGCGACAGCATCCAGACCGACCGGCTTGCGCCCGCCGGCGACATAGACCTCATAGCCGCTCGGGCATTTGTCATAATCCGCACAGCTGCGCGCGTCAATCGCCACGACGACACACTGACTTCCGAATTTTTTTGCCGCATCTGCAATCAGCTGTTTGTTTTTTACCGCGGCAGAATTGACCGAAATCTTGTCCGCGCCCGCGCGCAGCAGTTCCTTGAAATCATCGCTCGTGCGAATGCCGCCGCCCACTGTCAGCGGAACAAACACCTGCTTTGCCGTGCGGCGCACGACATCGACTATCGTCTGACGGTTTTCATACGTTGCGGTGATGTCGAGAAACACAATTTCATCCGCGCCCTGCTGCGAATAAAAGGTTGCAAGCTCGACCGGGTCACCCGCGTCACGCAGGTTGACAAAGTTCACGCCCTTGACAACGCGGCCGTCATTGACATCCAGACAGGGAATAATTCGTTTTGCCAGCATGTCTCACACCTCCCCTGCCAGTTCAATGGCTCGTCTGACATCGAGCTGACCGGTGTAAACCGCCTTGCCGGCAATGGCCTCTTCAATGCCCATATCGCGCAGCCGGACAATGTCCTCCAGTGTGGACACGCCGCCGGATGCCACAATTCCGCAGGAAACCGCATCGCGCAAAGCCTGCAACTGGTCAAAGTTCGGACCGGACAGCATGCCGTCCTTGTCGATATCGGTGAAAATAATCGTCTTTACACCGTAGCGCTCCATCTGCCGGGCAAAGGCAATGTAGTCTGTGCCGCTGTCCTTCAGCCAGCCCTCTGTGCGCACTGTGCCGCCGCGCGCGTCGATGCCGACCGCAATGCGGTCGCCGTATTTCTCACATGCCTCGCGCACAAACAGAGGATTCTTTACCGCTGCCGAGCCGATGATGACGCGCTGAACGCCCAGCTCGAGCACGCGTGCGACATCCTCCATCGTGCGAATGCCGCCGCCCAGCTCGACAGCGGCTCCGGTCTCTTCGATGACGCGGCGCACCACCGGATAATTCGGATGGGTGCCGTCCTTCGCGCCGTCAAGATCCACCATATGAATCAGCTGCGCCCCGGCGTCAAGAAAGCTGCGTGCGGTCTCGACAGCATCCTCCGCGACCTTATGCGCTGTGGCGTAATCGCCCTTGACCAGACGCACGCACATCTGATCGTGCAGATCTATTGCAGGTAAAATTCTCATTTTGCCCCTCCTACCATGTTGCCGAAATTGCGCAGAATGGTGATGCCGACCTCACCGCTTTTTTCCGGATGGAACTGACAGCCGTACAGCTTTCCGCGTCCCACCATCGCCGTGACGCGGTCGTGGTAGTCACAGGTCGCAATCAGGTCGGATTGTTCTGCCGGACACATTTTGAAGGTGTGCACAAAATAGACATATGCGCCCTCCGGCACATCCTGCAGAAGCGGGTCATTTTTGCGGTATTCCAGACTGTTCCAGCCGATCTGCGGCAGCTTGAGATCGGTGTCAATTTTCTGTACGCACCCCGGCAGCAAGCCGAGTCCGCGCGTCGGATGAATTTCCTCACTCTGCTCAAACAGCATCTGCGCGCCCAGACAAATGCCGAGAAACGGCCGGGTCTTCGCCGCATGAATGAGCGACTGCGTCAGACCGGATTCCTCCAGCGCCTGCATTGCATCGGGAAATGCGCCGACGCCGGGCAAAATAATGCCGGATGCCTGTTCCATTCCGTCAGGTGTGGTGACAATTCTGTTTTCCAGCCCGAGAAAATCCAGCGCCTTGGAGACACTCATCAGATTTCCCGCGCCGTAATCGACAATTCCGATGTACCCCATTGTCATCACTCCTTTGCACCGCAGATGTCCGCCAGTTCTGCAAGCAGAGCGGCGTTTTCCTCCGCATTTCCGGTCGTGATGCGCAGCATGTCAAACTTCGCAAAGCAGCGGACGCAAATGCTGCGGTTTTTCAGTTCTTCAAACAGCTCTTTGCAGCGCGGTGTGCGCAGAACGACGAAGTTCGTGTGCGTCGGCAGGACGGTGAACGCGCCCGTGCGCTCTGCCAGCTGTGTACACGCCTGTTCCAGTTCCTCTTTGCGCGCGACAATCTGTGCGCACTGTTCCTTCTGCCAGCCGGTGTCCTCGAGCACAATGGACGCCGCCATCTGTACCAGAGAACCGATGTTATACGGCGAGCGCGTCTTGTTCAGCTGCTCGATGAGATCCGCATAGCCGATGACAAAGCCGCAGCGCAGTGCGGCACAGCCGTACGCCTTGGACAGGGTTTTCATGACCAGAACATTTTCCATCGCCGTGGAGACATCCAGAATGCTCTGATCCCAGAAGTCCATATAGGCCTCGTCCACGACAACCAGCGTGTCCTCGAGCGCGTCGCACATGCGCACGACCTCCGCATGCCGGAAGCCCTGTCCGCTCGGATTGCACGGATTGGAGAAAATCAGGATATCCGGCTGCTCCGCCTGTACGCGGTCAATCACCTGCTGCTCGGTCAGCATAAACTCATCGTCCTTGAGCAGATTGATGACCTCCAGCTCCGCGACCTCGGCATAGAACTGATACATGGAGAAATCCGGAGACAGCACCATGACCTTTCCGCCGCGCGGGGCAAAGGTGTTCATAATCAAGGAAATCAGCTCGTCCGAACCGTTTCCCACGACAATATTGCCGGGTGCAGCGCGAAATTCACGCCCCGCCAGACGGCGCAGACCGTCTACGCTCGGATCCGGATAGCGGTTAAAATCAATGGTATCAATGCTCGCCGCAATCGCATCGCGCAGATCCTCCGGCAGTGAGAAGTAGCTCTCATTTGCATCCAGCTTGATCTGATAAAGATCCTCGCTGGGATCGTACGGTGTCATGCGGGACAGCTTTTCCGGTAATGTAATCATGAGCGGGCTTCCTTTCTCTTTCGGATGGAATTGGCATGCGCGGTCAGCTTTTCGCTCTCCGCCATCGTAATGATGCCGTCCGCCACCTTGTTCAGCTCTTCCTCGGAATATTCAATAATGCTCGTCTTTTTCAGGAAGGTGTCGGTGGACAGCGGCGAGAAAAAGCGCGCCGTACCGGACGTCGGCAGCACATGGCACGGACCCGCCATATAATCTCCCAGCGGCTCAGGTGAGTATGCGCCCAGGAAAATCGCACCCGCATTGTGCAGCTTCGGCAGCAGTGCGCGCGGCTGTCTCGTCACAATTTCCAGATGCTCTGGCGCAACCTCATCCGCCATCACACACGCATCCTCCAGATTGTCAAACACCAGTCCGATTCCGTAATTGCGCACCGATTCCTCAATAATCCCGCGCCGCGGCATATCCGCCGACTGGCGGTCCATTTCCTCCGAAACGCGCTGTGCCAGCGCCTCGCTGTCCGTCAGCAGGACGGCGGATGCCATGCGGTCGTGCTCGGCCTGCGACAGCAGATCGGCGGCAACATATACCGGATCGGCGCTGTCATCTGCAATGACAAGCACCTCTGACGGTCCTGCGATCATATCAATGTCCACCTTGCCGAATGCCTGCTTTTTCGCGGCTGCGACATAGGCGTTGCCCGGACCTACGATTTTATCGACCGCCGGAACAAAGCCCGCGCCATAGGTCAGCGCAGCAATCGCCTGCACGCCGCCGCAGGCAATGACCTGATCGACACCGGCAATTTTAGCCGCCGCGAGCACCGCATCGCTGAGGTTGTCCGTCGGCGGGGTCACCATAATGATCTGTCCCACACCGGCAACCTTTGCGGTCACCGCGTTCATCAGCACGGTGGACGGATAGGCCGCTGTGCCGCCCGGCACATAGATGCCGACGCGCGCCAGTCCGCGCACCATCTGTCCCAGTACCGCGCCCTCACTGCGGCGGTATTCCCACGTGCTCACCATCATCTTTTCATGATAGTCTGCAATATTCTTTGCACTCAGCTCGAGCGCATCGCGCAGGCCGCGCGGGCAGGCGTCATACGCCTGCTGTATCCGCTCCTCCGGCACAACATACGGACGCGCACCGTCAAACTTCAGGGAATACCGCTCGACAGCCTCCATGCCGTTTTGGCGCACATCCTCCATGATTGCCGCGACGCTGCGGTCGATATCTGCGGCGGTCTCCGCCGCGCGCGCCTTCATTTCGGCGATCTGACGCTGTTCCGTCTCGCCGTCGGCGCGAATAACTTTCAAAAATGTATTCATGCTTCTGCCTCCAGACCGGCCTGCAGCTGCTGTGTGAGCTGCTGGATCTGCTGCTTTTTCATCTTCATGCTCGCCAGATTGACAATGACGCGTGCGCTGATCGGTGCAACGGTTTCAAACGGCTCGAGTCCGTTTTCTTTCAGGGTCGTGCCCGTTTCCACAATATCGACAATCGCGTCTGCCAGGCCGAGCAGCGGAGCAAGCTCTACGCTGCCCTCAATTTTAATGATGTTGACATCCATGTGCTTTTTGGAAAAAAACGCACGGGTCACCTCTGGATACTTGCTGGCAATCGTGCGCGTGTGATAGCCCGCGTAAAAATCCTCGCCCTTTTTGCCGCACAGGCAGAAGCGGCATTTGCCAAAGCCGAGGTCGAGCGTCTCATAAAACGCGCCGCCCTTTTCCATGATCGTGTCCTTGCCGACCACGCCCATGTCGCACACGCCCTGCTCGACATAGGTGATGACATCCGCCGCTTTGGCCAGAACCAGCTCAATATGGGAATCCGGCAGGCGGAAAATCAGCTTGCGCGAGCCGGAACGCAGTTCACTCACGTCGTATCCGGAGTGTTCCAGCAGTGTCAGCGTCTTTTTTTCCAGTCTGCCCTTGGTCAGAGCAATCCGAATCGTATTTTCCGGTGTCATGCCTGCACCTCCGTTTTCGTCAGCTCACCATTCGCAAAAGAGATCAGCGCACGGCAGCCTTTTTTTCTTGCGACTGCAAGTGCCTCTTCCATCGTGTCACACGGCGCAAGCTCGGCCAGCTTTCCGCTCGCATGGACATATTCCAGCGCGGCTTTCAGGCTGCCTGCATCTGCAAACACCAGTTCCTCCGTCGTCTTCTCCGGCTTGAGTTCGACCGAATCGGACAGCTCGTCGATGTCGATTGCAAAGCCGGTCGCGGGGATATCCTTGCCGAACTTGGCGCACAGGCTGTCATACCGCCCGCCGCCGAGCACGGGCGCGCCCGCACCGCCCATATATCCGCGGAACATCATGCCCGTGTAATAGTCGATTTCCTGCACAAGACCGAGGTCAATCATGACATTTTCGCCAAACCCGGCCTCCGAAATCGCTTCTATGACATCCTTGAGGTATGCGACCGCGCGCAGCACCTCAGTGTTGTCCGTCAGCCGCGCAACCTCCTCGAGCACTTCGCCGCCGCCGAACAGGGTCGGCATCGCCTTGAGCGCACGGTAGGCCTCGCGGTCACGGAACGGCTCGAGTACATCGCCCAGCGCCGCATACGATTTGTTTTCGATATGGGAGCGGATGCTCTCCTCCGTCTCCGCGTCAACATTCAGCGATGCAATCAGCGCCTTGTAAATCGCCGCATGGCTCAGCTCAATGCGGAACGTCTCGCCCTTGACGGCGGCGAGCGCCTCAAATGCAGCGGTCAGAATATCGAGATCCGCCATCATACCGCGCGCGCCGAGCAGCTCCGCGCCTGCCTGCATCACTTCCGTGGAATGTCCTCGGTGGAACGAGCTGGCGCGGTGCACCTTTTGCACATAATACAGCCGCAGCGGCAGTGCATCGCTGTTCAGCTTTGTTGTCACGACGCGCGCAATCGGCGTCGTGTTATCCGGACGCAGCACCAGCAGGCGGCCGTTGCGGTCGGTCAGCTTGTACATCTTCTCCTGCCCGATGGACGAGCCTGCCTGCACAAATACGTCATAATATTCCAGCGACGGCGTGATGACCTCGTCATATCCGCGCGCCTCCAGCAGGCTGCGAATCCGTCTCTCATTCTGCCGGAACAGACGGGTCGCCGCAAACAGGCGGTCACGGCTCCCCTCCGGCGTGGAGATTGCATATTGATTCATCGTTTTCGATACCTCTGATCTCTCTTGGTTGTTTTATCGATTTAGCGCGTTAATATAATAGCATTTCGGTGTTTTCCTGTCAAGCAATTTGCATGTTTTTCGATCATTTGAGCGAAAAATACAGAAAAAAAGTTTAAGACATCGCATTTGCCCCGTGTTGTGACCGGTCAAACCGCACACATCAGAACAGCGATACCTGTGTGCTTTCCGGCATATCTGCCAATGCGCCGATCTGTCCGAGCAGCTCAACCACGCCCTTTGACACCTTCGGGCAGCGGATGACAATTTCCTCCTGAGAAAGAAACGCGCCGTTTTTGCGCTCCTCTACGAGGGAAAGTGCCGCCTGCTCGCCGATGCCGGGCATGGAGGTGAACGGCGGAATCAGTCCGCCTTCCGTCACGAGGAAGGTCGTCGCATCCGATTCGTATACATCCATCGGCGCAAACGTGAAGCCGCGCCGGTAAAATTCATGCACGACCTCCAGCGTGGTCATCATATCGTTTTCTGCCGCGGTTATGGTTTTGTCACGCACCTTTTGCTGCAGCTCGTGTATTTTCTCCACGCAGACGGCATCGCCGCGAATCATGCACGACGCGTCAAAGCCCTTTGCGCGAATGGAAAAGTACGCCGAATAAAACGCGAGCGGCTTGTGCACCTTAAACCACGCGATGCGGAACGCCATCATGACATAGGCGACGGCGTGTGCCTTCGGGAACATGTATTTGATCTTTTTGCACGAGTCAATGTACCAGTCGGGCACGTCCTGCGCCTTCATCGCCTCCTCCATCTCCGGCTTGAGTCCTTTGCCCTTTCGCACGGATTCCATGGTCTGGAAGCTCAGCTTCGGTTCTACGCCCTTGCCCAGCAGATAGTTCATGATATCATCTCGGCAGCAGATACATTCCTTCAGCGGAATGCCGTTCTCGACCAGAGTCTGCGCATTGCCGAGCCACACGTCCGTACCGTGCGACAGGCCGGAAATGCACAGCAGCTCGTCAAAGGATGTCGGCTTGGTATCGCGCACCATGCCGCGCACAAATTTCGTGCCGAATTCCGGCACGGCAAGACAGCCGAGATCTCCGAGAATGGGGTCCGGTTCGTCCGAGACATAGTGCAGCGCACGGTTGGAGGTGAACAGGCTCATTACATCCGGATCATTGAGCGGGATTTCACGCGCATTCACGCCGGTCAATTCCTCCAGATGCTTGATGATGGTCGGGTCATCGTGTCCCAGCTCATCCAGCTTGAGCAGATTTTCGTCGATGGAATGATACTCGAAATGTGTGGTGATGATGTCGGAGGTGGGATCATCCGCGGGATGCTGTACCGGGCAGAAGTCGTAAATATCGACCTCCTTGGGAACAACAACAATGCCGCCCGGATGCTGTCCGGTTGTGCGCTTGATTCCCGTGCAGCCGGCTGCCAGGCGGTTTTCCTCCGCCCGCCCGACCTGCATGCCGCGCTCCTCCATATATTTTTTCACATAGCCATAGGCGGTCTTTTCCGCCACCGTGCCGATGGTTCCGGCGCGGAAAACATGGTCATGTCCGAACAGCTCGCCGGTGTACCAGTGAATTTTCGGCTGATATTCGCCGGAGAAATTGAGGTCGATATCCGGCACCTTGTCGCCGTTAAATCCAAGGAACGTCTCAAACGGAATGGAAAAGCCCTCGCGGCGCAGCGGAGTGCCGCAGTTCGGGCAAACCTTTTCCGGCAGGTCCACGCCGCAGCCAAAGCCCTCGTTTTCATGCCATTCGATGTAGTGGCACGACGGACACAGGTAGTGCGGTGCCAGCGAGTTTACCTCGGTGATATCCGACATAAACGCCGCGAGCGAGGAGCCGACCGAGCCGCGCGAGCCGACCAGATAACCGTCCTCCAGCGATTTTGCCACCAGCTTTTGTGCGATCATATACATGACATCATAGCCGTTGCCGATGATCGAGCCCAGCTCGCGTTCCAGCCGCGCCTGTACTTTTTCGGGCAGCGGGTCGCCGTACATGCGCTTCGCTTTTTCATAGCACATGCTCTCCAGCTCTTCCGCAGAATTCTCCATTTTGGGCGGATAATTTTCCCGCGGAACGGGGCGCAGCGTATCGCACCAATCGGCAATCAGATTGGTGTTCGTGACAACGACCTCCATCGCACGGTCTTCACCCAGATAAGAAAACTCCTCCAGCATTTCGTCGGTTGTCTTGAGGTACAGCGGCGCCTGATTGTCCGCGTCCTTGAAGCCCATGCCGGCCATCAGAATGCGGCGAAACGCCTCATCCTCCGGCTCGAGAAAATGCACATCGCCGGTGGCAACGCAGGGCTTGCCCAGCTCATCCGCGAGAGAAAGAATCGTGCGGTTGTAGTCGCGCAGCTGCTCTTCATCGCGCGCCGTGCCGTTGGCAATCAGGAATTTGTTGTTGCCAATCGGCTGAATTTCCAGATAATCATAAAAATCTGCAATATGAAGCAGTTCCTCGCGCGATGCACCGTGCACCAGTGCGGAAAACAGCTCTCCTGCCTCACACGCCGAGCCGAATATCAGCCCCTCGCGGTGGCGAATCAGTTCGCTGCGCGGCATAATCGGCTTTTTGTTGTAGTATTTCAAATGGGAGTACGAAATCAGCTTGTAGAGATTTTTCAGTCCCGTCTGGTTTTTCGCCAGAATAATAAAGTGATAGCGGCGCAGGTTTTTCAGCGTGCCTGTCTTGGCCTTGACATTTGCCAGAAGGGGATTGATGTCGGAAATTTTCTCCGCATGCAGGTCGTCCCGCAGCTTGTCCAGCAGCTTGATAAAAATACGGCCGAGCACAGCGGCATCCTCGCTCGCACGGTGATGGTCAAACGGTCCCACCTTGAGCGCCTTTGCCATGCTGTCCAGCCGGTGCCGCGCCAGATCGGGGAACAGAATCCTGCACATCTCCACCGTGTCAATGGCAGTAAACTCCCGTTCCATCCCCAGCCGTTCGCATCCCTTTCGGATAAACGCCATATCGAATCCGGCATTGTGCGCCACCAGCGGCAGACCGTCTGCAAATTGCAAAAACGCGGGCAGCGCTTCGCCCAGCTCCGGCGCGTGCGCCACCGTCTCGTCGGAAATGCCGGTGAGCTGCGTGACATTCTCTGGAATCGGCCGGTGCGGGTTAACGTAGGTCTGAAATTCGTCTACAACCTCGCCGCCGCGCACTTTCACCGCGGCGATTTCCGTGATCTCGTCATTGTCCGGCTTGAGACCGGTTGTCTCCGTATCAAAGCAGACAAAGGTTTCTGTCAGCGGCGCATCATACGGACCGCGCACCACTGCGACATTGCCGGAATCATCGACATAGTACGCCTCCACACCATACAGCACCTTCAAATCGATGCCGTTTCGCTCGATGGCATGCATCGCATCCGGAAACGCCTGTGCCACGCCGTGGTCAGTCACGGCAATTGCCGTGTGTCCCCACGACTTCGCCCGCTGCATCAGGTCTTTCATCGGGGAAATGCCGTCCATCGCAGACATGTTGGTGTGCAGATGCAGCTCGACACGTTTTTTCTCCGCCGTGTCCGCACGCTCTTTTTTCTTGCTGATCATAATGCCGGTCGGCTCAAGAATGGTCTCTTTTTCGTAGGTATCATAGGAAATCTTCCCCTGAACCGTCAGATACATGCCGGTTTTAATAAGATCAGCCAGATCCCCCGCCTTCTCCTTGGACAGGAACTTGCTGACGCGCATTGAGCTTGTCCAGTCGGTGATGTCAAACCCGACCTTGACCCACTCTCTGCCTGTATTTTTGCTCTTGATTTCACGATTTTCGACGAAAAATACCTCGCCGCGAATGGTCGCGCTGTCCACCGAACCTGCCGCCTCGCGGATGGACACAACCGGCTGATCGAACAGCCGGCCGAACAGGATTTTGTCGTCTTTTTTGGCGGAAAAGCTCTTGCGCGCCGGTCTGCGTTCGCCAGCCGGACGAACCGCAGCCTTTTTCGGCTTTTTCTCCGCCGACGGGGATGGCGCCGCAGCCGCGGCTTTTTTGAGCCGTTCTGTGCGGCGCTCCTCCGTTGCGCGTTCCGCGCTGCGCTCTGCATCCGCATCGGGATGCGCCATTGACAGCGGACAGGTCAAGCCGGTTTCCGCACGAATCATCTCCGGCAGATGCCGCAGATCTGTGGACAGATATTCGGCGCCGGTCATCAGCATAGAGACAGACAGGCTGCCCTCCTCCGTTACCTGCCACTGGCTGTCCGCAAGATAGCCCTGCGCGGATGGTTTGCGCAGCACAAGATAATCGCGCAGACTTTGCAGATATGGCTCTGTCAGGCAGTCGAGATCATAGCGCGGCGAAATGCGCACACGCGACAGTCCATAGACCTCCCGGATGCCTTTTTCCATATCAAACAGCGCTCTGCGCGGAACAATCTCCCCAAAATGCACCTTGCAAATGATGGCTCTCTTATCATGACTGACCGCAACAGAGCATACCTCCCCGCCGGAAAGGTATGCTCCGAACTGCTGGTCGTTGTATCGTTCAAACAGCTTTCCCAGCGTTGTCAAGGGTTCCTGCTCTCCTTTATCATCGCGTCAATTTCTTTCATCAGTTCGTCTACCAGCTGCTCCTGCGGCACCTTGCGCAGAATTTCGCCGCGGCGGAAAATCAGGCCCTCGCCGTCTCCGCCCGCAATGCCGATATCAGCCTCACGCGCCTCGCCCGGCCCGTTGACCGCACAGCCCATAACAGCAATTTTCAGCTTGGCATCCAGATGTGCCACGCGGTGCTCCACCTCATTGGCAATTTCAATCAGGTTGATTTTCGTCCGTCCGCAGGTGGGGCACGAAACAATGTTGACACCCTTGTCGCTGCGTCCGACTGCCTTCAAAATGGCATACGCAGCGGTAATCTCATGTACCGGATCGGCCGTCAGGGATACGCGAATGGTGTCGCCGATGCCGAGTGCGAGCAGGCCGCCGATGCCTGCCGCCGATTTGATCGTACCCATGTATTCCGTGCCCGCCTCGGTCACGCCGAGATGCAGCGGATACCGGCTTTTTTCGTGCATCAGCTGATACGCCTGCATCGTGACCGGCACGCTCGACGACTTGAGCGAAATGCAAATGTCATCAAAATTGTACCGGTTGAGCAGTGAGACGTGATACAGCGCGCTCTCCACCATCGCCTCCGGTGTGGGCGAACCGTATTTTTTCAAAATATCCTTTTCAATCGAGCCGGAATTGACGCCGATGCGGATCGGAATACCGCGCTCCCGGCAGGCATCTGCGACTGCGCGCACGCGCTCTGCCGCGCCGATATTGCCCGGATTGATGCGGATTGCACCGACGCCCGCCTGTGCGGATGCCAGCGCAAGCCGGTAATCAAAATGAATATCCGCGACCACCGGAATGGGCGACTCGGCGCAGATGGTTTTCATCGCCTCCGCCGCCTCCTGATCAGGCACGGTGCAGCGGACAATGTGACAGCCTGCCGCCGCCAGACGGGAAATCTGTTCCAGCGTTGCCGCCGCATCGCGTGTATCCGTGTTGGTCATCGACTGTACGGCGATGGGTGCACCGCCGCCAACCGGAACCGTACCTACCATAATCTGTTTCGTCTTCATCATGCTGTCTCCTTGTTGTTGCCGCTGCTGCTACGCATCAGCCGACCAGCCGCAGGATATCCTGACAGGTGATATACAGCATAAACAGCATCAGTACGGCAAATCCGCCGAAATGAATATATCCTTCATATTTGCGCGGAACCGGACGCCGCGCGATCAGCTCAATGAGCACAAACAGCAGCCGTCCGCCGTCAAGCGCGGGCAGCGGCAGCAGGTTCATCACGCCGAGATTGATCGAAATAAAAGCGATGAGCAGGAAAAAACTCTCCATGCTGGTCTGCGCTGTCTGCACAAGCACGTCTGTCACGCCGACCGGGCCAGACATCTGATTGAGTCCGACCTTTCCCGTCACCAGATCTCCCAGGCTGATCCAAACCAGCCTTGCGTAATCAATTGAGCGGTAAAAAGCGTTCTGAAGCTTTCCTGTAAAGTTAATCTCCTTTACACCAAAATTCAGCCCGTACCGCGTCACGCCATCATAATTTGCCGGTGCCAGCGGGACATCCGTCAGCGTGCGCGTCTGCCCGTCACGCTGAATGACGATATCATATCGGTCATCCTTTCCGCGGCTGAGCGCGGTCGAAACGTCCGAGGCAAGCAGAATGCGGTAGCCATCGATGCGTACCAGGCAATCCCCTTCCATCAGCATATTCTCCCCGCGCGACGGGAATCCGTCGGCAAACGATTCAATGACCGGCACGGAGATCGAGTCCATCGGCAAAACGAGGACAAGAACGATGAGAAATCCGACAAGAAAGTTCATCAGTGCACCGGCTGCCAAAATGAGCGCACGCCAGCCGATGGGTGCGCCCGCAAGCGTGCCCGGCGCGGCCGTTTCGTCGTCCTCTCCGTCCATGACGCACGCACCGCCAAACGGCAGCAGGCAGAGCTTAAATTCTGTCTCTCCGAATTTGCGGTGCAGCAGCGCCGGACCCATGCCGATCCAGAATTCCAGAACGCGCACGCCTGCGGCTTTTGCCGCGCAAAAATGCCCCAGCTCATGGACGGTGATGAGAAAGCCAAACGCAAGAATGGCCAAAATGACAGTTGCTATCGTCAAAAAAACACCTCTTACTTCACGAGGGAATGAACGACCTCGCGCGCCGCTCGGTCGCTTTCGAGCACATCATCTACTGTGATTTCCGGCAGATACGCAACGGTATCCATCGCCTCGCGCACCAGCTCCGCAATGCGGTAAAACGGAATGCGGTCGCTGAGGAACAGGGCCACCGCCGCTTCATTGGCACCGTTCATCACTGCGCCGAGGTTGCCCCTTGCAGCCGCTGCGCGGCGCGCAAGTCCGAGTGCCGGAAACGCCTCTTCATCCGGCGCAAAAAAGGTCAGATTATGCCGGCGCGGCAGATCGAGCGGCGGCACCTTGCACGGTACACGCGCCGGATAGGTCAATGCATACTGAATCGGCAGGCGCATATCGGGATTGCCCATCTGGGCAATGACCGAGCCGTCGGAAAATTCCACCGCTGAATGAACAATGCTCTCGCGGTGTACGACAATGTCGATATCGTCCGGCTCGACATCATACAGCCACATCGCCTCAATCAGTTCAAGGCCCTTGTTCATCATGCTGGCGGAGTCAATGGTAATCTTTGCGCCCATGCTCCAGTTGGGATGATGCAGCGCCTGTTCCTTGGTGACATGCCGCATCTGCTGTGCGCTCATGCCGAAAAACGGGCCGCCGGATGCCGTGAGCAGAATCCGGCTGATCGGATTTCCCGCCGCGCCCTGCAGACACTGAAAAATCGCAGAGTGCTCGGAATCCACCGGCAGAATCGCAGCGCCCTTTTCGCGCGCGCGCTGCATGACAATCTGTCCGGCACACACCAGCGTCTCTTTGTTGGCGAGCGCAATATCCTTGCCCGCATCGATGGCAGCGAGTGTCGGCAGCAGACCGACCATGCCGACCACTGCCGTGACAACAATATCTGCCTCCGGCAGCGTAGCCGCCTCAATCAGCCCATCCATGCCGGACGACACGCGGATATCCGTATCGGCCAGACGCAGCCGCAGCTCATCGGCGCTTGCCTCATCGTACACCGCAACCAGTAACGGGTGCAGTGCGCGCGCCTGTTCCTCTGCGCGCACGATATTCGTGTTTACTGTGATCGCACAGACACGGGCATCAATCGAGTCGAGAATATCAACCGTCTGCGTGCCGATCGAGCCTGTCGATCCCAGAATAACCAGATTCTTCATAATTATATCCCCAAAGTCGTAAACAAATGCAGGAGCAGCTCCACCGCGGGCGCAACAAAAATTACGCTGTCAAAACGGTCGAGCACACCGCCGTGTCCCGGGAAAAGCTTTCCGTAGTCCTTGATGCCGCTCTTGCGCTTGACAATGGAAAACGACAGATCGCCGATCTGACCCAATACCGCGCCGAACACGCCCACTGCGATGCACAGCAGAACGGACAGTCCCGCATGCGCCGCGGCATTGACCGCAATTCCATACACAACCAGGAGCACCACTGCTCCTGCAACGCCGCCAATCGAGCCTTCCACCGTCTTTTTCGGTGAAATGACCGGCGCGAGCTTGTGCCGGCCAAACGCCATGCCGGCGAACAGGGCAAACGTATCCGATCCCCACGCCGCAAGCAGCGGAATCAGAACATACAGGCCGCCGTTTCCTCCGCTCATCGTGAACATGCGGATGATGCTCATGAGCAGATACGGAATGACAATACCGCCGAAAAATGCACCTGCAATTTCAGAAAATCCGATTTTTTTATGGCAGCGAAGCAAAATACCGAACAGCACAACCACGCCGATCAGAACCATGCCGCGGACAAAATAGATGCCGTAGCTGTCGCGCGCACTTGCCCATGACATGCCGAGTGCGAGCAGCATCGCTGCAGCCTGCAGACCGCGGTTTTTCTGTCCCGCGACCGCAGCGGTAAATTCCTGTGCCGCCAAAACAGACAGCACCATCATGCACAGCTGTGCGACGATTGGCGGAAAGACAAACAGCGCCAGTGCGACAAAAATCGCACCGACTACACCAAACGTAACACGCGTCTTCATTTCTTTATACCCCTCCGAATCGTCTTTGTCTTCCGTTAAAGCTTTCAATCGCCTGATCCATGTGCTCCGGCTTGAAATCCGGCCACAGAACATCGGTGAAATAGTATTCCGCATAGGCACTCTGCCACAGAAGGAAATTGGATGTACGAATCTCACCGCTCGGGCGAATGATGAGATCGGGATCCGGCATATCCGCCGTATACAGCTGCGAGGAGATCATTTCCTCTGTAATGTCGTCCGGCTGCAGCTCGCCCGCCTGTACCTGCCGCGCAAGTGCACGCATCGCATTCTTAATCTCATCACGCCCGCCATAATTGATGCACAGGCTTGCAATTGCCGGATTGTCCAGCTGTTTTCCCGTCTGCTCACATTCATCGATGAGCGAACGGATGTCCTCCGGCAAAGCCGTCAGATCGCCCAGCACGCGCACGGCAATGTTGTTTTCCGCCATCGTTTCGATCGCTTCCCGCAGGTAACGCCGAAACAGGTTCATCAGCGTTTCGACCTCCTCTGCCGGACGCTTCCAGTTTTCTGTAGAAAACGCATAGACAGTGAAATATTTGACGCCGATATCCTTACAATAGGTAGCAATCGTGCGGAAGGTCTCCGCACCGACCTTATGTCCAGCCGTGCGCGGCAGCGCGCGTTTTTTCGCCCACCTGCCGTTGCCGTCCATGATGACGGCAATGTGCTGCGGAACCGGACGGCTCTGCGGGGCTGTGCTGTCTTTTTTCAGTATATTGAACAACGCCACGGTACTATGCACCGACCTTTCCCTTTTATTCACCGGCGCGAAACCCTGAATACACGACATGGGCGACTTGTTCAGCCGCCCATATATCCCGTGTCGCCGGCGTTCGAATCAGACGGACTTCAGTTCGTCCGATTTCTCTGCCGTTGTGCTGTCGATTTGCTTGATATATTTGTCCGTCAGCTTCTGCATGTCCTTCTCGGCATCCTTCAGCTCATCCTCAGTGATTTCAGACTTCTTCTTTGCAGCCTTCCACTTGTCAAGCGCATCGCGGCGGATGTTGCGAATGGCAACCTTAGAGCCTTCTCCCTCCTTGGACACCTGCTTGATGAGCTCCTTGCGCCGCTCCTCTGTCAGCGGCGGGAAGGTCAGGCGAATGATCTTGCCGTCATTCTGCGGATTGATGCCCAGATCCGACGTCTGAATTGCCTTGTTGATCGCCTTGAGCAGAGATGCGTCCCACGGCTGAATGGTCAGCGTGCGCGGATCCGGCGAGGCGACCGAAGCCACCTGCGGAATCGGGCTTGCCGTTCCATAGTAGTCGACCGTGATTTTGTTCAGGACGTTTGCATTCGCCCTGCCCGCGCGGATGCCCGCCAGCGTGGCGTCGAGCACATCCAGCGTCTTTTTCATTTTTGTCTCATAAGGTTTCAAATCGGGTTTCATGTTGTCAGAACTCCTCTCTCTTTCAGAAGATTGTTACATTTTTACCAGTGTGCCAATATCCTCGCCGAGTACAGCGCGATAAATGTTTTCCGGATCCTTCAGCGCAAAGACCAGCACCGGAATGCTGTTGTCCATCGACAGGCTCGTTGCGGTGGTATCCATAACGCCGAGGCGCTTTTTCAGTACGTCCATATAGGACAGCTCGTCATATTTTTTCGCTTCTGGATTCTTTGCCGGGTCGGAATCATAGACACCGTCGATATTTTTTGCAAGGAGGATGATGTCCGCACCGATTTCCGCCGCGCGCAGAGCCGCTGCCGTATCCGTCGAGAAATACGGATTGCCCGTTCCGCAGCCGAAAATGACAACTCTGCCCTTTTCCAGATGACGTGTCGCCTTGCTGCGGATGTACGGTTCTGCAATCTGACGCATTTCAATCGCGGTCTGTACGCGAACATTGACACCGCGCTGCTCCAGCGCGTCAGCCAGCGCAAGTGCGTTAATGGTCGTCGCAAGCATGCCCATGTGATCTGCACGGGAACGCTCCATCTTTCCGCCGCCGTCCTTTACGCCGCGCCAGAAATTGCCGCCGCCGACAACAATGCCGACCTCTGTCCCGATCTCTACACAGCGCTGAATGACGTCGCAGACCGGTCCGATGACATCAAAATTCAGTCCGAACTTCTTTTCGCCGGCCAGAGCCTCACCGCTGATTTTAATCAATACACGTTTATACTTCGGTGTATCCATACAACATTTCCTCCATGTGCGATTGGTTTTCTCGATCCTCAGAGCTACACTCTATATCAATCTATATCATACATGATTGCAGGGCAGATTGCAAACGATTTCCGGCAAAATCCTCCATTTCCTCTCTGCCTGTCACACGGAAACAAAAGCGGCCGCCGCAGAAGCGCTCCGCAGCAGCCGTTCGTCCATTCGGTTCCCTCCCGCTTCTTTCCGGCGGCGGAATATTGTCCCGTTCCACTGCACAAGGATGGGAAATGCAGCTGTATCCTGAAATATTCCGCGTCCTTCCCGAGGCGGTTTTGCAATCGTACTCACTGATCCTGTTTGTTTTTCGCCTCTTTTGCCTGCCGCAGCTGGTCTCTGCGCCACGCGTCCGCCTCACATGCCAGACAGGTGAAGCTGTTGTTTTTCCACCACGCCGCCAGCGAAGCGGCAACCGTCCAGCCCAGTGAAACCAGCTGATACACATCGTTGTCTGCAAACGAAATCGTCTCATGTCCCGCGATTGCGAGAATCTGGTTGAACAGTGCCAGAACAAGCACAACCGTCCTCGCTACAGTATCCGAGCGGATTGTCGGAGTGGTATTGTCCATGTGATCGCCTCCTTATATGATCATAGATATGCGTGTGACGCATCTTTCGACACAAATCGGACGCAATCGCCGCCGGACTGCACGCAAAATTCCCATATTCGGGCATATCCGTTTCGGGTCATCCATGTCCTTGCCGACTCTGTGAATTTTTTGTCATTTCCGCTCTAAAAATGTAAAAATCTGGTTGACGATGGTGGGAAAGAGAGCTATAATTTAATAGGTAAGAGAAAGTCTGTGAAAGGGGGCTTTACCAGAATGGCGCTCAATGCAAGACAGGAAAAACGGCTGCTGAACTCCGTTTTATTTTCCGGCTGCAATACAGCGAATTACCGCCCCCTCATACAGTCATTATCCCCCGTTCGCGTTCTCAAGGGACAAACTGTCACTTCTTATCCGCGTCATACGCCATCGCTCGGCTTTCTGATTGACGGCTGTCTGGACGTATACAGCCCAAGCGGTGTCCTGTTTCTGACGCTGCAGAGCGGGGATTTTTTTGAACTGGAATCCCTGTTTTCGCACATTAAGCCGGTTCTCCCTCTCCTGCTGCGCGCGCGTTCCAATTCCATCATCACCTTTTTAGACAAGTCCGTTCTGCTGCCTGTTTTTGAAAAGGATGCGGCGGCAGCGCGCAACTATATGGAAATCCTCTCAAACCGTGTACAGCATCTCACGCACCGGCTGAACCATTTCACTGCCGCGACACCGAGCGTCGCACTGGCGCTTTATCTGCTGGGCAACCCCAGGCAGAACCATCTTCGTCTTCCTGACGGCTTTGCAGGTCTGGCCCGCCGGCTGGACATCAGCCGCGCCACACTGTACCGCGCACTGGCTGAGCTGGAGCGGCAGCAGCTTGTCACGCATCAGGAAAAAACCGTCCACATTCTGAACCGCAGCGGGCTGCAGCATTACGCAGCGACGCGGTCTCAGGCATCGGCAGAGAATATCGGCAAGTAACACGCCGCCCCGATCTTTATGAGAAGACCGGGGTTTTTTCGTGCCTGCACGCAAAAAGCCGGAGCAACACGATGTTGCTCCGGCTCGATGAACCAATCGGCTGTTTTATGATTTACTTGGAATCAGCCGGTGTTTCGTAAAAGCGAACCCAGTCAAAATCCAGCGCTTCAGCAATACGCATCGCCGTTCCAACAGGCAGGCGATAATCACCCAGCTCAATGCGGGTATAATAGCTGCGGGCAATGTGAGCCTTCTGTGCAGTAACTTCCTGCGTCAGACCCTTGCTCTTTCTCAGTTCGACTAACCAGTCACGCATAACATTCACCTCAAAAAGAAATATAAAGCTGCAAACACTTGTAGATCGTTGTTAATTGCAGGTGAAATTATAGCACCATTTTTGCAACTTGTATATGTCTTTAATGACAGATTTCAGGTGATTTTGAGGTGTTTTGCTGTTATCATGTTACAAATCAGAAAAAATCGAAAAAAAGTTGCCGAAGGACAGGTCGATGTGTTCCATTAAATTTGTGCACAATGTCCGATCATTTCACCAGCTTGGAAATCGTCTTGAATGTCGCGCCGGAGCCTTTGCCCAGAAGCTCAAACAGAACAGCCTCTGCCGTAGTCAGCAGAACCCCCTCCTGCTCTGCCCGACGCAGGCTGATCTCCATATCGTGCGCCTTGCGCGAGCCGAGGCAATCCTCAACCAGTACCGCTTTTTTGCCCATGGCAATCAGATCCATTGCCGACTGCAGCACACAAATATGTGCCTCCGCGCCGCAGATCAGGATTGTGCCGCAGCCCGTCGCCTCAATTGCCGCGCGAATTGCTTCGTCGTCAAGGCAGCTGAACGTTGTCTTCGGAAGAACCGGTGCAACGCCGAGCACTTCCTTGATTTCAGGAACAGTCGAGCCGAGTCCCTTCGGATACTGCTCGGAAACAATCATCGGAATATCGAGCGCCTTCAGTCCCTGCAGCAGCATGCAGGTCCGCGGAATAAACGCATCCTTATTATGCATTGCCGGCATCAGCTTTTCCTGGTAATCGACAATGAGTATTGCGGTATCTTCTCTCTTCAGTTTCATATTCCTGACTCCTTTGCGGTAAAATATTGATCCTATTATACCGTACTGTCGTTCAAAGGACAAGCACCGTTCACAAAAACGTCAACTTTCGTCAAAAAGTTTGACAAATGTAACCTTTTCGAGTATACTGAAGCCGGTTACGAATTCGAACGTATCATCTAAGGAGCGGTGCTTCATGTCTATCTGCCAAACCGAGCATTTATCTCTTATGAAACTGCACACGGCGGACCACCTGCTGTTCCTGCGTGCCAACCAATTGCTCAGGCAGCACGGCATCACGATTCAGCAGGCACTGGTACTGCAGTATCTTGCAAGCAATACGGACAGCAGCATCAATCAGAAAAAGATCGAAACCTATCTGGGTATCAGCAATCCTTCAGTGACCAGTCTGATGAAAGGCATGGTTGCGAAAAACCTGATTCAGCGGTTTCCCGACCGCACGGACACCCGCAGTCATCTGCTCCGCCTCACACCGCTCGGGCATCAGCTGCAGACCTCGATTGCAGAGGCCTTTCTCCGGCTGCACAACGAGCTGCATGCCGGTCTGACCGCAAAAGAGAGCCAGCAGCTCCATACGCTTCTGGATAAAATCACGGCCAATCTGACCTCCCTCTCCGAATGAGCGCGGTTACGCATTTCCGGATGATATGCCGTCAACAAAAAATCATGCCGCTTTCTTCCAAACATTCCGTGTTTGAACAAGCGGCTTTTTTCTATGGGCCGGTCATTTCCCGTCGGACGCTTAATCCCGGTACCGGCAGCGGACCGCAGCTGTTTTTTCACGTTGAGCCGTTTCCTCCTGCATCCGGAATCTGCCGTCCAGTGTGGTCCATTGTGTAGTGATCGCGGTAAATCAGCTCAGAAACAGGCACAAAGGTAAAGCCCTTCTGTTTGAGTCCGGCTATTACATCCGGCAGGGCAGCCGGTGTATTTTTCGCGGCATTGTGGAACAAAATAATAGACCCGTTCCGCGCATTTTGAACAACCCGTCGAACAATTTCACTCGGCGCAGGGTCTTTCCAGTCCAGGCTGTCTACATCCCACTGAATGCAATACATGTGCTCTCCGCGCAGCGTGGATACCACGGTATCATTATAGTCTCCGAACGGCGGCCGGAACAGCATCGGACGGTTTCCCGTTATCTTTTCTATTTTATCATTGCACCCCTGCACCTCTTCGATCATTCCGGCAGGAGACAGCTGCGTCATGTGCGGATGGGTCGAGGAATGATTCATCACCTCATGTCCGGCATCAGACAGCTGCTTGACGGACTCCGGATATTTTTCCACCCACTCTCCGACGACAAAGAAGGTCGCGCGGATGTCCTCTGCCCCGAGAATCTCGATCAGCTGTTCGGTATCCTCATTTCCCCAGGCGGCATCAAAGGTCAGCGCACAAACTTTTTCCTTGCGCTCCACACTGTAAATCGGAAGATCGCGTTTGGCCGCAGATGTCGAAATCGCACTTGATCCGCCGAAAAATGCGTGCGCGGTCACGCAAATTCCCGTCACAATTGCCGCTCCAACAGCGAGTTTCTTTCCTGATATAACCCAAAAACAACGCATTTTACCCACCTCACAGTACCATACGTGTAGTATTTGTCCTTTATACCATAAAAACTGCTTGACCAGTCCTTTGTACCACTGCGACAATTTTTGTGTTCATTTTCTGTTCAAAAAATGTTCAAAAAATGCTTGCATTTATCCAGACTTTATGCTAAATTTTTAATCAGATACATAACGCACAAATTTCGACCGGAAAATATGGGCAACATGGTACATACAACTGTGATTTTTGCACAATTTTCCCCTCAGATTTTCTACATGCAGACAGGGCTCCTGATTTTGCCTGCGGGGCGTGTGCGGGCGGTTTCCTGACCTGCCTCTTCACATCCCAAGCGCCCTTCCGGCACTTGTCTGCATACGGAAATGCTTACTGTATCTGCCTGTACCTTTATAACTTCAGACGGGCATAAAATCTCGCAGATCTCCTCTGTGTCATTTTATGCAATACAACAACAAAAGGGAGAGTTTTGCAAATGAATTGGAGCACAACACAACTCATCTGGATTGCTGCCACTTTTCTGTTTTTCACAGCAATGGTAGCAGTCATCTCCTCCTGGAAAACCAGAGGAGATAACCTCGAAACTGCTGAGGGCTACTTCCTTGCCAGCCGTTCCCTGCCGGGTTACGTCATCGCAGGTTCCCTGCTGCTGACAAACCTCTCCGCTGAGCAGCTGGTCGGCCTGAACGGTCAGAGCTGGAAGACCAACATGGGCGCTATCGCCTGGGAGGTCGGCTCGATGTTCACGCTGCTTGTCCTCGCGTTCTTCTTCCTGCCGCAGTACCTGAAGGTCGGCACCACGACGATGCCGGCAATGATGGAGACCTGCTACGACAAGAGCACGAAGACACTGTTCTCCGCAGTCATCGTCATCATGTATTCCATCCTGAACCTGCCTGTTATCCTGTATTCGGGCGCCGTTGTATTTGAGAACATCTTCGATGTTTCCGCCATGTTCGGTATACAGAAGTTCACGGCGATTGCTGTTCTCTGCGTTGTCATCGGCGTTGTCGGCGGCTGTTACGCCATCTTCGGCGGACTAAAAGCCGTCGCCGTATCGGACACGATCAACGGCATCGGTCTGATCATCGGCGGTCTGATGATCCCGTTCCTCGGACTTGCTGTTCTCGGTTCTCAGACCGGTGGCGGCGGCATCATGGGCGGCATTCGCTTTATTCTGCAGAACGAGGCAGAGTTCCACAAGCTGAATGCAGTCAACGCATGGGATTCCGCTCAGCCGCAGGTTCCGTGGCCGCTCATCATCACCGGCATGTTCTTCTCGAACATTTACTGGTGGTGCTGCAACCAGTCGTTCGTTCAGCGTTCTCTGGCTGCGAAAAACCTTGCTGAAGGCCAGAAGGGTGCCATCTACTGCGGCTTCCTGAAGTGCCTTGGCCCGCTGTACCTCGTTATCCCGGGCATTATTGCTTTCTACATGCCGAGCATCCAGGACAAGATGCAGGCCATTGCCGGCAACTCCGGCGTATCCCTGATGGACCAGGCGTATCCGATGCTGATCGTCGAGTGCGTTCCGTGGCCGGTTATGGGCTTCCTCGCCGCTGTTCTGTTCGGCGCGATCCTGTCCTCCTTCAACTCGGTTCTGAACTCCGCTTCGACCATGTTTACCCTTGACCTGTACCGTTCTGTATTCAAGCCGTCCGCTTCTGACGTCGAGTGCGTTAAGGTCGGTAAGATTTACGGCACCATCGCAGGCATCGTATCCATCTGCGTTGCACCGTTCGTCGCATTCACCGGCAACGGCATCACCACACTGCTGAACTCGCTGGCGAACTTCGTTTCCATGCCTATCGCATGGACCATCCTCGGCGCAATCATCTTCCACAACATTCCGAAGTGGGCACCGAAGCTGATCACAGTAATCGACGTCGTATTCTATGGTGCATTCCTGCTGATCGCTCCGCATTATCCGAGCAATCCGAGCGAAGAGATCCATTACCTCTACGCGATCGCAGTTCTGTTCTTCATCGACTGGATCGTTATGTGGGCGTGCAACAAGTTTGCACCGCGCAAGGAGCCTCTGGTGCTCAAGGATGTCGGCGCAGTCGACCTGACCCCGTGGAAATACCGCAAGATCGTCGCTGTCATCGGCATCATCGTTGCTATTGCAATCTACATCCTGTTCTCGCCTCTCGGCCTTGCCGCTGCCGGCGAGCCGACCAGCTGGCTGTCCATCTGGGGCGTAGCAGCATAAGCAACCGCGATTTCACAAAAACAGATTACGGCTTCGGCATCTGCCGGAGCCGTATTTCTTTCCCCTTTCGCGTGCAGTGTGCATTTTTGATTTTTCTGTGTGCAAATTGCACGCAATGTGTTATACTGAAAAACAGCTGAGAGAGGTGAACGTATGGCAGTTACATTGAAACAAATCGCAGAGCTTGCCGGTGTATCCCGCGGAACCGTGGATCGTGCGCTGTACAACCGCGGCCGCATCAATCCGGAGGTCGCAGAGCGCATCCGTTCGATTGCCAAGGAACTGGGCTATCAGCCAAACCGCGCGGGAAAAGCGCTCGCCATGGCCAAGCATCCGATAAAGATCGGTGTCATTGCACAGGCCACAGAAACACCGTTCATGCATCTGCTTCAGGCCGGCATCGAGGATGCCCGAAAAGAGGTTTCCAATTTTGGCGCCGAGGTACTGATGCGCTCGATGATCGGACTGGATATCGACCTGCAGCTGAAACTGATCGATGAGCTGGTGGAGGAAGGCATCAACGGACTCGCGATCGCTCCCGCGGATGACGTGCGGATGCGCAACAGAATTAACGAGCTGGTGGACAGCGGCATTCCCGTTGTCACGTTTAATGCGGATATCGACGACACGCGCCGCCTGTGCTTTGTCGGCCAGAACAGCGAGCTGGCGGGACGCGCCTGCGCTGCCCTGCTCAGTGCCATCATCGGAAACAAAGGACTGGTTCTGCCTATTTCCGGCCACCAGTACAATCACTCCCACACGCTGCGCATCAAGGGCTTCTGCAGCGAGATGGAAAACTGCTTCCCCGAAGTCAAGCTGCTTCCCTCGGTCTTCTGTCAGGACGATGATACGCTGACTCAGCAGCTCACGGAACAGACGCTGCGCGATCACCCCGATCTCACGGCGATTTATGTGGCCGCCGGCGGACAATCCGGCGTGTGCCGCGGGCTTGCGCGGCTCGGCTGCACCGGCAGCGTGCGCGTCATCTGCTATGACCTGATACCAAACAACATCAAAAATCTGCTTAACAGTCGTATAGACTTCCTGATCGATCAGGATGCGCATACACAGGGCTATCAGCCGATTATGATACTTTTTGACTATTTATTCGCCGGAACAAAGCCGGAAAGCAAATATTTTTACACCGATATCGCCATTAAAAACAAATACAATATCTGATGCGGTTCTGCCCCGATTATGCGATGCAATTCGTATAAAGGGGCAGTTTTTTCCATTCCTCCCCAGAAAACATGTATAATTTTTCGACATTTTTCCGTGCACGCGTGCACGCGAACGCGCCGGTAAAAAATCTATTTATATTAAAAAATGTTCTGAAATATTGTGTTTTTTAAAAAATGAACACATTTTTCGAACGAAAATGTCAAATTTTTGGAACTTGTCTGGCATTAGTATACAATTTTTTTTGCAATTTATCAAAAATATGAATTGATTTGCACAACATTATGCGTTATACTTTAGATATAACAACAGATGGAGCTATTTCCCAGCTCCACACTAAAGATTTGGAGGTTTTTGACATGGATGAACTGAGAATTGCTTTGATCGGCTGTGGTATGATCGGCCGCCAGCACATCGACAGAATTCAGAACAGAATCAAGAACGCTAGAGTCGTTGCAGTATGCGACGTATTCGAAGAGGGCGCGAAGAAGGGCGCTGAGATCGCAGGCGAAGGCACCAAGGTTTACACCGACTCCGCTGCTGCTATCAATGATCCGGACGTAAACGCAGTTGTTGTTACTACTCCGGGCGCTTTCCATAAGGATCCGGTTCTCCAGGCTATCGCTGCAGGCAAGCCGGTATTCACCGAGAAGCCGCTGACCAACACCGCTGCTGAGTGCAAGGAAATCGTTGACGCTGAGATCGCAGGCGGCAAGCACCTCGTACAGGTTGGCTTCATGCGCCGTTATGACCGCGGCTACAATCAGGTTAAGGCTCTGATTGACGAAGGCAAGTTCGGTGCTCCGATGGTAGTTAAGTGCACCCATCGTGCAGACGGCGTAGATCCGAGCTACACCACCGCAATGGCTGTTACCGATACCGCTATCCACGAAATCGACGTTCTGCCGTGGCTCATCAACGACGAGTGGGATGAAGTTCAGTGCATCATGCCGAAGACCTCTTCCAAGGCTCACGAAGGCCTGAAGGATCCGCAGGTTATGATCCTGAAGACCAAGGGCGGCATCGTTACCGTTCTGGAAGTTAACGTAAACTGCGGCTTCGGCTACGACATCAACTGCGAAGTTGTCTGCGAGAACGGCGTTATCAATCTGCCGTGCCCGTCCTTCCCGACCGTACGCTACGCAAACAACGTCTCCACTAAGATCGAGGACAACTGGATCCTCCGCTTCATGGATTCCTACGACGTTGAGATTCAGGACTGGGTTGACCATGCACTGAAGGGCGAGACCGGCGGTTCCTCTGCTTGGGACGGCTACGTTGCTTCCATCACTGCTGATGCTCTGGTTAAGTCTCAGACTTCCGGCGTTGCTGAGAAGGTTGTTACCGGCGGCACCCCGGACTTCTACAAGAAGTAATTTTATTCACACACGTATTAAACATATTTCTCTTTCATAAGGAGTTTACGTATCATGAAAATTGGTTTTAACGAAGGCTGCAACCGTTTCTGCGAAAATCATTCTGTTCTGGAAGACCTCGACCTTTGCGAGAAGTACGGCTTTGACTACATCGACATTCAGTCCGAGTGCCTCGATCGTGAGATCGCTGCCGGCAAGTACACCATCGACGATCTGGCTGCTTGGTTCGCTGATCCGAACCATCACCTGAAGATGCTGTCCTACAACGCTCTGATCTTCTTCAACATGAAGCAGACTCAGGAGGAGAAGGACGCCGTTATGGCTAAGCTCGATCAGATTATCGAGGACTGCAACAAGATGCAGTGTAAGATGATCGTTGTCGTTCCGTCCATGGATCTGACTGTTCCGGCTACCATCGACGAGATCAAGGCTGACGCAGTTGCAGTTCTGAAGGAAATGGTCAAGAAGGTTGAACCGCACGGCATCAAGCTGTCCATCGAGTTCTGCGGCGCTCCGACCATGTCCATCAACCGCTTTGAGGACGCTTACGCGATCGTTCAGGAAGTTGACAGCCCGCTGGTAGGCATCACCCTCGACCAGTATCACTTCCATGCAATGGCTTCTTCCTTTGAGGCTCTTGAGAAGGCTGACGGCAAGAAGATCTTCGTATGGCATCTGAACGGCATGGAGAATATGCCGTGCGGCGCTGCTTACAACAACGACGAGAAGCGTCTGTGGCCGGGCCTGGAAGGCGACTGCCTCGATCACAAGCGCTATGCTGACACCCTGAAGAAGATCGGCTTCGAGGGCGACGTTTGCACCATGGAAGTTTTCCGTCCGGACTACTACAAGCTGTCCAACGAAGAGAACATCAAGACTGCTGCTGAGTTCACTCGCAAGCATGTTGAGAAGTACTGGGGCTAATCACCAAGTCAAAAACCTAGACTGTTTTTAGTCGGAGACCGCAGAGCTTGCTCTGCGGTCTTTCTTTTACAAAAGCAGAGCGGCACGTTTTGTGCCGCTCTGCTTCATTTTCAGATAATTTACCAGCTGCCGCCGCCGCCACCGCCGCCGCCACCGCCGGAGAATCCGCCGGAAACGGAACTGCCGGCAGCATCAACCGCCGCTTCTGCTGCGACATGAATAATTGTCTCCTGCACACAATGGTGTATGATATGATTGAAATACCAATAGTCAAACAGAGAACAATCTCCGTCATACCACTGTGGCTGCTTGACAGCCAGTTCCCTGAACTGCTTCGCCCACAGATCTGTCAGACCGAAAACCATCGCATACGGCAGAATATCAAAATAATACGATGGGTTGTCCTCGACCAGCAGCTTCAGGCGGGGCAGCTCGGCCGTCTTGATAAAATGCCGCAATCCCAGCAATTTTCCGGTAATCTCGACATTGTAATCTGTCGGTTGTGTGATCCGCCCGCACAACAGGCCGGCCGCAGCCACAGCTGCAAATCCGCCCCACAGCAAATTCAGCGGGAGCAAATGATCCGACCTGCTCAAGAGCACCTGCCCCGCAATTACAGCGAGACAAATCAAAATGACCGCAATTCCCCCTAACTTTTTTCGCATGGTTGAAAATTTGGCAGAAAACCAGACGCCGCGTCCAACAAATCCGAGAACAATCAATGCAAAGCATGCAACGATTCCGAACATCAGATTCTCCAGCAATGCAATGCTGCTGGAAAACGCCAGCATGCACCCGAACAGCAGCCCAAGAACAACAATCAGAATTATCGTCTGCCCCTCTCCGGCGTAGAGCGCACGTTCCTGCCGAAACTCTTTGCGCAGCATCAGCCGGGCACTGGTCAGTCCCTGTACAAAGGATGAATCCAGATCGCGCAGGTCAATGGTTGAAGTCCCGTCAAACAGCGCCTTAAAAAATGTGCTCATATATTCGGGCGCATCATTCGGCAGTTTTTTTTCTTTGTGCAAAATCAGCCTGCTGTGCTTGCCGCGGCGATTCTTTTTATCCGGCAATTCCTCGATTGTAATATATCCCTTTTGCGCCCACCACAGAATGAGTGAGATCAAATCCTCGTTGTCTGCGCTGTGGTCAATGATATAACCAACCTCTGCACTGCAGACACCATCCGGCGGGTAAAATTCAACTGTCTGGACCGGCTTTTTGCGGCGCGTCAGCAATGCGCGCAAAATGGTGTAACTGCTGACCAAAAGAGTCAGCGCACTGAACACCCACGCCGGTTTCGATGGTGTTGTCACTTCTCCGGTAAAATAGCCTTCGGGCAAATCGGCAAACACGGTGATGGCCTGATTGGACCCGATCTTGTCCGCCTGTCCGGTAATTTCCGTCTCAGTGAGGTTGTATTGAACGGGGAATTCCTGCGTTTCCCCTCCATATCTGCCGCTGAAAACATGGAAATGATTCAAACTCGCCTTGGGCAGCGGCTTATCAAAGGCCATACGGAACGAAAAGTGGTCAATCGTTGTGTTCCACTCGGCACCGAGCAGAGAATAAAACAGGAAATCGCTGTCTTCCGTTCGGTCATCCGGCATGACGTAGCGGAAGGAAATGAGATACCGCTGATCTCCGATGACCGTTCGATCTTCATCGCCAATGCGTATCAGACAAAAGTCATCCTCACTGTCGACATCGAACGGCGCGCCGCTGACCTTGACCGCTTTAATCCGGTTCCTGTACTTCATGACGGTCTTTTTCCCGTCAATCCTGCGCGAAACATACATATATTCCGGCAGACTGCGATAGATACCGTGTCGGCGGCGGCTGAAATTGACGTCGATCGTCTCAGTCTGTTCCACAACATTGTTTTCGTGCAGCACAGCCTCCACCTGATAATTGGTGATCGTAAATCCTCCGTCGTCCGCAAACGCCGGAAAGGTGCTGCAAACCAGGAGAATCACCGCGGCGCACAGCGCCGCAATTTTTTTCATGGCATCCTCCGCTTAAAATTCCACGTTAACGCTGCGGCGCTCTTCTGTGCTCTCCACTTCAAACATCGGCTGACGCTCAAAATGCGCAAGGCTTGCGATGATGTTGGACGGAACGGTCATGCATTTGTCATTGTACTGCTTGACAACCGCATTGTAGTATTTCCGGGAATTGGCAATATCCTCTTCAACCTTTTTCAGCTGGCCCTGCAAATCCAGAAAATTGGTATTTGCTTTGAGATCGGGATAGTTTTCACTGAGGGCAAAGATCTGGCGCAGTGCACCGGAAACCGAATTTTCATACTTCATGCGTTCATCCAGCGAACCGGAATGATTTGCACCGCGTGCTGCTATAATTTTTTCCAGTGTCTCACTCTCATGTTTGGCATAGCCTTTGACCGTGGATACGAGATTCGGAATCAGGTCAAAGCGCTTTTTCAGGTAAACATCCATTGTTGCAAACGCCTCGTCACACTGATTGCGCATGCGAATCAGCCCGTTGTACGCCGCAGCCGCCCAAAGGACGATCAGAACAACAAGGACTAAAAGAATCATTGGCAGCATAATTCTGCACTCCTTTCCTGTCGGGATTGTGTGGCCTCCCGTTTCTTTTATTATGCCATGGTTTCGTATCTATTTCAACAACATCTGCTTCAAAGCGCACCTGTGTTTGTTCTATTGTTATAATGGACAGAATCCCGGCCGCAATCTTTTCCCCTGTTCAGCCGGTACCCCTGTTTTGGCATCATTTTGCGGAGCTGTGCACCTGACGGATAGCAGATCAATCTTTGGACAACAAAAAATCGGCAATACCGTAATTTGCATTTACAGTATCACCGATTTCATGCAGACGAAAAGACCGTTCCGCATAACCTTTTCAATATTCCTGCGCCAGAAAATCGTCAATCAATTCAGGAAAGTGCAGCAGGGACGCACCGCAGGTGTTCATCCTTCGCACAAACAATTGTGCCGCCGGCGCATCCTGTGTGAGCTGATCCGCGTGTACCTGAATGATGTCATTCTGTACGGCTGCGACACCATACCAGGTATTCTGCAGTTCATCCTTCTGTGCTGTACAAATGTAGTGAAGCATATCCATTCTCCTCCGAATTCTCTATGCTTCAGTGTAGCACAAAACCGCAGACGCAATCGGTCGATTCTTCCCGTCAGTCCTCTATGATTTCATCGACATAGGGCGCAAGCCGTTCCACCACATGTGTGGTGTCCCGCCGCGTGTCCCGCAGCAGCTCTGCGTCGTCGATCAGATTGACCCACACCGCATACCGACCGTCCTCGTGTACCGTGACCTCAAGCTCCGGCCATTTGGCATACTGCTGCGGCGTGTAACGATCATCATTTTCAAACAAAAGCTGCGCAGCAGGCACAATATGCCTGCCTATGAAAATCAGACGTTTCATCCCTGCAGCATTTCACCGACAATTTTGTTTACCAGCTTGCCGTCCGCCTTTCCCTTGACCTGCGGCATGAGATTTTTCATCACCGGACCCTTATCGCGCGGCGTGGGTGCAGTAATCTGAAGCTGATCGAGCACAGACCGGACAATTGCACGAATCTGTTCCTCGCTCAGTTCCTCCGGCGCAAATGCCCGATAGATTTCCAGCCGATGCTGACACTCGCTGCGAATATCGTCACGGTCTGCCGGTGCAGCCTCCATGGTCTCCCGGGTCTGTTTGATTTCCTTCTGGATGATGGCATTTTCCTCATCCTCTGTCAAATCCGCGCGCTTATCCTTTGCCTTGGCCTTGAGTGCAGAGAGAAGAAGCGACAGGGCATCCTTGCGCGCACTGTCCTTTGCCTTGAGCGCTTCCATCATCTGCTTCTGAATTTCCTTTGTCTTGGACATATTTCCTTCCTCCTATCCATAGAAAACAACGGAACACAGGTGTGCTCCCGCGCTCCGTCTGTGTAACAGATTTGCTTATCCGAACCGTTTGGTACGAAACCACTTTTGAAAAAAGCCGTTTTTATCTGCCGGCAAAACCGTTTTTTGCTGCTGTTCCGGCTCCAAATATGCTGTTCCTGTCTGGACACAGGTGAGAATGTGCGCAGTCTCTCCGGCTGAAGCGGCTATTTGCGCTGTGCGCAGTTCCTCAAACAGCGCGATGAGCCAGGCGGTATTGCACGTGTCCCGATATCCCGACTGCTTCATATGTGCAGCCACGCTCTGTCGTGCGCGCCGCATCGCACGCTTCACCTCAAGATCGGGGACAGACAGAATCTCTGCCGCCTGGGGCGCAGAACACCCCTCCGCACACAGCAGCAGCAATGCGGTCCGCTCCTGCCGCGGCAACACAGCGATCGCCCGATACGCCTCCCCAGCAGCTTCTGTCAGATTCGGCAGAGGATTTCCCGCGGCATCCGGCTGCGCGAGAAGGGCAGCATAGGCGATATGTCCCAGCCAGACACGCACATCACTCGGCGAGCGCAGAGAGGAAACGGCATGCAGCGCGTCACTGTAAATGTGCGTCAGCACCGAACCGGTCTGTTCGCAGCCGAGCACAGTGGCAGCCAGTGCAATATTGGGTACCGTATGGTGAAACAGACAGGCAAATCCATCTGCCTGACCGGTGCGCGCCTGTGCAATGGCTTCCGCCAGCGTCATGCATTTCCCCTCCTTTCCCTTCTTCCGGAATTTTTATCATACACCATTCCGCAGCTTTTTTCTATTCACGGTTTGACCAAATTTTGCACGCAAATTTCTCTTTCCCGGGAACGGAAAAAAATCGCATGGCCGCACAGGCAGCCATGCGATCTGCGTCAGGCAAAAACGCGATCAGTCGTCGTCCATGTCATCCTCAATATCATCGTCGTCCTCCGGCTCATCGTCCGTATCGAACTCGATTTCCGGAAAATCATCCGTCTCAATTTCATCGTCAGAAAAGCTGTCCTCCGGGAAATCATGCAGCGGAATCTCGCTCTCCAGCGAAGACATGTCAAACTCCAGCTCCTCGCCGCAGGCAGGACAGGAAATATTTCCCTGGCTGAGCGCAGGCTCATCCACATAGATTTCCTCGCCGCAGCTCGGACAAACGACCTCATACAGTTCCGTATCCGGATCATAATCCAGATCATCCGTGCGGATATCTTCCTCATCGTAGGAATCATCGTCGTCATAGATATCCTCAATCATGGCGTCGATAACTTCCTGCAGTGCCTCGTTTTCCTCCTCCAGGTCGGTGATGGACAGCGCCATGTCCCCCAGCAGATCAATGATCTCCTTAAAGAGACGGCCTTCTTTTTTCTCCACATTGACTTCCAGTCCCTCAAATAGGCCGCGCACATACGCGACACGCTCGGTAACAGTCATGGTTCCATTCCTCCTTCTCTGGCCGGCAGATCGCCGGGCGGATTGATGCTGAGAGAATCAGCCCTTTGCACGCTCGAGATACTCGCCGGTGCGGGTATCAATTCTGATCTTCTCGCCCTGATCGATGAACAGCGGAACCTTTACGGTCGCACCGGTCTCGACAACAGCGGGCTTGAGTGTGTTGGTTGCAGTGTTGCCCTTGAAGCCCGGATCTGTCTCCGTGATGACGAGATCGACAAACATCGGGGGCTCAACGGCAAATACCTTGCCCTTGTAGGACAGGATTTTGCACATCATTTCTTCCTTGACAAAGCGGAAATCATCGCCGAGGATGTCCTTGCCGATCGGTTCCTGCTCATAGCTCTCCATATCCATGAAGTAGTACAGGTCACCATCGTTGTACAGGTACTGCATGTCACGACGCTCAACAAACGCCTCATCATATTTATCGTTCGGGTTAAAGGAACGCTCTGTAACAGCACCGGTCATGACATTCTTCATCTTGGTGCGAACGAAAGCCGCGCCCTTACCCGGCTTAACATGCTGGAAACTAACTACCTGGTAAACCTGTCCATCCATTTCAAAGGTTACACCGTTACGAAATTCGCCTGCGGTCATAAATAAGTCCTCCAATAAAAAAAGTAATCAATCTTTTTTATAAATCTCTTCTTATTCTAACCCATCACATCCGCTTTTGCAAGCATTTACTTGCAAATTACCAGTTCTTTCGGAGCGTTTGTGAGATTTTGACAGCCATCCGATGTGATGCAGAGCATATCCTCAATGCGGACGCCGAACCGTCCCGGCAGATAGATGCCCGGTTCGGCGGAAATGATATTCCCCGCAGCAAGCGGACGAGGGCTGTTCGGCGCCGCCACAGGCGTTTCATGAATGTCCAAGCCGATTCCGTGGCCGAAGCTGTGCCCGAAATACGGTCCATAGCCCTCCTGTGCGATGACATCGCGCGCCGCGCGGTCTACCTGCTGTCCGGTTGCGCCCGGCTTTGCCGCCGCAATCCCTGCCAGCTGTGCGCGCAGAACGATATCGTACACGCGCCGCATTTCCTCATCGGCATGGCCGACCGCTACCGTGCGCGTCATATCCGAGCAATAGCCCTCGACAGTACACCCGAAATCCATCGTGACAAAATCGCCCTCTTCGATGCGTTTCTCCGACGGCACACCGTGCGGCATGGATGACTTCATGCCGGAAACCACAATCGGCTCGAAGGACATCGTCTCTCCGCCGTAATCAAGCATGCGGTATGTCAAAAGCGCGGCGAGGTGCTTTTCCGTCACGCCGGCATGAATTTCCTCCAGTACATCGGCCAGCGCGCGCTCGGCAATGCGCTGCGCGGCAATGCAGCAGTCAACTTCGTGCTGCGCTTTTACCTCGCGCAGGCTGCTGAGCAGTGTTCGCATCGGCATCAGCTTTGCATGAAGCGCGCGCTGCCACTGCTCGAAATCCCCGCAGGTCATCGCATTTTCCTCAAAGCCCAGTGTGCGCACACCGTCGCGGTCACAGACCGCATTGACCATATTTGCATACGAGCCCTTTACCTGCTCGACCTGAAAGCCGTCCCCGATCCGCTGCTTTGCCGCTTCAATGTAGCGGAAATCCGTGAACAGATAGCCGCCCTTCGCGTCAATCAGGCAGACACCGGCGGAGGACGGGAATCCTGTCGCATAGCGCCGGTTCTGCGGGCTTGTGATGAGCACGGCGTCGAAATCCGCGCCGCGCAGTGCCTGTTGAATTTGCTTTAACATCGTGCATCCCTCTTGTCTATTTTCGCAGTTCATCTCATATACTCCTGATAACAGCGCATCATCGCAGCGGCATCCTCCGCCTGTGTGCCTGCCGATTCACAGATAAAACGCGGTGTGTATCCCCGCGCGGCCGTTTCTGCCGCCACAGCATCAAAATCCGGGCCATAAACCGTATCTGCGAATGTCAGGTGCCGGATTTCTCCGCCTTTTGCATACGCAATCTTGGAAAAATGGCTGTGAAACACGCGCGTGCGTTCCACTCCGATGGTATGTTCCATCAGGTCATACAGCGCTGATACCTGCTCGCGTGTGCACATTCCGCCGTGCGTGCGCGCGTTGAGATGTCCGAAATCAATACAGGGCAGCAGGCGGTCGTCCAATGCCACAAGCTCCATAATCTCTTCTGCCGTTCCGATGACGTTGATTTTCCCCATGGTCTCCAGACAAATGGTGACATCGTCATAGCCTGCGGCATCCCGGCTGTCGAGCAGGGCGCGCACGTTGATGCGGCTGTTTTCCATCGCGGCGGCACGGCTGCGTTTCCCAACGCCGCCGGTGTGCACGACAATGCGGTCTGCCCCCATATCGCGCGCGGCCCGGCAGCTTTCGAGCACATAACGCTGATTCTTTTCCTTCTGCACCTCGTCATCTGTCGAGAGATTGATAAAATACGGTGCATGCAGCGAAAGGGTTATGCCGTTTTGGCGCGCTGCCTGTCCGATTTTCTCCGCTGTCTCCGTGCCAATGCGCACGCCGCGTCCGCACTGATATTCATAGGCGGTCAGCCCCATGCCGGCAAGCCACGCCGGCGCATCTGCCGTCGCGCGAAAGCCCGCTTTCGCAAAAGACTCTGCATTTCCCGCAGGTCCGAATAATGGTTCCATCTCATGCCTTCTTTCGTCGTATCTGCTGCCTGCCGCAGCCTTTCTTAGTGTACTGGATTTTTCATAGAATTGCAATGTGATCGGAGGAAAACAAATATGGAGCATTCAAACTGGATGATCGCCGCCGCCGGACCTGACGCGAAGCGCACGCGCGAGGCCGGACTGACCTGTCTGCACCTGTGTACCCGCCTGTCAGCCGAAGGACGGTTTGTTCAGCTGTCACATCCCGCCAGTGCGCGCGGAGATTATTTAGGCATTGCAGACGGCGGGGGCGTTCCGCGCGGCTGTGATTCGTTTGCGGCAGCAGCCGTGTCCGCCGCACAGGCGCGCGGCTGCGCGGGACTGATGGCAGATTTTGAGCGTCCGCTTTTACAGGAGCTGGTCTCTGCACTCGACGGGACAGCACACCGCAGCGGACTCGATCTGTTCATTCCCCTTCCGCTCGCCGAATATGCCCCGCACGCCCACATTATCGCCGACACCGCCATTTCCGGCGGCAGTTTGGAAGCACGCTTCTCCGATTTAATTGACCGGTTCGGACAGGAACGCATTGCCGCCCAGCTCATCTGCTCCTGCGCGGATTTTCTGCTGCCCTGCTCTGCGCCGGACGGAAGGCCGCTCTCCGACGAGGAATTTCAGTCGCTGCTTGACCGCACCGGCTCCGCTGTCTTTTTTTCGCGTGAGCTGTGCGCCAAATACTTTACCTATTCGGACGGCGGGCAGGCGCATTTCGTTCTGTTTGACGATGGCGACACGCTGCGCGCCAAGGTCCGCATCTTGCGGGAATGCGGCATCGATCGGCTGCTCGCCGTGTATCCCGACGCGCTGCGCATGGGACTGCTGAATGCCGTAGAAAAAAAGTGACCGCCGCGGCACAACAGCAGTCACCTGTGAGACAAATTATCCGTTTGTCTGCGGGAACAGCCGCCCGAACAGCCAGCGTGTAAACGGCGCTGCGGCAAACATGTTCCAGAAAAAGGCCATGGGGAAGTTTTTCAGCACGGTTCCGACCCAGATCGCAGGCAGTTCGCTGACCGGCGCGCCTGCAAAAATCAGGTTGAACAGGATGGATGCCACCAGGCTCATGGTGGGACACATGACCGCCACGGTGCCCGCCTGCCGCATCAGCCGGCAGAAATACGGATTGTCGCGCGACGGGTCACAGTGCCGCTGCATAAAACGAGCACCCATGCGGTTGCCCCACAGATTGGAAAAGATGAAAACAAACACGCTCATGTACAATGCTTCCTGAAACGCTTCCCAAAAGACAGCATTGGTCATGTTGCTGAAACCGCTCGCCGCAAGATTGACACCCAGCTTGATGGCGATGTTGTACACCTCCATGCCGTACGCCATCGCATACGACATGATGATTCCGAAAATGATTCCCTGTGCTTTTGTCTTTGGCATTGTGTTACCTCCCGCGCGTCTGACGCGCAATTCTCATCAAATTCCGCCTTGCACCAAAAAAGAAAAAAGCGCATAATATCCTGCTTCGGACATTACACGCTTTGCGATAACCAAATAATATTTGTGCTACACGGTGCTTCTATTTTGCCACACAGATCGACAAAATGTCAAGAAAAAGTGGAATCTTTGACAAAATGCGGTACAGCTTTTGTACACTGTACCGCATCTTCCCCCAATTTGTCTCTCACCAGACCTGATTTCCCTTGCTGTCCATAAACGACCGCTTGCAGTACCGGCAGTTGAGCACCGGGCCGAACAGCGGCAGCGGTTTATGGCAATTCGGGCAGCGCCATTTGACCATGTTGATGCCATAAAACAAGATGACACAGACGATGGCGGCATAGCCCAGACGATTTGCAACAATATTGTTTCTATCCCCTGTCGCAATGCTGACAATCACAGAAATCGAAATGAGCGCACAGCCCAAGATCAGGACATAATACGCGATACGATGCCACTTGCGGTAGGGTTTTTCCTCTCTCAACGGCGTTTTTGCCATGGTAGATCGCTCCTGTTTCTTTCATTTTCTCTATTTTAGCACATCGCTCGGCGGGATGCAACGCCGCAGCGCCGCACCCGCCGGAAAAACAGATCAGCAGCAGTCGCAACCGCAGCCGTTGTTGCCGCAGCCATTGCCCCAGCTGTTGCCGCAGTTGCCGCAGCCGCCGAACGAACCGCTGCAGCAGAAGATCAGGATCAGGATGATGATCCACCACTCAAAGCCGTTGTTGCCGCATCCACAAGAATTGTTGCACATAACAAATTCCTCCTGTTTCGTAATTTCATCCCCATACTATTGCGCGGACCGGCAGGTGGTGCAATGCCTGCGAAAAAAAAAGAACGGCTCACAGAAAAAATCTGTGAACCGTTTTATCTGACAATTTGTTTATTCTCCGAACTCAAACGGATCGGTATCCTTTATGCGATAGCAGAGCTTCATCAGCGAGTCGGAGAAATGGACATTCTCCACGGGAACGCCGATGAGATCCTCGCGCAGTGATTCATTGGAGAAATTCCAGATGCCGCGAATGCCCGCGCGAACCAGACGCTCGGCAATCGGCCGGGTTGCATCGGACGGAACGCAGAGCACTGCGATATCCGGACGCTCCAGCTCGCACAGCCGTTCCAGCTCACGCAGTGCGTGCACCGGTATGCCGCGAAAATCGCAGCCGATTACAGTTTCATCGGTGTCGAACGCCGCAACCGGACGTACCCCGCAGAAGGAAAAATCAAAATTGCGCAGCAGCGCGCGTCCCAGATTTCCGACACCCAGCAGAATCGCCCGCTGGCTCGCCGCAACACCCAGAATGCGCTCCAGCTCGACAATCAGCTTATCCACGCTGTACCCGTAGCCCTGCTGACCGAAGCCGCCAAAACAGCTGAGATCCTGCCGAATCTGCGAAGCAGTCAAATCCATCTGCGCCGCCAGGTCCTTTGACGAGATGCGCCCGACGCCCTCGACAGCCAGCTGCCGCAGAGTGCGGTAATAACGGGGCAGCCGGCTGATTACCGCCTTGGATACGTGCTTTTCGTTTTCCACAACTGTTCCTCCCGTTGCTGCATCTTACAGAGAAGCTTCCAGCGTCTCGCGGACTGCGCGGATGAAGTCCTGCGTATTGAGCGGCGTCGCATGTTCCAGTGTTGTAATCAGGGCAAGATCCTTCGTCATTTTGCCCGACTCAACGGTAGCGATGCATGCCTGTTCCAGCTTGTCCGCAAATGCAGACAGCTCCGGCAGGCCGTCCAGCTCGCCGCGCTTGCGCAGTGCGCCTGTCCATGCAAAAATGGTTGCAATCGAATTGGTCGAGGTCTCTTCGCCCTTCAGATGCTTGTAATAATGGCGCTGAACGGTGCCATGTGCCGCCTCATACTCGTAAACGCCCTTCGGGGAGACGAGAACAGATGTCATCATCGACAGCGAACCGTATGCCGTCGCGAGCATATCGCTCATGACATCGCCGTCGTAGTTTTTGCACGCCCAGATGTAGCCGCCCTTGGAGCGAATGACGCGGGCAACCGCATCGTCAATCAGCGTGTAGAAGTACTCCAGACCGAGTTCCTCAAACTTCGCCTTGTATTCCGTGTCATAGATGTCCTGGAAAATATCCTTGAAGGTATGGTCATATTTTTTGGAAATCGTATCCTTTGTGGCAAACCACAGGTCCTGCTTTGTGTCGACCGCAAAGCTGAAGCAGCTGCGTGCGAAGCTCTCAATCGAGGACGTCAGGTTGTGCATGCCCTGCACAATGCCCGAGCCGTCAAAATTGTGCACCAGCTCGCGGGTCTCCGTCCCGTCGGCTGCCGTGTACACCAGTTCGACCTTGCCTGCGCCGGGAATCTTCATCTCCACACCCTTGTAGACATCGCCATAGGCATGGCGGGCAATGGTGATCGGCTTGACCCAGTTGCGTACATACGGCTCGATGCCCTTGACCAGAATCGGTGCGCGGAACACCGTGCCGTCAAGAATCGCACGAATTGTGCCGTTCGGGCTCTTCCACATCTCCTTGAGGTGATACTCGTCCATGCGCGCCGCGTTCGGCGTGATGGTGGCGCACTTGACCGCGACGCCGTACTTCTTGGTTGCCTCTGCCGAATCGACGGTGACCTGATCGTTCGTCTTGTTGCGGTTTTCCAGACCGAGGTCATAATACTCCGTCTTCAGGTCGACAAACGGGCAAAGCAGTTCGTCCTTAATCATCTGCCAAAGGACACGGGTCATTTCGTCGCCGTCCATCTCGACGAGCGGCGTTGTCATTTTAATTTTATCCATGGTGGAAATCTGCCTCCTGTTTTCTCTCGCTGTGCCGGTTATGCGTTGTGCTTTCTGGTGTAATTCAGCGTGCCGCCCTCGAGAATCGCGCCGCGCTGACGGTCAGACAGCTCACACTCCGTCAGGAAGGTTTTGCCGCCGGCCACAACCGTAACATCCCTTCCGGCTGCAATTTCCTCGCGGATATGCGGGAACGTAATGCCGTCAAGCAGGCTGATATCATCGTAATCCGCCGGATTCTTGAACGTCAGCGGAATGATGCCGGAATTGACGAGGTTGGCCTTGTGGATACGGGCAAACGACTTGGCAATGACCGCACGAATACCCAGATACAGCGGAACAAGCGCTGCGTGCTCTCGCGACGAGCCCTGACCATAGTTTGCCCCGCCGATAATCACGCCGCCGCCGTATTCCTTGCAGCGTGCCGGGAACTTCGGGTCGACGTGGATGAAGCAGTAATCCGAATAATACGGAATATTGGAACGATAGGGCAGCAGCTTGGAGCCGGCCGGCAGAATGTGGTCGGTCGTGATGTTGTCCTCCGTCTTGAGCATAACTTTGGCGGAGATTGCTTCCTCCAGCTCATGGCCGAGCGGAAATTCCTTGATGTTCGGTCCCTTGATGACTTCAACCTCTTCCGGATTCTCCGCCGGCGAAATGATCATGCCGTCGTCAATGACAAAGGTCTCCGGCATGTCAATGTGTACCGGCTCGCCCAGCTCACGCGGATCGGTCAGTACGCCTGCAATGGCGGAAGCCGCCGCCGTCTCCGGCGAAACAAGGTAGATTTTCGCGTCCTGCGTGCCGCTTCTGCCCTCAAAGTTGCGGTTAAAGGTGCGCAGCGAAACACCCGCTGACTCCGGCGACTGTCCCATGCCGATGCACGGACCGCAGGCACATTCCAGAATGCGTGCGCCCGCCTGAATGATGTCCGACAGCGCGCCGTTCTTCGCAAGCATGTTGAACACCTGCATGGAACCCGGGGAAATGGTCAGCGAGACATCCGGATGAACCTTTCTGCCCTTCAGAATTGCCGCGACCTTCATCATATCCAGATAGGACGAATTGGTGCATGAGCCGATACATACCTGATTGATGCGGATTTTGCCGATAGATTCCACCGACTCGACGTTGTCCGGCATGTGCGGCTTGGCGGCCAGCGGTGCCAGCCTGTCCAGATCGACGGTATACTCCTCGTCGTAAACCGCATCCGGATCGGAAGCGAGCGGCGTGTAGTCCTCTTCACGTCCCTGTGCGCGCAGGAATTCGCGTGTCACCTCGTCTGACGGGAATACCGATGTCGTCGCGCCCAGCTCTGCACCCATGTTGGTGATGGTTGCGCGCTCCGGAACAGACAGTGTGGCGACGCCCGGTCCGGCATACTCGACAATCTTGCCGACGCCGCCCTTGACGGTCATCTGACGCAGTACCTCGAGAATGATGTCCTTTGCCGCAACCCACGGCTGCAGCCTGCCGGTCAGCGTCACGCGCACCATCTTCGGCATCGGAATGTAGTATGCGCCGCCGCCCATGGCAACTGCGACATCCAGACCGCCTGCGCCGAATGCCAGCATGCCGATGCCGCCGCCCGTCGGCGTATGGGAATCCGAGCCGATCAGCGTCTTGCCCGGCTTGCCGAAGCGTTCCAGATGTACCTGATGGCAGATGCCGTTGCCCGGCTTGGAGAAATAAATGCCGTGCTTTTTCGCGCAGGTGCCGATGAACTTATGATCGTCCGCATTTTCAAAGCCGGACTGCAGCGTGTTGTGGTCGATATATGCGACAGAACGCTCCGTCTTGACCTGATCGACCCCCATCGCCTCAAACTGGAGATATGCCATGGTACCCGTCGCGTCCTGCGTCAGCGTCTGGTCAATGCGCAGGCCGATTTCCTGTCCCTTGACCATCTCGCCGTCAACCAGATGCGCCTTCAGAATTTTCTCTGCAATCGTCATTCCCATATTGAAAGCTCCTTTATTTCTTATTTCCGTGAATTTCGCAGAAACATTTCCTGCAAACCGGTTGCTGTCCGCTCCGAAAAAACAACGATCGGACGAAAGCGGCCGAATTTGCCGAAGGTCCGCAGATTTTGATAAACCATTTCTATATTACATCATTTCACATGATAATTCTACCGTTTTGTGCGTTTTTTTGCAATTCCGTTCTTTTGACAGATTTTTTCTGAGATTTCCGCCGTGGCAAAGGCATTCTGCCAAATCGTGCCGGTGTTTCCTGCAAGATATTCATAATATGCCTGTGCGCCGATCATAGCGGCGTTGTCTCCGCACAAACTGAGCGGCGGCATATAAATCGGAACGCCCATCTCCGACGCCATTCGTTCCAGATCTGCGCGCAGCCGCGAATTGGCAGCAACGCCGCCCGCCGCCACCAGCGTTCGCACACCTGTCTGCTCCGCCGCCAGCTTCAGACGCGGCACAAGCGTGTCGCTGACCGCCGCCGAAAACGAAGCGGCGAGATCGTGCACATCTATGGTTTCGCCCTTCTGCTCCGCATTGTGCGCAAGGTTGATGACCGCCGTTTTGAGTCCGGAAAACGAAAAATCCAGCGGCGCGCCCGCGACATGCGAACGCGGAAGATCATACGCCTTGTCATTTCCGCCCTGCGCCAGCCTGTCAATCTTCGGTCCGCCCGGATAGCCCACGCCGAGCACACGCGCCACCTTGTCAAACGCCTCGCCCGCGGCATCATCGCGCGTTCCGCCGAGGATTTCCATATCCGTGTAGTCGCGTACCAGCACGATCATCGACGAGCCGCCCGACGCCGACAGGCACAGAAACGGCGGTCTCAGCTGCGGAAACGCCAGCAGGTTCGCGGCAATATGTCCGCGGATATGGTGCACCGGAATAAACGGCTTGCCCAGTGACCACGCAAGTGATTTGGCGTAATTCGCACCGACCAGCAGCGCGCCGATCAGTCCGGGCGCACAGGTCGCGGCAATCGCATCGACCTCGGCAAACGTCATGCCTGCCTCCCGCACCGCCGCATGTGCCACTGCGCTGATCGCCTCTGCATGCCCGCGGCTTGCGATCTCCGGCACGACACCGCCGTATAAGGCGTGCTCCTCCGCCTGCGAGTTGATAATGTTGGAACAGATACTTCTGCCGTCCTCGATGACCGCTGCCGCGGTTTCATCGCACGACGACTCAAATGCTAAAATTTTCATGCCCTATCCTTCTTAAATGAACGCCCGTTGGCATCCCTTATTTCTTGTGCTCAAAAAGCGCGTATACGCAGTTCCGTCCGCGTTTATGTGTCTTTTTCGCGGAACCAGGTCATCAGCAGCGCATCCTCTGCCGGGTGCGAATAAAACCGCCGCCGTGTGCCCACCGGACGAAAGCCGCAGGCTGTATACAGCGCAATCGCAGGCTGATTGGAGGCGCGCACCTCGAGTGTGACAAACGAAAGGTCATCTGACCGCGCAAGCAGCGTCTGAACGAGCTGCCTTCCGATCCCGCGGCGCCGAAACGCAGGTGACACGGCCACATTGGTGATATAGCCCTCGTCCAGCACCGTATGACAGCCGATATACCCTGCGACAGCGCCCGACGGGCCGACTGCGGTCAGAAACCGCGCGCAGCTGTTGTCCAGCTCCTCCCGCAGGCCGTCCTCTGTCCACGGATCGGCAAAGCACGCCCGCTCGATGTCCGCGACGGCAGGAATATGCTCTGCGGCAAACGGAACGATGTGAATGCTCATTCCATTTCCTCCACCTGCGCACGAATCTGCCGGATGCAGTGTTCGTATGCGGTCCTGCCTCCGCCGAACGGATCATCCACATCGCGCATCGCGTGAATTTTGTGCGCCTGCCGCGGATGCTCCTGCGCCAAATGGCGGGCAATCGCCCCCGTGACACACCAGACTTCATCCGCCTTGTCCAGCACACTGCCGGACAGCACACGCGCCGTGTGGCCGGAAAGCAGCTCGGGACAGATTCCCGCACCGAGCGCCGCGCCTTCGTCCGCATATACGCCTGCGCTGTGCGCCGGTTTTTGATGCAGACTCCGGTAAATCCGTGCGGCGGCGGGCGCACGGCAAACATCGTTGATATCGACAAACAGAATCATACATTACCCCTTCGCTGCATACCAGTCTGTGCCCCACGCGGCATCCGCGCGCAGCGGGACAGACAGCCTGCACGCCGCTTCCATTTCCTCGCGCAGCAGCTGTGCCGCGCGTTCCGCTTCCTCCCGCGGTGTCTCGAGAATCAGTTCGTCGTGCACCTGCAGAATCAGACGGCTGCGCAGCTTTTCCTCCTTCAGCCGGCGGTAAACGCGCACCATTGCGATTTTAATGATATCTGCCGCCGTTCCCTGAATCGGGGTGTTGAGCGCGACGCGCTCGCCGAACGAACGGATGTTGAAGTTTTTCGATTTCAGCTCCGGCAGATAGCGTCTGCGCCCGAACATCGAGCTGACATAGCCATCCTCCTTTGCCTGTTTTTTGATGGATTCCATATAGTCGCGCACCCCGTGATAGACGCGCAGATAATTGTCAATATATTCGCCCGCCTGCTTGACCGATACGCCGATATCCCCTGCCAGTGAGAAAGCGGAAATACCGTAGACAATGCCGAAATTGACCGCCTTGGACGAACGGCGCATGGCAGGCGTGACCTCCTCCGGCGGCACATGGAACACCTGCGCCGCAGTCGCCGCATGGATGTCCATGCCGGAACGAAAGGCCTCAATCATCGCCTCGTCCCCTGCAATATGCGCGAGGACACGCAGCTCGATCTGGGAATAATCCGCATCGACGAGCACACAGCCGTCTTTCGCCGCGAACATGTGCCGCAGCTCACTTCCCAGCTCCTGCCGCACCGGAATGTTCTGCAGATTCGGATTGACCGAACTCAGCCGTCCGGTCGCGGTCACCATCTGCTGGAACGTCGAATGAATGCGTCCGTCCTCACCGATGACCTTGAGCAGACCGTCCACATACGTCGAGCGCAGCTTGGTCAGCTGCCGGTATTCGATGACCATGCCGACCAGCGGATGATATCCTTTGAGTGCCTCGAGCACATCAATGTTGGTGGAATAGCCTGTCTTTGTCTTTTTAATGACCGGAAGCCCGAGCTCATCGAACAGGACTGTGCCGAGATTGCGCGTGGATTGAATGTTGAACGCATGTCCCGCCTGCTCGTAAATCTGCGCGGTCAGTTCATCAATGCGGGCGGACAGCTTTTCGCCAAAGGCGCGCAGGGCGTCGGCATCCGCCTGAAAGCCGATGTGCTGCATCGAAGCAAGCACCATTTCAAGCGGCAGCTCGATCTCATAATACAGCGTGTGCATGCCCTCCTCGTCAATTTTCGGGGCAATGATTTCCGCCAGCTGCGCAACTGCGGCGGCATGTGCGCACAGCGTCTGTTCCGCCGCCTGTTCCCCGCCGAGCGGAGAAAACGCATCGTCCGCCTCGTAGTCAGACGCGGGCGGAAGCTCACGCTGCAAATAGCCCAACGCCACCTTCTCCAGCGCATAGCCGTTTTCCGCGGGATTGAGCAGATACGCGCCCAGCGCCGTGTCAAAGGCAAAGTCCGCCGGCTCGATGCCCTCCTCGAGCAGAGCGGTCAGATACGGCTTGCCATCGTGCACGGTCAGCAAATAGCGTCCCGAAAACAGCTGAACGAGCAGTTCATGCCATGCCTGCGTGCCAACCTGATCGGCGCGCAGCAGATGCGCCGTGTTGTTTTCCAGCAGGCAGACCGCGCAGAGCGACTGCGGTGCGGTGAGAACGACCGAATCCGTTCCCTCCAGTGCCGCGAGCAGTGACTGTGCGCTCTCTTCCCGCACGCGGCGGATCTCCCGTTCGGGTGCGGCCTGCCTGACCTCCTCCGGCGCGTGCAGGTCCATGCGCGAGAGAAAATTCTTGAACTCCAGCCGCGTAAACAGCTGATATAACGCCGCCTCGTCCCTTTGCATCGGCGGCAGGTCTCCGACATTTGTTTCCAGCGGCACATCGCGCACAATCGTCACCAGATGGCGGCTCTGCTCTGCGCTGTCCCGCCCGTCCAGCAGGCGCGTGCGCTGACCCTTTTTGATAAACGGATCGTCAATATTGTCGTACACCGCCTGTACCGTATGGAATTTCCGAATCAGCCCCATTGCGGTCTTTTCGCCAATGCCGGGCACGCCCGGAATGTTGTCCGAGGTGTCGCCCATCAGCGCCTTGAGATCAATCATATGGATCGGGTCAAAGCCGTACTGCTCGCGGAACACCTCTGTCGTGTATTCCGTCGTGGTGGTCTGTCCGCGGCGCGTCACTGCAAGCAAAACAGACGTTCCGCCTCCGATGAGCTGCAGCGCGTCCTTGTCTCCCGTCACCAGCAGACAGCTGTCGCCGCGCTCGTTTGCCTGCCGGCTGAGCGTGCCGAGCAAATCGTCCGCCTCAAATCCCGGCTTCTCCATGCGCGGAATGCCCATCGCGTCGAGAACCTCACGGATGAGCGGAAGCTGCTGCGCCAGTTCGTCCGGCATGCCCTTGCGTGTTCCCTTATATCCCTCATATTCCTTGTGGCGGAATGTCTTTTCTCTGACATCAAAGCAGACAACAATGCGGTCCGGCGCATGGTCGGCCTGCAGCTTGAGCAATGTCGCCACGAATCCGTACACCGCATTGGTAAACAGACCCTCGTGGTTGCTCATCAGGCGGACGCCGTAAAACGCGCGGTTGAGCATACTGTTGCCGTCAATTACCATCAGCTTCATTCTTCGCCCTCCTCACACAGTAAACATTTTTATTATAGCATGCCTCCCGGCTGAATTACCAGTCATTGCGGCAAAAATGGCGGTGATAAATGCGGAGGTCTGTATTTTTCGGCAGACAAAGCCGTGCATTTTTTCGCGCCGGAAATTGACAGCGGTTTTCCAAATTGATAAAATGTCGTCAGTTGATTTTTGAAAGGAAGTTTCCCCCTATGCAACAGCACTCCGCGCTCCACCGGTTTTGCCGCACAGCTGCCGCTGCGTTTCTGATCCCCTGGCTTTCATTTCTGCTGCCGGAACTTGTTCTATATCTGTTTACCGATGTTTCCGCGTATGCGCTGGCATTTTCCGCCATCTGGGCAGGAATTCTCGCCGGATTTCTGTTCCTCCTGCCGCAAAAGCCTGCGCGCATTTTGTTTGTTCTGCTCTATTATTTCTCCGCGGTACTCGCAGCTGTTCAAGCCGGATACTTCCGGATTTTCGGTAAATTCATGTGGCTCAACGACCTGCGCTATCTGCGCGACGGCGCGGCGTTCGCCGACTCGGCATTCGACTATCTGTCCGCCGGCTTTGTCGTCAGCGTCCTGCTGCTGCTTGTCTGGGGCATACTCGCGTGCCTGATGCGTCCCGCTGTCAAAGTGAGCCGTTTTCGCGTTCTGATTTATGCCGTCTGTGCCCTGACTGCCGTCGCAGCACTGCCCGATCTGCTCAATGCCTCCTGTGCGGAGGACAACCAGGCGCGGGGGCTCGACACGGACTATTTTGCCGCAAAATCTCTGCGCCGTGCTTATGATCTCATGTATGATGCACACAAGGTCTACTCCCTCTGCGGTCTGTACCACGCAGCCGGGCGGGATGTCTGGGTTCACCTGATCGAACCGCAGCTGCCGGAAAACCGCTCGGAGGAGACACAGCGGCTCGCAAAAATCGAATCGTATTTTGCCGAACGCGGTCAGTCAAAGCCCAACGATATGACCGGCCGTTTTGCGGGAAAAAATGTTATCCTTGTGCTCATGGAAAGCGCGGATGACTGGACAATCAGCGAGCAGGTCACGCCGACGCTCTGCCGCCTGATGCGAGAGGGCATTTCATTCAGCAATATGTACACGCCCCTGTACGGAAGCGTGCGCACCTTTAACTCGGAATTTGCGGCCAACACCGGCATCTATTCTCCGACAGACGGCAGCCTCACCTTTTCCTACTGCAACAATCATTTTAATGAAAGTCTGCCGAATACGTTCCGGCGGGCGGGTTATACTGCAAATGCGTTCCATTACAACCTCCCGTCCTTTTACAGCCGCGGTGTGATGGATCCCGCTATGGGCTATGAAAATTATTTTTCCTATTCAGACTATCCGAACTATGCGGATCACAAAAATTCGTTTTCCGAAGAACTGTATGAGGATTCCTTTGTGGTGACCAATCCCGAAATGCGCCAGGAGCTGCTCGGCAAAACGCCGTTTTTTCAATTTATCATCTCGCGCAACGCGCATATGCCCTATTCCTCACAGGACTCCGTCTCACGGTATGCCATCCAAAAATATCCTCAGTTCAAGGGAATTGACAAATGCGATGAAGTGGGCTATTACTACGCGAAAATGAAACTGCTCGATGACTTTTTCGCACAGCTGATCGATCAGCTCAAGCAGGACAACCTGCTGGAAAACACCGTCATCATCGGTTTTACCGATCATTATTCCTATACAATGAAGGATCAGGACCGGGTTCGCGAGCTGTCCGATGTCCCTGTCGACCTGATGATCGAAAAAACACCGTTTTTCATCTGGTCGTCAGACCTGACGCCGATGACCGTCGACAAAACGATTCATACCGCCGATATCGCACCGACACTTCTCAACCTGTTCGGCCTGACATCGGATATCCCGTATCTCGGCCGGGATGCCTTTGATCCCGACTATGCCGGCTGTGCAATTTTCAGCGACGGCAGCTGGATTGACAACTATGTGGTCTGCGAAAACGGAAGCGTGAGCTACGAGTTTTATGAGGGCGCAGCGGCGCAGACGGATTTGACAAAACAGAACAAATATGCACAGGATTTTATTGAGATCAGCAATCTCCTGCTCAAGAGCGATTATTATGCGCAAAAAAATACACCTTGAACCGCGGAAAAGCTGTTCGCGGCTCAGGCGTAAAGAGAAGGGATTCTATGATACTCTCAGGATCAGCCGATCTTCAGCTCCAGCCGCAGCCGGTCGGCAACCATGGAAATGAATTCGCTGTTTGTCGGCTTTCCCTTTGTCCCGGATACGGTAAAGCCGAAATATTCCTGCAGCGTGTCAACATCGCCGCGATCCCATGCAACTTCAATGGCATGGCGGATGGCGCGTTCCACACGAGAGGATGTCGTTTTGAATTTTTTTGCCACAGTGGGATATAATATCTTTGTGATGGCATTGATGGCTTCCATGTCGTGAATTGTCATAATAATGGCTTCCCGCAGATATTGATATCCCTTGATGTGCGCCGGTACGCCGATCTGGTGGATGATATTGGTGACGCGCATTTCAATCTCCAGATCCTCGTTGGGCAGACGCACCGCCGCCGTGCGCGAAAAATTGCGCTGTCCGCCATAGCGGCTGACGCGCTGCGCCAATGCCTGCACATCCACCGGCTTGCGCAGATAAAAGCTGACGCCGAGTGCGTTGCACTCCGCTGTGGTTTCCTGTGAGGCGAAGCCGCTCAGGACAAAAATAACCGGCATTTTTGCCGGCGCTGCGTCGTTTAGCTCTCTCAGAACGGTCAATCCGTCCACACCCGGCAGCAACGGGTCGATGATCAGTACGTCCGGCGCACTGTCCAAGAGCTGCTGTGCCAATCCCTTGCCCGACGAAAACGATCCGACGATTTCCGCGCCGCTTTCTTTCGTCAGTGTTTCGCCCAGTATCCTGCGAAATTCCGCATCTTCGTCGGCAATCAGCACACGAATTCTGTTCTCCATGATGTCATTCCCTGCCTTCCAGCATATCCGTAATAATTTGCCGTCTTTACGACGGTTTTAGATTACCATATTTTCCGAAATAAGACAACGAATTTTCTCTATTTCTTCATAATAATCGTTCGACTTTCAACGACGATTTACGCGATTTTTTCAAGCATTTTGTCAATACTGACCGCAAAACCGCGAGCCGGGTTGTTTACAAGCACATGTGTCACCGCACCGATCAGTTTTCCGTCCTGCAAAATCGGACTTCCGCTCATTCCGGGTACGATGCCGCCGGTCTGTTTGAGCAGCGCCGGATCCGTCACACGAATTTCCATCGATCGACCATCGGACGCATTCGGCTGAACTTTTTCGACAGTAATCTGATACCGCACAGGCCTGCTGCCCGACACGCAGGTCAGAATTTCTGCCTGTCCGACATGAATTTCAGCCTCGCCCGCAGTCTGCACGGCATCCGCTGCATCGTACAGCGAGCGGTCGCTCAGCGTGCCGAAAATGCCGCAGGCTGTGTTTGTTTCCAGCCTGCCGAGCTCGCGCGAAAATTCGTACGTGCCAATCAGTTCACCCGGTGTTCCCGCTTCGCCCGCGACAACGCCGACGACAGCAGCGGGTACAATCGAACCGTCGGAGAGCGGCAGCAGCGCACCGCTGTCGATATCGCTCACGGGGTGACCGAGTGCACCAAACGCACCGGTCCCCGGATCGACATACGTCAGTGTGCCGATGCCCGCCATACTGTCCCGCACAAGCAGCCCGATCTGATACGTTCCTCCGGCTCTGCTTCGCACCGGCTGTACGGCGGCTTCCATCTGCGTTTCACCGCGCAGACCGGTCACTTTTATCGGTCTGCCGCCGCTTTGCCGCACAATGCGCGCCAGATCATCGCTCGAAGTGAGCGAAACACCTGCGGCTGTCTGCAAAATATCTCCCGCCTGCAGTCCTGCCTGTTCACCCGGACAAACTGCGCCCGCGGGACTGTCCACCGGATTCATCGCCGAAATGACAACGCCGGCTGCCGTCATGCGCACGCCGGTCGGTATTCCCAGCGGGACCAGCTCGCGCGCCGCGGCACGCGCCGTGCCGAACGTGAGCAGGCACAGCACAAGCAATCCGCTCGTCAGGCTGCGTGCCATTTTTTTGTTTTGCATTGCATCCACTCCTTTCGCCTTTAGCGTGACCGCATTGCCGCGGTCACATTCGTGCGTTTGTCTGGATGCACGGGCAGAGCCTGCCCGCCCTGTCTGCAGTTCGCCACTGTCGGAAATGTCTGCACGACACGGTTTTCTGTTGTTTTATCCCCTGATCTCTGTTATAGTATTTTATGGCAGTACCGCATCCTTCGGCAGGTGCAATTTCACCCGAAGGGCTGCGTCAGAATGCGTATAAAAAACCGGAAATACGGTATGCATTCCATTTTTTTGCGGCAAAAATCAGTTTTTTAAGAGCGCCGCAGGCGCAGTCCGGCGGCATTTGCGTCAGATATTTTTTAGAAACGGGGGGATTGTATGCGAGTCGCTATCATCGGCTCTCGTTCCATTACCATGGATGCCTATGAGGATATGGTGCGCTTTATTCCGCGCGGGGCAAGCGAAATCGTAAGCGGCGGCGCAGAGGGCGCGGATCAGCTTGCGGCGGAATATGCACGCCGCGCCAGTCTGCCGCTGAAAGTGTTTCGTCCGGACTATACGCGCGGCGGAAAATCGGCTCCGCTGCAGCGCAACATCCAGATCGTTCGGTACAGCGACTACGTACTCGCCCTTTGGGATGGGCGTTCGCGCGGCACCGCACATGTCATCCACCACTGTATTCAGGAGTATACCCCGATTCATGTGCTCATCATACGCGACGGAAAGCTGGCAGAGACATTGTTCGGTCAGGAGGACGGCCATTTGCTGTGTCCCTCCGCAGAATAACAGGGCGTTTTTCCTGTTTTTCCAAAAAAAATTGTCCGTATCCGGTGTGAAAAGACAAACGGATACGGACGTTCTTTCTACTATTGCTTTGTTTCTTTTACAAGGGATGCATCAGGCGTAATTCCATTTGTCCGCCATCACGGCATCGACCAGCGATTCCCGTGCAAAAATATGTGTCACAATGCCGGAGCGCAGTGCGCCTGCAAGCGCGCGCGGACTGACATCCGCCGCACACAATCCGATCACCTGCCGGCACTTTGACAATTTTTCCACCGGAATATGTACCATACAGTTCGGATCAGGCTGAATAATTCGGCCGTTCGCATCATACGAATGAGCAACAATGTGGCCGACTGTGCGGCTGTCCTGCGGAATCGGACAATCGACATCCACAGCCGATGTCACCTCACGGATTTCGACAATCGCCATATCCAGATGATCCCACTGTGCCGCCATCATGCGGTAATGACTGGTCGCATGCAGCAGATTGCACTCCTGCATGTCGATCGGAAAGGCCGGTGTGTACAAAAATTTCGGCTTTGCACACAAGCTCTCCGCAATCACGCGGACATTTTCATCCGTATGATATCGGCGGTAGGACACGCTGCTGTTGCCAATGAGCGGACACACGACCTGGATATCCGACTGATGCGGCGGCACACGCTCGAGCAGCGAGGTCAGGGAGCCGATGACCGGACCCCAGCCTATGCCCAGCGATTCCGGCTGCTCCGTTTCGATGTATTCCAGCAGCTTCTGCGCAAGATTGTGGTCGAACAGACTGTTGCTCTCCGCGTCCGGAATCAGCGCACCGCCCTGAATGCCATAGCGCTGGCACACGCGCGAAAGCAGTGCATCTGTGTCGAACGCCGGCCGATGTACGCGAATCTCTACGATTCCGAGGTCGCGCGCTTCCCGCAGCATACGGCTGACGAGCGGACGGGAAACGTGAAGCTTGTCGGCAATTTCCCCCTGTGTCCGATCTTCTTCATAATACATGTGTGCAACGCGGGACAGACGTTCCATTTTGTTCTTTCTATAGTTCATTTTCCGCATCTCCCACAGCAACGAGGATACCCACACTTACTATAAATAGTATATCATGTCAAAAAACAGAAATCAACAAAGAGGATGCTAATTTCATGATAAAATCCCCTTAACATTTTTTTCTATTCAGAGCGTGAAAATTGACATTTGTTCCCATTATTCAGCCGATTTTTTCTATCGAATACCCTTTTTCTTCCATCCTCATGATTTTTCCCGTTTTTGCTATATTACAATATCACGCAGATTGTTCCGTCTGCCTCTCCGGCTGCACTTGTGCGGTAAATTTTTGAAAAAAACTCCCGCTTGACACATACTGCAGTTCATGATATGGTAAACTTTAAGTGTAATGCGTGAGGGGCTGCTTTCCGCCCCGGCGGGATATCTGTGGGACAGCGGCACAGCGCGTTATCGTTTCGGGTATGTATCATCGATTTTCACCCTCATTCTCCCAGGAGCAAACAACATGTCTTTTCTTGAACTTTTCCTTCTCGCCGTCGGTCTGTCAATGGATGCCTTTGCGGTTTCCGTCTGTAAGGGACTGTCTGTACGGCGGCTGCAGCTGCGGCATGCCTGTATTGTCGGCGCATATTTCGGCAGTTTTCAGGCGCTCATGCCGCTCATCGGTTTCGTGCTCGGTGTGCAGTTTCAGCGCTATATCGTCAGCATCGATCACTGGATTGCTTTTGTCCTGCTCGCACTCATCGGTTCGAATATGATTCTGGAGTCACGCAGCGATGCGGACGAACTCAATGACTCCTTCTCCTTTCGGACGATGCTGCCATTGGCTGTTGCGACAAGCATTGACGCACTCGCCGTCGGCGTTACATTTGCCTTTCTTCAGGTTCATATTCTGCCGGCTGTCCTGTTTATCGGCTGCACGACCTTTCTGCTGTCTGCCGGAGGGCTGAAAATCGGTCACGTGTTCGGTGTGCGCTATAAAGCGCGCGCGGAGATGGTTGGCGGTGTCGTTCTCATTCTGATCGGATGTAAAATTCTGCTCGAGCACCTCGGTTATCTTCCCTGACCGGCGGTGCTCTCTTTCTTTTTGTCGGTGCTGCACTTTGCCGCCCGCATTTGTTGACAGCGTGATTGCCGCACGATATAATACAAACAACAGAAAAATCCAACCATTTTCTGCGGATTTTTCTACGGAAATGCCGCATCTCAGCGGAAATGCCCGGGGAAGAAAGAACTGAGGAAATTATGATTGAAAATAATGTAGAACAATTCACCAGCTTAATTCCGCAAAAAGCGGATCTGGAAGCTGTTTTCTCTGCCGCAGAGCCGTTTCAGCGCCTGATGTCCTACTATCGCTGTGCCATTATGGAAGTGGAGACAAAGTTCCGTGTACTGGATGTACAGCTGGCTTTGGAAGGCGAAAACAATCCAATCGAAACGATCAAAACACGTCTGAAAAAGCCGGAGAGTATTTTGGCGAAGCTGCAGCGCCGCAATCTCCCGCTCTCTTTAGAGTCGATTGAGCAGAATCTGTTTGACATTGCCGGTGTGCGCGTCATCTGTTCCTTTCCGGAAGATATCTACAAGCTTGCCGATTCATTCATTCGTCAGGATGATGTCACTCTGATTGAGCGCAAGGATTATATCCAAACGCCCAAGCCAAACGGCTACCGCAGCCTGCATCTCATTGTCGAGACGCCGATCTTTCTCCAGCAGGAAAAGCGCATGATGAAGGTGGAGGTGCAGCTGCGGACCATTGCCATGGACTTCTGGGCGAGCCTGGAGCACAAGCTGCGCTACAAAAAAGAGCTTGACAGCCATGTGGATTATGAGCACATTTCGCAAAAGCTGCGGGCGTGTGCCGATATGAGCGCCCTGCTGGACAATCAGATGGAAGCCATCCGCAATCAGATCACCGGTCTGTAACATCAACCAGAAAATGTGTAAAGCCCGCCGGAAAAAACCGACGGGCTTCGCTTTGTTCTGGAGTAGAAAAGAGTGCAGACAGGAGAACTTCTCCCGCACTTGCAGATATGCACCATGCAGGAGGAGCTGTGCAGCCCCTCCTGCCGCATTCATTTTTCCTTATTCGTACGCTACCCAGTTCTCGCCATTGGCTGCGGATTCTACGCACTTCTCAATCCACTTGACGCCCTGTGCACCGGACTCTACGCTCGGATACCAGAAATCGCCGTACTCTTCACCGTTGTTGGAGGCATCCATAGCAACAGCAAATCTGCGGTACAGGTTTGCCCATGCCTCGAACAGACCCTCTGCATGGCCGCCGCCGATGCGGTCTTCTACGCGGGCTTCCGGATACAGGTAGCCTGCACCGCGCTCCAGTGTGCGAACCGGCTCGCCCTCGATCTCATAGGTCATCTGATTCGGACGCTCATCATCCCACTCGATGGACGCCTTGGAGCCGACAACGCGAATCTTATGTCCATGGCGTGCGCCGCAGTTGATGGAGCTTGCCCAGCAGTAGACCTTTGCGCCTTCCTGAACGGAATCGCTTCCCTTGAGGCGCATGATGACAAACGCATTGTCCTCCAGCTGACGGCCTTCTACGAAGGAATCCTTGGAGCACATCAGGCTGTCGATCTTCATATCCGGAATCATTGCCTCGATGAGGAACAGCGGATGGGTGCCGACGTCGCCCAGTGCGAAGGACGGACCTGCCTTTGCCGGGTCAAAGCGCCACTTGGCGGCCGGATTGGTTTCCTCAATCTTGTAGTTGTAGCCGCCGAATGCAAAGCTCATGTTGATGACGCGGATATCGCCGAGGTCGCCGTTTTTAATCATCTGGCGTGCCTGCTGAATCATCTGATGACCGGAATAGCCGTAGGTTACGCCGACAACACGGTTCTTCTCCTTCGCCAGAGCCACCAGCTCTTCTGCCTCTTCCGAGGTGAAGCACAGCGGCTTCTCGCAGACAACGTGCAGACCGGCTTCCAGAGCCGCCTTGCACACGGTATAGTGCAGACCGTTCGGCGTCGCAATGGAAACAGCCTCGATGCCGTCCTCACGCTTTGCTTCCTCTTCAAACATGGTCTTGTAGTCCGGATAGCAACGATCCGGTGCTACGCCCAGCTCAGCGGCAAACGCCATGCCGCGCTCCGGATTGATGTCAAATGCACCTGCTACCAGCTGGAAATTGCTGTCGCGCAGTGCTGCAGAACGATGGATGTAGCCGATCTGGCTGCCCTTGCCGCCGCCTACCATAGCCCAGCGAATCGGATGATCTAATACCTTGGAACCGTTAATCATGATGCTCTCCTCCTATTTGTTTTCCTCTGTGTGACCAGAAATGATTGCAGTAATTAAATGGCATATCCGACAGACTTCAGATAGTCTACGCTGCGCTTGACATCGCGCAGGGAAGTGTCGGAATTGCGCGGGTCGCGCTCCTGCTCAATCGTAATGTAGCCGCTGTAACCGATTTCTTCAAGCGCCTTCTTGATGCCCGGATAATCCAGCGCGCCCGTGCCGATCGGGCACATTGCGCCCTTGCCGCAGCCGTCGAAGAAGCGGATATGCTCACCGAGAACCTCACGGTAAACCTTCTCATCGACGTCCTTGAAGTGTACATAGTCCAGCTTATCCGCATACTTCTTGAGGTAGGTGACCGGATCCATGTGGGAGTAATACAGATGACCGGTATCGAGGCACAGGCCTGCGACCTCGTACGGAATGTCGCGGACGACCTTTTCGATTTCATCCGAGAACTCAATATACGTGCCTGCATGCGGATGAATGACCGGACGAACGCCCCATTTGTTTGCGCGGTCGCATACTGCGCGGACATTTGCGATAAAGGCAGCCCATTCTTCGTCGTTCATGCGCGGTGCGGTGTCCGGATGACCTGCTGCGTAGTCGCGCTCATCATGTCCCCAGTCCATAACCGTCAGGTACGGAGTCGGGAACTTCTGTCCCTCGTGTACCGGCAGCTTCGGCATTTTCGGATCGGTGATCAGCTTGCAGATGTCATCGACTGCCTGCAGGACGCTCGGCTGATTTGCGGGATCAACCAGATCGTGGAAAATCGTGCCGACAACAATGCCGAGACCGTTCTTTTCCAGCTCTGCCGCAACGACATCCACATCGTTCGGGATATAGCCCCAGGGACCGAGCTCGATTGCACGGTAGCCCGCCTGGCTTGCTTCGGACAGTACTCTCTGCCAAGGCGGCAGATACGGGTTTTTCGGATCATCTACACCCCAGCAGCTCGGTGCTCCACAGATGTTCATGCTCATAACGACACACTCCTTTTTTGTCAAAATAAATACGGAATCCTGTTGTGATGAAGCAGCATTGCTTTCCGCGGCCATATTTTTGGTGTATTTCCACAGCTTTTCCATGTGACTTCATCTTTTTTCTCTGTTTTCGCCAATTTAATCGGTTGTTCTGCATCCGGCCGAGCGGACATCACTTTGTTTGACTGCTCCGCTCTCCTGTGTTATGCTTTTATTATACGGAAAATCCGCGTTAAAACCTCCACTATACTGTCCGGATTTGCAGATTTTTTCCTGTTATTTTTCACAAATTCTGAAAGATTATTTTGACAACTACACAATCTTGTTGTCATTTGATTGGAGCTGCCCCCATGAATGAATCCAATGCTGCGCACGCAAATATCTTTGAAAACAATCAGCTTCCCACACTTGTCTACGCCAACTGTCAGGAATACGGGAAGGAAAAGCACGATCGCCCGCTTCACAGACACGACTCGCTGTGCGAGCTGCTGCTGTGCTACCGCGGTTTCGGCACATATCGCGTCGGCACCGCCTCGTATCCCATCCAGGAGGGCGATCTGATTTATTACAACTGCGGGGAACTGCACGAGGTTGTGTCCGATTACGATACGGAAATCGGCACATATTGCTTCGGCTTTTCCGACGTATCCTTTCGCGGTCTGCCGGAAAATCATTTGATTCCGTCTGACAGCCCGCATGTCCGTCCGTCCCAGAGCCTGTTTTCCTTTCTGACCCAGCTGGCAGAACAAATTCTCGACCGGTTCCACAGCAACGACTATGACCGGCTGACGGTACAGCTGATGGGCGTGTCTCTGCTGATGCTCGCAGCGCAGATTCCCGCTGCCGCACAGGAAAATCCGATTTCCGATGCGGCTTCGCAGCTTGCCGCAAAAATAAAGGATTATATTGATGCACATTACACGGAAACCATCAAGCTGGAAGAAATCGCGGGCGCGATGTCATGCAGTGTCCCCTATGCCGCGCACACCTTCAAGGACGTGACGGGCTATTCTCCCATACAATATGCCATCCGCAGAAGAATCGGACTGGCGCAGACGCTCCTCATCTCCAGCGATTACACCGCCACACACATCGCCACCCTCGTCGGCTACGACAACACCAACTATTTCAACTCGCTTTTTACGCGGATTGTCGGCATGTCCCCCATCCGCTATCGAAAAAAATACCTGCAGTCCCTGCACGGCAGGCGCGATCAGACTTGATTTTTTTAGCACTCTCTTGGTCAGAGTGCTAAATTTACAATTTAGTCACAATTTATCCGAATATTATTCAAAATTGCCGCCTATACTATAGTCAAAGAAAAAAAGAACACCTCTTCAAGACGAAGGGTGCGACGAAAGAAGGCGGATCCGATGGAGAAATATTGGGAACTATATTCCGATATTTAGCACTCGAATAGTGAGAATGCTAAAACCACAACTCCCTCAATTATAATGAAGAAAGGACAATGACTTATGTTTGGAATGATTCCGTTTGAATACCGTGACCGCAACCTGTTTGATGTATTTGACAACTTTGAGCGCAACTTTTTCAAGAACAGCACCATAGATCTGCCGGCATTCCGCACCGATATCCGCGATGCGGATGACAAATATGTTCTCGAGGCCGAGCTGCCGGGCTTCCGCAAGGAAGACATTAAGCTGGACGTCAAGGACGGCATCCTGACCATCACTGCTGAGCACACAGACAACAACGACGAGAAGGACGACAAGGGATCTTATATCCGCCGTGAGCGCCGCTACGGCTCGTTCCGCCGCAGCTTTGACATCGCCGGCATCGACGAAAACGCGATTTCCGCCGCTTATCACGACGGCGTGCTGGAGCTCTCCCTGCCGAAGGCACAGGAGGTTGTTCCGGAAACCCGCAGAATTGAGATCGAATAACCTTGCTTTCCCAACGCGAAAGGGTGTCAAAAAGCTCGCCGTAAGGCGAGCTTTTTTCTTTCCGTTTTCCTTCCAGCAACGCGAACACAGGCATTCTTTCGCTAAAACAGGCGGTGTTTTGAAAACACCGCCTGTTCTTCATCCCTCGACGCTTTGTCTGCCGTCAAGCGCACGCATCAGCGTCACCTCGTCGATATATTCCAGCTGCCCGCCGACCGGAATGCCGTACGCGAGCCGGCTCACGCGGATGTGAAACGGACGCAGCAGGCGGGCGAGATACATCGCCGTCGCCTCACCCTCCGTATCCGGATTGGTCGCCAGAATGACTTCCTCAATGTCCTCCTCTGCCACGCGGTGCAGCAGCTCCCGAATGCGCAGATCATCCGGACCGATGTGATTGAGCGGCGAAATGGTGCCGTGCAGCACATGATAGAGTCCGTGATATTCCCGCGTCTTTTCAAACGCGAGCACATCCTTCGGATCGGCAACCACACAAACCGTATGGGCATCGCGCGCCGTGTCCGCACAGATCGGGCACAGCTCTTCATCCGTCAGATTCTGACACCTCGGACACAAATGAACCGTTTGCTTGGCTTCTGTAATCGCCCGAGCCAGTGCTTCCGCACGTTCCTTTGGCTGATTGAGCACATAAAATGCCAGCCGCTGCGCCGATTTGCGCCCGATTCCGGGCAGCTTGGCAAATTCATCAATCAGCGTCTCCACAGACGGTGCAAAAAATTTCATAGCCGGTTAAAACAGGCCGGGCATACCGCCGCCGGTCGCCTGCCGCATGATAGCCGCGCTTTCCTCATCGGCTGTCTTGAGCGCCTGATTGACCGCTGTGACGATCAGATCCTCCAGCATCTCGATGTCATCGGGATCGACAACCTCCGGATTCAGCTTCAGGCTGACAATCTGATTGGAGCCCTTGACGACAGCAGTCACCGCGCCGCCGCCGGAGGTCGCTGTGTATTCCTTGTTGCCCAGCTCTTCCTGTGCCTTGACCATTTCTTCCTGCATCTTCTGAGCCTTTTTAATCATGGCGTTCATATTCATGCCGCCCATTGCGCCGCCTCTGCCCATACCGCCGCGGCTCTTAAATCCCTTTGCCATTGTATCCTGTCCTCCTGTTTTTTCAGTCGTTTATTTCACATGCAACATCCAGCTCACCGGCGCGCCGGATGATCTCATCAACCGGATTTGCCTTTGTGGAAAGGGTGGAAATGCTGCTTTCTTCGATCACCTTCACACGGTACGGCCGGCCCGTCACCTGCTGTGCCGCCTGTGTCAGCGCCTGTCTGACGCTGTTTTCCCGACACAGATCATATGTGAACGCATCCTCGCACACAACCAGCAGATCGTGCCCGTGCAAAATGCCCTTTGCAAATGTCAGCTGCGCGAATTTGCTCATCGGCAGCAGCTTTTTCGCCGCGAGTGTGATGTCATTCCACTGCGGGCTGCACTCCAGCTCTTTGGGCGGCTGCGCGGGAGGCTGTGCCTGCGGCGCGCTGTCCTTCGGCGGCGCATCGTCCTCCCCGGGAGGCGGGACATCTCCATCTGACGGGAATCCCTCCGGCAGCGGCTGTGCATTTGCGGGAACGGGAGCCATCGGAACGCCGTGCGCCAGCTTTTCCTCCAGTGCGTCCACACGCCCGCTCAGCGTGTCATAGTCCTCTGCCGTCAGCCGGCACAGCCGAACAACGCAAAGCTCTGCTTCAATGCGCCGGTTCGCGGCGTGCGGCATACGCGTGAGCGCATCCTGTAAAATGCCCGTATAGGCGAGCAGGCGCGATGCCGGTACCGATTCACACAAATGCTGCACGGTTTTGAGCGAATATGCCGGCGACAGCAGTGCGGAGACATCGCTGCGGCTTGTCTTGACCAAAAGCATATCCCGAATCAATCCCAGCAGCTGATCGAGCACAGCGCCCAGCTCGCGTCCGGCCGTGTAGCTCTCAGCCAGCTGTCCGATGGCCGCCGTCAGATCCCCTGTCAGGATGTGCTCCATCAGCGTGACGGCTGTGTCACCTGCCAGAATACCCACACCCGCTGCGACGCGTTCCTCGTCAATCGGCTCACTGCTCCCCGCCGCCGCGCGGTCGAGGATGGACAGTGCATCGCGCAGCGCGCCGTCTGCCAGCCGCGCAATCATGCGCGCACCGCCGTCTGTCAGGGGGATGTCCTCCTGCTGAGCAATTTCCGACAGCCGATGTGCGATATCATGCGGTGCAATCCGGCGGAAATCAAAGCGCTGACAGCGGGACAGAATGGTCGCGGGCACCTTGTTGATCTCAGTCGTTGCGAGGATGAACAGCACATGTGCCGGCGGCTCCTCCAGTGTCTTGAGCAGCGCGTTGAATGCGCCCTGTGACAGCATATGCACCTCGTCTATGATGTACACACGCATTTTTACAGAGGCAGGTGTGTAGCGCGTCTCATCGCGGATATCGCGGATGTTGTCGACGCCGTTGTTGGAAGCCGCGTCGATTTCCACGACATCGAGCACGCTGCCGTCCAGAATGCCGCGGCACGCCGGACAGACGCCGCACGGGTCACCGTGCTGCAAATCGGTGCAGTTGACCGCACGCGCGAGAATTTTCGCACAGGTTGTCTTGCCTGTGCCGCGCGTACCCGTGAACAGATAGGCGTGCGACAGGCGCCCGCTCTCCAGCTGCGCGCGCAGCGTGTCGGTGATATGCTGTTGTCCTACAACATCGGCAAACCGTTCCGGCCGCCATTTGCGGTACAATGCCTGATACATACGCCCTCTCCTTTCCGGAAGAATCGGAAAAACGGGCAACCGAAATTGCCCGTCTGTGCTCCTCTTCATGCTGTGGAAGAACGGTGCTCCGCGCGACCGCGCACCGGCCGTTGAACGAAGCGTAATACCTGGTACCGGAAACGTCAGACTCTGACTCGGCGTTCCCGCGGCACACACCGGGTTCTGCTTAATGCTGCTCGGTTCCCCGCCTGACATGGTTCACAGTCCGATGTTGCGCGGGACCGAATCTTCATCGTCCTCCGCTTTCGGTCAAACAATACACGCGCCGCCCGCGGGCCGGGATTCACCCCTGCTGTAGCGGATTGCAGGTACAGGACACCGCTGCCGTCCCGGCTAGCGCAGCCACGCGGAGCATCGTTTTTCCACATGCAAAAGTATTATACTATATTCTTTTGTTCATTGCAATCACTTTCTTTTTCTCATTTACGATTCTTTGTCCGCATAGTAGTCGCATTTGAGCAGCAGATTGCTGACATTGATGAAATCGCGCGCGGTCTGATTCATCTTTTCGAGGTCCATAGCCGCGGCCGCTCCCTCGCGGAACTCCCGCACAACTTTGCCGTCCCGATACATCACGCCGCCGGAAATCCAGTCTCCGTTCGGGAATACCGCATAGCCGTCATAGCTGCTGTCAAACGCATCGCGGCCGAGATAGGAATATTGTCCCTGCAGGTCAAACAGGTTGAGCACGGTCGGGAGAATATCCGCTGTATTCAGCGTCTTGTCCACCGTCACCGGCTGCATGCCGTTTGCCCAGATAAAGCACGGTGTTTTCTCCACCAGAAGCGTGTTGTCCACACCGGACATCTCCATCAGTTTGTCCTTATCCGTCATACCGTAGGCATAATGATCGGCGAAAGCGACAATTGCCGTATCATCCAGATGACCCGTCTCCTCCAGCTGCTGCCGCAGCGCGGCAAACAGGTCATCCACCAGCTTTGCTTTTGCCTGCAGGCAATCCACTTCCTCGTGTCCGGTCTTTCCCTTGTATTCGGGATACCGCTCGAGTGCATACCGGCTCAGCTCATCATCGTAGGTGTACGGCATGTGCGCCGCGCGTGTAATCAGAAAGCTGCAGAATTTTCCGCTCTTGCTGTCGCCGCCGAAAAACTTCTTTTTCACGTCCGCATTGTCGAACTGGAAGGTATCGCTCAGCAGCGCGGGGTCAGACGGGTCGGACACATAGTCGTAATAGGTGATGTATTCCTCATACCCCATTGCCGGGTGCATCACGCCCCGATTGTAGAAAATCGGCTGATTGTAATGGAATGACTCCGCAGAATAGCCCAGCTCACGGAACAGATTGGGCAGGCTCTGAGAAAAATCATTCGTGCAGTATGAAAACGCAAGATTTCCATCGGTCGGCAGATAGATTCCCGTATTGACACAAAACTCCGTATTGAAGGTCCGGACACCGCCGTATCCGGGCGTATACAGATCGGTAAAGTTGATGCCTTCTTTCATCATCTGACAGATGTTCGGTGTCAGCTCTTCATTGACGAGCCAGTCATCCATTGTCTCCAACAGCACGACAATGACGTTCTTATCCTTCAGCAGACCGGTCATCCCGTTCGCGGAGGCCGGCTCCCGCTCCGAAAAGAAAGCATCAATTTCTGCGCGGTTTTTTTCAATTTCAGCCGCATAAGCAGGCGTATGCGGTACGATAAAATGCTTGTAGATATCGCGCATGGTGTATTGATACAGGCCGCAGATCCGGTACACCTTGCGCGCATCATACATGACATCGTATGCGCCCTCAAGAGAAAGCGCGCGGCGATATTCATTCTTCCCGCCCCACACATCTGCATCCGCACGGAATACCTGTGCCGGCAGGAAATACAATGCCGTGCAGCCGGCAATGATGGCAAGCAGACTGAGTACGCGCGTAACCCAGCGGCGTTTTCCGCCCGGAATCAGGACGATTCCGACAATGCCGATGAGTATCATCAGCACAATGGAGATATAAAATCCCCGGGATAAAAACGCGAAGACCGAACCGGCAAATTCTGCGCCTTCGCCTGCGTAGCGGATATCCGTCAGCCACATCAGCTTGCCGAAAATCAGATAATAGCCGGACTGCGCCACCGCATAAAACATACTGACAAAATAAAGGATGCCAAACACAATCCGCGCGGCAATGCGCGGCAGCAGCAGCACAAAACCGGCCAGAAGCAGTGCCCATGCAGCGGAAAACCAGAGCGGATAATCTAGCTCCGCACAGACATAATGGCGCATGAAGATTTCAATGCCCATAAAGGCCGCCATCATCCACACAGCGCAGAGCACTCCGCGCAGCCAGCCGCTGCGCACCGGATTCTTTTTCTCCATGTGTTCATTCCTCCACAGAAAAACCGCACAAGGATGCCGCCGAAGCATATTCGGCAGCATCCCTGCAGAAATACATCTCAAAATGCGTGCTGTTACGATACCATCTGCTCCCACCACACATATATCTGTTCCAACAGCTCCTGTGTGTTGGTGGTGGCAACCATGCCGCCGTCACCCGTACTCGGCGTTGTCGGTGTCGTTGGCGTGGTCGGGGTCGTCGGTGTTGTCGGCGTCGTCGGCGTTGTGGGGGGCGTCGGCGTCGTCGGGGTGGTTGACGTTTTCGGCTTGGGTTTCCGAACAATTCTCGGACGATAGTGACCGTTCGGACTGGAAACGCGCTGGCCCTCACCGATCGCATCATTCCTGCCTTCATAGCAATAGTATTCGTCCTCAACCTCGACAGAAAGCGGGAACAGGCGTGTCAGATCAAGCAGCGCCCGGCCGCTGTAACGCCACCTATGCATGCTGCATTCCTCCTGCGGCACATCGTCTTTATAGAACCAGCCCGTTGCCACACGGCTGCCGCGCACGTCGCCGCGGCAGGCACTATCCGGAGCGAGTCCGCTGTCCAGACAATATCTCGCCTCAACAAACTCACCTTCTGCCGGTTGGTTAAACCGCTTGTTGGGTTTGTCCTCGTGCAGCCGGTCCATGACAGCGGACCATGCCTCAACCGCAGGGTTCGGTGAAAGATCCGGCAAACCGTACCGCGCGTCATAGCCGAACCACGTCACACCGACATAATATGGTGTATAGCCCGCAAACCAGCGGTCCTTGTTGTCCGTGGTTGTACCGGTCTTGCCGGCAACATCGATTCCGCTGATTCTCGCCAAGCGACCCGTGCCGTCCTCAACGACATTGGTCAGCAGATCATTGACATAATACGGTGTCGATTCCGGATGCTCAAATACCTGTGTCGGCTTGTTTTCCTCGTTGGAGAGAATCGTCTCGCCGTTGGCATCGACTACCTTGGTATAGCTGATCGCCTTGGAAAAGTTACCGTAGTTTGCGAGCGCGGTGTAGCCCTGCGCCATTTCGCGCACAGTCGCACCATGTGTCAATGCACCGAGCGCCATCGGCGCGTAGTTGACGTCGTCCGTTTCCAGTGTTGTAAAGCCCAGCTTATCTGTCAGGAAATTAAATCCCGACTGCGGCGTCAGCATCTTGAGCACCTGTACGGCAACCGTGTTGGTAGAAGCCGCAACGCCGTCCATGATCGTCGTCTGGCCTTTATAGCGGCGGTTTTCGTTTCGCGGCCATGCCGAGCCGTCGTTGTTGAACACCGGCATATCGGTGACCACAGAATATGGTGTGATCAGGCCCTGATCGATCGCCGGGGCATACGTGCTCAGCGGCTTGATCGAAGAACCCGGAGAGCGCTTCGTCTGTGTCGCGCGATTGAGGACAAGGCTGTCCGTTTTTTCACCCCGTCCGCCGACAACGCCGCGAATCTGTCCGTTCGTGGGATCGAGAACGATCATTGCGGATTCCGGACGGGTTCCGTCCTCGGAAATATCCGGGAAATTGCTGTTGTTTTCATATACCGTTTCCATCGTATGCTGCACATCCATGTCAACGGTGGCATAGATGGACAGGCCTCCGCTGGTGACGAGCGTGCGTGCATAGGATTCCGAAAATCCCTGCCGCTCCTGCAGATCATTGATGACATCGGTAATAACCATGTCGGTAAAGTACGAATACGGTCCCTTGCCCTGTCCGCTCGCCGTACTCTCCTGATAAGCAAGCTGTTCGCTCACCGCCTGGGTGTATTCACTCTCGGAAATGTAGCCCTGATTTTTCATTTCCGCCAGGACAACCTCCTGCCGTTCTTTGGCATTCTCCGGATACTTGAACGGATTGTAGGCGGCAGGATTTTTCGTCAGACCCGCAATCAGCGCACATTCCGCAAGATCGAGCTCGCTGACCGGCTTATCAAAGTAGGTCTTTGCCGCCGTCTGAACACCGTAGGCATTTTTGCCGAAATAGATAATGTTCATGTACAGCTCAAGAATGGTGTCCTTGTCGCCGACCTTTTTTTCCAATGTCAGCGCGCGCATGATCTCTGTGATCTTGCGCTTGACGGAATATTCATCGTTGTCCGTCATGTTTTTGACCAGCTGCTGGGTGATCGTCGAGCCGCCGTAGCCCGAGCCGATGGGCAGAACCCAGTTGAGCGCCGCACCTGCGGTACGCTTCCAGTCTACGCCGCTGTGCTCATAAAAGCGCTGATCTTCAATGGCGACAAAGGCGTTGGACAGATTCTCCGGAATATGATCTCTGTCGACCCACTCGCGGTTTTCCTGACTCGCGAGCTTTTGCAGAACCCGTTCCTGTCCGTTGTTGTCGGTGTAGTAAATAATGCTGTTGAATTTCATCGACAGACTGTTGATGTCGAGATCTGCCTCCGGCATGACAACCGTATTCAAATACACAACAAATGCACCGATGCATATAGCCGTCGTAGTCAGACCGATCAGAAACAGCGTCAGTAAGACGAATCCAACGCGTTTGGCTGTTTTGCTCTTTTTTTTCTTCGCCAAATTCTGTTCCTCCCTGCATAGCCGTTTCTACGGCACGTTTCAACAATAACCATTTTATTATTATATCATAATTTACATTAAAATCCACACAAAATTGCAATTCGCGGATTAAAGCCCAAAATTTCGGGGAAACTGTAAGAAATCAGGCGGGAAGTTTTGGACAGTTTCCATAGATTTCTTCCCCCTGTTTCAGACCATTTTTGCCGTGTTTTGTGCGCGGCAGCCGCACTTTTGAGGAGGAATCATCATGAAACGAACTGTTGCCGCCCTATCCATGTGCTGTGTGGCACTTTTTTCCATGCTGCTGTATGAAGCGCTTTCCTCGCCGTCTGTCCCTGCCTCCGGCGCGCTGACCGCAGAAGATCAGCAGGAACGCCGCCCGCTGTATATCGTCCGTGTCACAGACGGTGTACTCGCCGTGTATCCGTACGGCTCGGATACCGCTGAGGAGGTCACGGATATCCGGCTGTCCTCCCTGCGGGACTATGACCAGCAGCTGATGCTGCGCGGTTTTCCGCTCTATTCGGAGGAAGAGCTGTCCTCCTTTCTCGAGGACTTCGGAAGCTGACACACAAAAAGCGGGGGAATTTTTTCTTCTCCCCGCTTTGCTGCTTATTCTTCCTCGGATATACGGCCGCAAAAGCGAACCAGATAGTTCTTTTCGCAGGTCTCAATATACTTCTCCGCCCGCTCCAGGCCGAGAAATTCCGTAGATGTGACCGGACGGCGCTGCAGCTGCTGATCGTAGTGCAGAAAACGCACCAGAGCCTTGCGGCTGACCGCCGGAATTTCGTCCACTGTCAGGCAGGCGCTCCAGAACTCATCCGCACAAACCGACGAGAGCAGGTAGGTCCGGCTTTCGCCTTTTTCCAGATGCAGCACAATCAGTCCAACCGGACGGCAGCGCACCAGTGTCATCGGCGGCAGCGGCTGGCTGCACAGCAGAATGGTTTCAATCGGCAGCCCGTCCTTCGTGCAGGTGCGCGGCACAAAGCCGGTATTGTTCGGCGCGCCGACACCGGAATCACTCATATGATCGAGGCACAGCATCCCCGCCGCGCCGTCAAAGGACAGGCGTGCCGTGCTCCCCATGCTGTTGGCCGTAAACACCGTGTACTCTTCTTTTCGGATCAATGCCGGCTGTACATCATGCCAGATATTCATTGCTGTTCCCCTCGCTTCCGGATGGTATGCGGGTATTATACCACAAACATCCCCGCTTGAAAAGCGAACTTTGTGCGGTCGTGTCCATAACCCTTTCAGATATCCGTCAGCAGAGCTTTCCTGCCCTTCAGCGCATTCAGGCTCTGCCCGGTGCGCAGTCCCGCCAAACTCTCTGCGCCGTCAAGCCATGTGTCTGCACCAAAAACCGGATGGAACAGATGCTCCATCCGGTCAAATGTATGTATCTCCGTTATGCAACTGCGCTGACAAAGGACTTTATCATCTGCGCTGCTTCTGCGCGTGTCAGCGAACCCTTCGGGTTGAGCATTTTCTGATCTGTGCCGTTGACAATTTTCTTGGCAACTGCCCACTGCATCGCCGCGCGTGCGCCGGACGAAACATTGGCACTGTCGGAAAATCTGTCAAGCGATGCACTCGCCGAGACATTCCGTCCGAGTTTCTTGGCATAATGGTACAGTGCGGTCGCGAACTGCTCGCGCGTAATGACGCCGGACGGGTTGAATTTGCCGTTGCTGCTGCCGCCGAGAATGCCCGCGCTTACCGCCCACCGAACGGGTGTCGCATACCATGCGCCCGCGGGAACATCCGAAAATCTTGCATTTGCGGGTGACTTGACTGTGCAACCGCAGCGCGAACGGGAGAGATTATACAGCAGCGTTGCCACCATGGCACGGCTCAGCCTGTCATTCGGAGAAAAACGGCCGTCTCCGGTTCCATTCATGATACCCTTGTCATAGACAAACTGGACTGCGGAACAGTACCAGGCGCCCTTTCTGATATCGGAGAAAACATTGTATACCGGCTTATGGGAGTCGCCAGGGGTCGGATCCTCGGTGACTGTCTTGCCTGAAAAGTCCGGCCAGTATCTATTGCGCGCCTTGTTGCCGCGCTCTGCCGAACGAGCGCCGCGGTTCGCCGGCACTTCATAATAATAGCACCAGTCATAGCCTGCGTCGAATGCGCCTTTTGCCGTGTTTGCCTTTGCGCGCAGCTTGTTTGCAATCGTAAGACCGTTGTAGAGATACCGGTTGGTGTTGCCGGAAAGCTCCTGTCTCAGATAATAGAGCTGACCGGTCAGCTCTTTCCAGTTGTATCCATGGCCGGCGCACCAGTTTTGCATCGCGGTCAGGCGCTCATTGTGCCACTGGCAAATGCCGTAGCTTGTCCCTCTATCGCCCCAACATGCCGGATTGAAGTTGGATTCGCATTCAATGTTGGCGAGAATGCCGCATGCCGCCGCCGCATGGAAATTGCAGTTCTTAATCAGAAAAGAGAAAATCGTGGATGCATTTTTGTTCGCATTCTGCTGCGACTGCATCACGCCGTCCTCCGGTGCCGTCTGTGCCGAATCGGTGCGCTGTGCCACGACATACGGCACGCCTGTCGCACTGTCCAGTACGCCTGCCGGCGAATACGCCGTCATATCCCACTGCGGAACAAACTGATAATAAAAGTCATCCGTATTGGCATAGTCACCCAGACAAATCCATGATACCGGGATGTCCATCGTCGTTCCGTCGGCCAGAATAACAGAAAGCGCCTGCGGCATCTGTGCGGTCAGGCTCGCGATATCCTGTCCGAGTACAAACGGCACTTCTCCGATCTGCTGGCCTGCGTGGACAAAGCCGGTGAACTGCACTGCCGTCTGCTGAACGGCTGTCTGCTGCCACGCGGTCTGCTCTGCTGCTTCCACAGCAAGTGCGCCGCTCTGCATTGCACTCATACTTATGGTCGCCGCAAGAACAATCGCAGCGACGCGCTTCACTGGTTTCATGTTCAGACTCCTTTCTCAGTCATACAAACTTCTGCTTAAGAAAAGAGTAACAAACAATTACCGTTTTGTAAACAGCTTGTAACCTCTTTTTTCAAAAATTTTTGGTTTCTGCCACTTTTTTCCTCTGAACATCGTACAAAAGTTCGTTTTTTTCGGCAATGCTCCGTTCATCCATTTCCGTTTTCCTTTAGAAATCCAAACAGGCCCTTTTTCTTATACGGCTCCCGGCTGACCGACAGCGCCGTGTATCCGGTCCGATTGATGACATCCAGAATGGCTGCATCGTCGATATCTGACTCCGTGAGAATGACGGTCTCGCCCTTTCGGTGGGAGGACGTCACTTTCTTCACCGCGAACGCATTCCGAATGGCATCGTTGACATGCGATTCGCACATGCCGCACATCATGCCGTCAACTTTTACTGTAATCTGTGTCATAAAAAGCCCCTTTCCCTGCTTTCTCACAGACGCGGAAATCCGTTTCCCTTGTCTTTTTGAGTCTATTGCTTTACTTCTTCGGTTTCAATAATAAATTTAACACTTCCGGTTTTTCCGTCCGCGAGGCCGGAATAGTTGTCGTAATGGAGATCTGCTTTCTGAACGGCACGCAGCCGGCGCGCAATGTTTTCCAGATTTTCTCCGCCGAGGTCTGTCAGGCTTCGAATGCCCTCCTCATCGAACATCTGCACGCCGTCGCGGAACGCCTTCATGCCGTCGGCGAGTGTGTTCGCACCGCCCTGCAGCTGACCGTCCGCCGTGACCAATGCGGACATGCCCCCGCTCAGCGCGGTCGAACCGCTGTATACCTTTTCCACACCGTCGTTAAACGCACGGATGCCGTCTGTCAGCTGCCCGCTGCCATCCTTCAGCTTCTGCACGCCGCTCTTCACCGACTGCAGCATGCCTCCCATTTGCTTTGCCTGCTCGGCGAACTGCTGTGCACAGCTGCCTAAAACCGCGAGCTGCTGCTGCATATCCGCGGCTGCCTTTTCGATGTCGCGTGTGTCTGCTGACACAGAGTCCAGCTTCAGCTCCGGAATGCCGTTCAGTTTTTCTCTTGCCGCCTCCACACAGTGCCGCAGCTCGGCGGTTCCGCTGCTGACGGAATCGGAAACATCAATGCTGTCCTCTACTGCTTCGCGGATGCGTGCCTTTTCCTCATCGCTCAGCTCGGTCTCCGCAAGTGCTGCCGCCGCAGCCTGTGCCGCCTGCTCGCGCGCCGTGCGGTTGACCTGCGCGGCAAAATCTGCGGCGTCCGCAGCATCCAGCTGCTCCTTTGCGCCGGCAACCGCTGCCGAAACGGCATCTGCATAATCCCGCGCATCGGATGCCAGCTTTCGCATCGCGCTTTCACTGCTCTCCAAATCCTGCAAAGCAGCCGAAACGGTCTTGACATCCGCCGAGAGCGCTTCAATTGCGGCGCGCATTGCGGCTGCGCCGTCCTCCTTGCCGTCCGCCGCCTCTGCGGACGGAAGCGCATCATCCAGCTGCGCCAATCCATTTTCCAGCTGCTGCGCGCCCTGCCGGATCGCTGCCTTGTTTTGGTTGAGCGCCGCAAGTCCCTGTGTCAGGGCGCCGGCGCCCCGGCTCGCTGCCGCGACACCCGCGACATATTCGCCCATATAGCTCTGAAAGGTCTGTGTGCCCCGGACCAGTTCTCCCGCCCCGCTGACCAGTTCTGCCGAGGCATCGTTTAATTTCCCCATCGCCTCGGTCATTTCGTCCACATCATCCAAATCGGTAAAATCCGCATCGGCAAACAATCCCGGCGCCGCAACGGTCGCCGTAAATGCCAGCTCAAAGTCGGTGACATCCGCGGAAACCTCCACAAATTCCGGAATGTCGATTTTCTCTGTCGGCTCATAGCTCGACAGCTTCAGGCTGTCCCCCAGTCCGGGAAACGCATAGCCGACAACCATGTTCTGCCCGTCCATGGAGATGAGTTTGCCGTTTGTCACGCTGATGTTGGAAAACACATCGTCCGGCAGTACCATCGCGGAAAATACCGTGAACGGAACGCAGACCTCAACCTCCCGTCCGTCGGCAGTGACGCGCTCTGCCGTGTGATTCTCGTAATCAAAGCGGATGCGCACGCGGCCGCTGCGTCCGGCAAGCTCCTTCGGCTCCACCTGACTGCCGGCGAGAAAATAGCTGACCCTGACCGAAACCGGAAGCTCTTTTTCGCTCTTGCCTTCGTATTCAATCGCTTCGCCATGATTCTGCCACACCAGTGTGCCGTCCGGTTTCTGCGTGAATTCCTCGTCTCCCCCGGTATTTTTAATGTCCCGAAGGTTGGACACGTCGAAAATTTCCGTCCCCTTCTGCTTTTTCAGCACATCGGACACGGTGATTTCTCTGGCCGAGCCGTCCGCCGCCGCTTTGATATAAACCGTCTCGGTTTTATCTGCCTGCTGTGCGGAGGATGCCTTTGCACCGTCCTCCGGTGCCGCACTGGCCGCAGGAACCCATATCTGAGAAAGCACAAGTGTGCCTGCCAGACAAAGCGCCGCCGCTGTCCGGAACCATCGTTGTTGTTTCATCGCTCTTCCTCCTCTGTCATTCCACATTTTTGAGCGCTTCATCCATCGGCACGCTGCGCACCTTGCGGTACTCCAGCAATGCGACAACGGCATAGGTCACAATGCCCATCGCAAACATTTTCACATACAACATTGGTGAAAACACAAACGGAATCCAGCCGCTGATGCTGGTCATCATCATGACACGGAATATCAGATACATGATCCAGTATTCCAGAGGCAGACTGAGCAGCAGGCAGAGCACCACAACTATGGTCGTCGATACAATATACAGCCCGCCGATTTCCCGATTGGTATATCCCAGAATTTTTGTCATGGAAATAGACTGCGCATTTTTCTCAATGATGATTTTCGACAGCAGATAGACCAGAACCATAAAAATCAGGATAGCGAACACCTCGACCAGATACATCATGCTCCCCATGGAGACATCGAGCTGCCGTGAAATTTTGATTAAATCGTCCAGACTGGTCACAGAACCGATGTATTTTGCGTCAATATCGGTAATTGGGGTGTCTGTGAAATAGCCGCAGTAATAATCGTCACCCAGATCAAAGGTTTCGTTGAGCTTCCCGCGGTTCATAAATACAGCGATGGCTCCGATATAATCATATACGCCTGTGATCGTGAAGTCGTAGGTGGTATCCTCATATTCCTCTTTGAGCGTTATGGTGTCTCCCGCCTGCAGACCGAATTTTTCCGCATAGGCAGAGGATACCTTGATATCCGTCTCCCCGATGTCTTTGATATACCGGCTGTCCTCATCCACGCCGTACAGCACAACGCTCTCACTCGGATACAGCCCTTCTCCCTGTGTATTGAGTGCGTATGCGCTGAATGCCTCCGCCTCCTCCTGCTCCGTCCGAACCCCATGTCTGAATTGGAGCATGGCAATCAGGCTGCGCAGCTTGTGCTCTTCATCCATGGCATTCATCGGCACTTTCAGCATGTACTGATAATTGCAGAGCAGATTGTTCTGCAGAGCATCCTGATAATGATCCAGAACATCCGGCAGCGCCAGACCGAACATCAGGAGCAGATTGGCAAACAGAATTCCGATCATCAGGATGACGTAATTGCCTGCATTCTGAAAAATGACGCGCAGACGAAACCTGCTGAAAAACGGAATGCGCGGGCTGAGCTTCACCGCACGCTTCTGCCTGCGCCGTGTGAGATCGCGCCGCAGAAATTTCAGCGGAGACAGCTTCAGTTTGCGCCGCAGCACCAGCACATTGATCGCAATCATCAGCAGCACCGGCACTGCCGTTGTCAAAACAAACGCCTCCGCGCTCCAGATGGTCTCATAGGTGGGCAGACTGTAACTGCCGTAGTACATCATCACGCAGACATTTTTAAAAACAGTGTAGCCGAGAATGTTTCCCACAATTGCACTGACAAACGTCACCAGAAGCGGCATGGAGATGTAATGCCGCACCAGTTCGCCGCGCGTATAGCCGGACGCGCGCAGTGTGCCGATGACCGCCGCCTCCTTGCTGATGGTGTTGCTCACCGTGACGCCAAAGACAAACGCCATGATGACAATAATAATGTAGAGCAGCGCAATCATCATCGAGCGGTCGCTGCCGAGATCTTCGCCGGTAAACTGAATTGCCTTGTTCAGATAGCGCGGGATGAAATCCTCCAGATCGGTCTCGGCATTGATGACCTTCATCAAATCCTCCGACCATTCCTTTTCCTGCTGTTCGTCAGCCGGTTCCCGGGCATATTTCCACGCATACCGGTAAATCTTCCTGCGCTGATCCAGCCGGGCATACCCCTCTTTTGTCAGCGCGCCCACGCCGAATTTTACCGAATCGAACATCGAGTCGTCGTTGTCGGAAAACAGGCAGCTGTAGTCGGAAAACGCAGCCAGTCCGGTCACCTTCCAGGTATGCGTCTGATTGCCGATCGTGTCGCCGACGGCAATGTGATTGTTTTCGGCATACATGCGGTCCACGGCAATTTCATCTGCTGTCTCCGGCATTTTTCCTTTCATCAGGCAGAGCTTGTTGACCTCTTCTCGATTGGCGTACAGGCGTATTGTGCTGCCGTTGTCAAGCTCCTCCTCAATGTAATCATTGTCATAGATCGTCACGCCGTTTGACTCAATCGCCTTGCGCTGTGCCCTGTTCATTTCATTTGCAAGCTGAAAGCTGCCGTGTTCAATGTTGTATTTTTCAAAGCTCTCATCATAAGCGATCATCATACTCCCGTCTGCGACAAGGAAGCCGGACACAAAGCCGATCGAAGCTGTAAGCAGGAGGAAGATGACCAGATATTTGCCGATTTCGCTTTTCAGTTCGCGGAGCAGCCGCTTCCGCAGCGGATTTCTTTTGTTCATAGCATTACCAGTCCAGATTCTCTGCGGGGACGCGCATTTCGTTCCGATAATTTTTGCGAATCATGCCGTCATGCATGCGCACCACGCGGTCTGCCATATCCTTAATCGCATCGTTGTGCGTGACCATCAGCACGACATTGCCGTATTTCCGGTTCACGGTCTCAATCAGCTTGAGTATTTCCTTTGATGTCTGATAATCCAGCGCGCCGGTCGGCTCGTCACACAGCAGAATGTCGGGGTTTTTTACAATCGCGCGCCCGATTGCCGTGCGCTGCTGCTGTCCGCCGGACAGCTGATTGGGCAGCTTGTTCCGGTGCTCAAACAGGCCGAGCGTGTGCAGCAGTTCATCGACATCGAGCGGATGCTCCCCGAGATATGCGCCGACTTCAATGTTTTCCCGCACCGTGAGGTTGGGAATCAAATTGTACATCTGAAAAATATATCCGAGATGCTTTCTGCGGTAGGCGGTCAGCTTTTTCTCGCGCATATCCGCCATGCGCTCCCCATCGATGATGATTTCGCCCGAATCCGGCCGGTCAATGCCGCCGATGATGTTGAGCAGCGTCGATTTTCCGGAGCCGGACGGTCCGAGCAGCACGCAGAATTCTCCCTTTTCAATTTCGATCCCAATGCCCTTGAGGACCTCAACGCGGCTGTCTCCTTCTCCGAACGATTTCCGAATGTCTTTGATTGCAAGAAACATAGCCTCACCCTTCCTGTGTATTTTCCCTCCGCCGAATGCGCGCAGATTCCGGACAAACAGCGATCTGCTGTTCGTTGTCATCCATCGTAATTGATGCGAAAAGTTATCTATATCTAATTCATTGCCCATTATATACCTGTGAATCTAAAATTGCAAATCCTATCTCATTTTTGCGAAAAAAGTTTACAAATGCGGTTTTCGGTTATGCCGCGTGGCGCTGCCTTCTCAGTGCTTCGGCAAAAAAGGGCGAAATCGGGTTAGAGCTTCCTAACTTGCCGAAAGCGGCAGTGCTACGGGCATACCGGATTATCTGTGCCAATAAACGGGGAACTCCTGCGGCTTCTGCCAAAGGAACGAGAGATGAAGCAAAGCGGATGAGCGGCTTTGTATCGGCATTGATGTGCGAATGGATGTCAGCCGCCGACTGTTTGCGTTGATGCCGGATATGCAGGCGGAAACAATGATTCCTGCAAATTTGGCGCAGCAAGCGGTGTTTTGTGCTTGTCAGAATCAATTTAGTGTGCTATACTGGAAAAGTAAAAGCGAAAAGGCAGCTGGTTCCGCGCACCGTTTTCCTGCCGCCGCACGGAGCAGGATATCCGCGCCGCTGCATCCGCAAACCTATACAGGACGAAAGGAAAAATAGCCCCAACGCTATTTTTGTTTTCAATATAGCTGGTAAAGGAGTAATACCCATGGAAAATGCAAGAATTTACTATCAGGAAGATTGTAATATTGCGCTGCTGGACGGCAAGACGATTGCCATCATCGGCTACGGCTCTCAGGGTCATGCACATGCGCTGAACCTGAAGGAATCCGGCTGCAATGTCATCATCGGCCTGTACGAGGGCTCCCGCTCCTGGGAGAAGGCTGAAAAGGCCGGTTTCCAGGTTTACACCGCAGCAGAGGCTGCAAAGCGCGCTGACATCATCATGATCCTGATCAATGATGAGAAGCAGGCGAAGCTGTATCATGAGAGCATTGCCCCGAATCTGGAAGAGGGCAACATGCTGATGTTTGCACACGGCTTTAACATTCACTTCGGCTGCATCGTTCCGCCTAAGAATGTCGATATCACCATGATCGCGCCGAAGGCTCCGGGCCACACCGTAAGAAGCGAGTACCTCGCAGGCAAGGGCACACCGTGCCTCATCGCTGTTGAGCAGGATTACACCGGCAAGGCAAAGGATCTGGCTCTGGCTTATGCTGCTGCAATCGGCGGCGCAAGAGCCGGCGTTCTGGAGACCACCTTCCGCGTTGAGACCGAGACCGACCTGTTCGGTGAGCAGGCTGTTCTTTGCGGCGGCGTATGCGCGCTGATGCAGGCTGGTTTTGAGGTTCTGTGCGAGGCTGGCTACGATCCGAGAAACGCTTACTTCGAGTGCATTCACGAGATGAAGCTGATCGTTGACCTGATTTATCAGAGCGGCTTTGCCGGCATGAGATACTCTATCTCCAACACAGCTGAGTACGGCGATTACATCACCGGCCCGAAGATCATCACCGAGGACACCAAGAAGGCGATGAAGAAGGTTCTGGCAGATATCCAGGACGGCTCCTTCGCAAAGGAATTCCTGCTCGACATGTCCGATGCCGGCAAGCAGGTTCACTTCAAGGCGATGAGAAAGCTGCACTCCGAGCATCCGTCCGAGAAGGTCGGCGAGGAGATCCGCAAGCTGTACAGCTGGAACGACGAGAGCGACAAGCTGATCAACAACTGATCCGCCCTCCTTTTCCGCAAATACAAAGCTCCCGATTTAGCGCAGTGTTCATAAAACAG
>DJXF01000102.1:13715-14538 GCA_002449635.1 Clostridiales bacterium UBA7011 | reverse complement strand
CACTTTTTTTCGGCAAATGCACTTGTGTACTTTTCGGAAAAACAGCACTATAATAAAGACAGAATCCGCACATTCCCTGCGCAATATGATATAATCTGTTCTAAAATGTTTGATTTGGAGGTATTGCAGGCATGCCAGCGCTTGTTTCTCACCAGCGATTTGCCGCCGCTGCGCTCGCACAGGCGCAGCCGTATCTGGCTACCGCTGCCGCTGCCGCACCCGGCGCGTTCCACTGGGGCGCCCAGGGGCCGGACATTCTTTTCTACCACCAGCCGCTTTTGGAAAACCGCGTTTCCCGCGTGGCGCACCGTATTCACGAGCAGCGCGTCGCCCGTTTTTTTGCCGCGCTGACAGCGCAGTGTGCCAAGGAAAACACGCCCGAAGCCACCGCCTATCTGCTGGGTTTCTGCTGTCATTATATTCTCGACCGCACTGCGCATCCGTTTGTGACCTATATGGCAAATTATCGGCTCGACCCGCTGTTTCCGGATCTGCCGCACAGTGCACAGCACAATCTGTGCGAGGCTGAGCTGGACCGCGCGCTGCTCGAGCACACGCATCCCGGCTCCGCGATGCAGTTTCGCGCGCATCTCATGCTGTCCGCGGATGAGCGAAGCATGGCAGGCGCATGTGCGCTGCTGCCCGAAGCAATCTGGCAGGTATACGGCACGCGCGTTTCCGCATCCGCCGTGCGTGCATCCATGCGTTCCATGCTGCGCATCCAGCGCATGCTGCACGACCCGTCCGGCCGCCGTACCGCGGCAATCAGCTGGATGGAGCGCCGCATCGGTGCAAACGGCTCGGTCTCCAGCCTGATTCGCCC
>DJXF01000102.1:0-13648 GCA_002449635.1 Clostridiales bacterium UBA7011 | reverse complement strand
CAGCCTGATTCGCCCGCCGCAGCCGCTTCCCGCAGACTGTGTAAACCGCAGCCATCAGGCATGGATTGACGCGGCGACCCCGCATCTGCGGCGATATACCGATTATTTCCAGCTGCTCGAACAGGCGCAGCGTCCTGCCGCACAGCTTATGGACCTGTGCTACGATGCGGTCCAGACCGGACAGCCTCTGCCGGACAGCCTGTTTCCGCTCAATTACCTCGGTCTGCCGGAGCAGCCGTAATATTCCCCAAAAACAGATGCAGCCCTTCGATTTTCGTCGAAGGGCTGTTTTTTTGCATTTACAGGCGCGCACGGCGCAGCGAGCCGATGAGCGTCACCAGCAGATAAACGGCGGCAAAGCCATAGGCAGCGGCGCGCAGAACACCGCCCAGACCGGTTTGTGCGAGCAGCAGTTCCGTCTCCGCACCCGAGCACGCAAACCAGATGGCAAGCCCGCCGATGTGCGTGCACGCGAGATACCACGCCGCGCCGACAGCGGCAAAATACCGAACCGCCGGGCTTTTCGCTGCATACAAAAAGCTGCCGATGCTGTAAAACGACGCCATCACCGCGATGACCAGAATCAGCACATAGCTGTATGCCGAAAGCACCGGATTTCCGCTGTTCTCGTGATAAATGAGAATCAGGTCGAGACAGCACCAGAACATCGGCACGGTAGCACACAGACCGGTCAGGCGCGTGACCGGCTTGTTCGGGCGCACAGCGGCGATGAAAAGCAGTACGCCCGACAGCAGGCACAGCACCCACTTTGCCGCCAGCGCAGCCGCGACGAGCAGGCCGGGATACAGCAGCTCACCGTTGACGTTCACGGTCTGTTCTGCCAGAAGATACGGCAGATTGGCCAGCGCGAACCCCGCGCCGCAGACAATACCCGACGCGGCCAGCACACGCAGCAGACGCTCCGGCACCCCTGCGCCCTCAAACATCTGCTCATAGCTGCTGTCGTTCACCCCGCCAAACCACACGCGGCTGAGCAGGAATGCAGCGGCGATGACGACGGCCGTCAGCGCAATCAGCGCGGCAGCGGGCACATAGCCGGCTGTCGGCAGCCCGGTTTCCGGCTCACGTCCGTACAGCAGGCTGAATCCGCGCAGCACCGCGCCGCCCGCGCCCGCCAGCAGCAAAAGCAGTATATAACTCCATTTTCGTTTCATTTTGTTCGGCTTCCTCTCAGGAAAACAGGCGCGTCCAGCTGCCCGTTCCAATTTCTCCGGATGCAGCAAAAGCGGGCGGCGGCACAGCGATGCCGCCGCCCTTCTCCTGTCTCATCGGGACAATTCTATCCGTTAAGCGTTGCGTCCGCAGCACTTTTTGTACTTCTTGCCGCTGCCGCACGGGCAGGGATCGTTGCGCCCGGGCTTTTTGACCGCCCTTTGCGGCGTGCGCTTGACGGTTTGGTCGCCCGATGTGCCCGTTTCCTCGGCGACCTTTTCGCGTTTCGGCTCCTCATGCACGCGCACGCGCGCGATGTACATCATGCGCACGGTATCCTCGCGAATCATCGCAATCATCTCGTCGTACATCTCCGAGCCTTCGCGCTTGTATTCCACAACCGGGTCGTGCTGTGCATAGGCGCGCAGGCGGATGCCGTTTCGCAGCTCTGTCATCGCGTCGATGTGATCCATCCACTTCTCATCGACATTGCGCAGCAGAACCACGCGCTCGAGCTCACGCATGATGTTCGGCGTCAGCTCTTCCTCCTTCTTCGCATAGACGCGGTGCGCGATGTCGCAGATTTCATTGGTCAGCGACTCCGGCGTCAGGTCGTTGAGCTGCGCATCGGTGTAGGAGAGATCTTCCTCTGTCAGGAACTGGCCGAGGAAATGGCGCTTGATGTTTTCCACATCCTCCGCTTCCACATAGGCTTTTTCTCCCATCACGCCGTGTACAACGGTGGAAACCACACTGTCCACCATACCCAGAATCGCGCTGCTCAGATCAATGCCGTCGAGCACGTCCTGTCTCTGCTTGTAGATCACCTCGCGCTGTGTATTGAGCACGTCGTCATACTGCAGGACATTTTTACGAATGGCGAAGTTGCGCGACTCGACCTTTTTCTGTGCGCTTTCGATGGCGCCTGACAGCATCTTCTGGTCAATCGGCGTCTCATCATCCATGCCCATCTTGTCGAGCATGCCGAGCACGCGGTCGGAGCCGAACAGACGCATCAGGTCGTCCTCCATGGAAATGTAGAAATTCGACTCGCCCGGGTCGCCCTGACGTCCGGCACGTCCGCGCAGCTGGTTGTCAATGCGGCGGGATTCATGCCGCTCTGTACCTAAGATACACAGACCGCCTGCCGCGCGCACACGCTCCGCATCGGCATCCGTCTGCTTCTTGAATTCCTCGTAATGGCGCTTAAATTCCGCACGCGCCTGTAAAACATCCGGATCCTCGGTGTCCGCATGGCCGGTCGCCTCCGTGATGACCGGCTCCTCAAAGCCCGCCTTGCGCAGCGCATTGACTGCCATGTGCTCCGCATTGCCGCCGAGAACAATATCCGTGCCGCGGCCTGCCATATTGGTTGCAATTGTAACGGCTCCCAGACGGCCGGCCTGTGCGACAATCTCTGCCTCCTGCTCATGGAACTTTGCGTTGAGCACGTTGTGCGGGATGCCCTCGCGCTTGAGCATTTTGGAGAGCAGCTCACTCTTGTCAATCGAAACCGTACCGACCAGAATCGGCTGACCCTTGTCGTGGCATTCCTTGATTTTGCGGATTGCCGCGCGGAATTTGCCCTGCTCCGTGCGGTATACGCAGTCCGTGCGGTCGATGCGGGCGATCGGACGGTTGGTCGGAATTTCGATGACATCCAGCTTGTAGATCTCGCGGAATTCATCCTCCTCGGTCAGCGCCGTACCGGTCATGCCGGACAGCTTGCCGTACAGGCGGAAATAGTTCTGGAAGGTAATGGTTGCGAGCGTCTTGCTCTCGCGCTGTACCTGTACATGTTCCTTGGCTTCAATCGCCTGATGCAGGCCCTCGTTGTAGCGGCGGCCGAACATCAGTCTGCCGGTGAACTCATCGACGATGATGATTTCATCGTCGCGCACAACATAATCCACATCGCGGTGCATGATGCCGTGCGCGCGGATCGCCTGATTGATATGGTGCATCAGCGTCGCATTTTCCGGATCGGACAGATTGGCGACGTTAAAATACTGCTCCGCCTTCTTCTGTCCGATTGCGGACAGCACCGCGGTCTTTGCCTTTTCGTCGATGACATAATCGGCATTGAGCTGCGCGAGAATCTGACGATCCTCATCCGTCAGCGGCTTTGCATGCTTGGGATCGGCGCGCCGCTGCTCCTCCTCGAGACGCAGGCGCTCGCCCTCCTCCTCGACGTCAATTTTGTCGTCGGTCTCCTTGATGCGGTAGCTCTTCAGGCGGCAGACGAAGTTCTCCGCCTGCTGATACAGGTCGGTGGACTTGTCGCCCCGTCCGGAAATGATGAGCGGGGTGCGCGCCTCGTCGATGAGAATGGAGTCAACCTCATCCACGATGGCAAACGGATGTCCGCGCTGCACCATGTTCTGCTTGTAAATCGCCATGTTGTCGCGCAGATAATCGAAGCCGAACTCATTGTTCGTTCCGTAAGTAATATCCGCCTGATACATGACCTTGCGCTGATCGGGCTGAACATCGTGAATGACGAGTCCGACCGTCAGACCGAGAAAGCGGTAAACCTTTCCCATCCATTCGCTGTCGCGCTTGGCGAGGTAATCGTTGACGGTGACGATGTGCACGCCGTTGCCGGTCAGTGCGTTGAGGTACGCCGGCAGGGTTGCCACCAGCGTCTTGCCTTCACCGGTCTTCATCTCAGCGATGCGTCCCTGGTGCAGGACAATGCCGCCGATCACCTGTACGCGGTAATGGCGCAGACCGAGCACGCGGTCAGCCGCCTCGCGCATGGTTGCAAACGCCTCCGGCAGCAGATCGTCCAGCGATTCGCCCTCCTGATAGCGCTTCTTAAATTCATCGGTTTTTGCACGCAGCTGTGCGTTGCTCAGGCCGCGGTACTCTTCCTCCAGGGCATCTACCTTGTCGGCAATGGGTCTGATTCGCTTGAGCTCATGATCGCTGTGCGTGCCGAATATTTTTTCTAAAAAACGGGCCATTCGTATAAAATCCTCTCTGATATTCCAGCCAAGCAGTTTTTTCGCATTGGCCAATGATTCAATCTGCATTATAGCACAATTTCCGTGGAAGAAAAACCAACAATTTGTAAAAAAACTCGCTTTTTTCTGCCTTACGCAAAAAAATCTTTACTTCTTTTGCGCGTTTCACTATAATAATGAGTTAAGAACACGAAAAAATTTCTGTAATTGTGAGGAGAAATTATTTTGGCACTCATCGAATTTGAAGAATACAGACAGCGCCTCAACGCGCTCGAGCCGGCGATTGAGGAGCTGGGACAGGCCTACAACCTCGAGCACGCGGCGGATGAGGTGGAGGAACTGGAAAACCGCGCGAGTGAGCCGGGCTTCTGGGACGACACCGAAAATTCTCAAAAGATCCTGAAGCGCACCAAGGCGCTTAAGGACAAAATCGAAGGCTTCCACAGCCTGCGCAGCCAGCACGAAGATCTGCTGACGCTGTGTGATCTTGCGATCGAAGCGGAGGACGAGTCCATGCTCGACGAGCTGCGCGAGGGCTTTGACGCGCTGTCGGATGAGCTCGACCGCCGCAAGCTGGCGACGCTCCTGCTGGGCGAATATGACGCAAACAACGCCATTTTGTCCTTCCACGCGGGTGCCGGCGGCACAGAGGCGCAGGACTGGTGCGAAATGCTGTACCGCATGTACACGCGCTGGACAGAGCGCCACGGATTCACCTATAAGCTCATGGACTATCTGGAGGGCGACGACGCGGGACTCAAATCCGCCTCCATTCTGATTGAAGGCGAAAACGCCTACGGCTTCCTCAAAAGCGAATCCGGCGTACACCGTCTCGTCCGCATTTCGCCGTTCGATTCGTCCGGCCGCCGGCACACCTCGTTCTCTGCCGTGGAGGTCATGCCGGAAATCGACGACGACACCGAGGTCGAAATTCGTCCGGAGGACGTCGAGATGCAGGTGTTCCGTTCCTCGGGCGCAGGCGGTCAGCACATCAACAAGACCTCCTCCGCCGTTCGCCTGATTCACAAGCCGACCGGCATTGTGGTCAGCTGTCAGACAGAACGCAGCCAGTTCCAGAACCGGGAAAACTGTATGAAAATGCTGCGCGCCAAGTTGGTGGAAATCAAAGAGCGCGAGCATCTGGATAAAATCTCGGACATCAAGGGCGACCAGAAGAAAATCGAATGGGGCAGCCAGATTCGCTCCTATGTCTTTATGCCGTACACGCTGGCAAAAGATACGCGTACCGGCTTTGAAAACAGCAATATAGACGCCGTAATGGACGGCGACATTGACGGCTTTATCAACGCCTATCTCACTGCACAGGCGACCGGTCAGCTGGAGACGAAGTGACATGAAAAAGAAAACAGCCTTTTTGATTTTCCTCTGCTTCCTGTTTGCGGCGGTGATCGGTGTATGTGTCATGGCCGGCGTGAGCAAATGGAGCCAAAATCAGAAGCAGCTGGAGCTGCAGGAGCAGCGCGAAGCGTACAGTGCACAGCTTACCGAGCCGTTTGACAAGCTGTACGAGATGGAGAGCGGCCTGATGCAGCACATGGCGGAGCAGCGGGCAGCGGGCTCGGCAGACCGTCAGATTGTGCTGGATGCCGTGCAGTCGCTGGCAGAACCGATCGATGCACTGGCGGCGGCAAAAGCGCCGGAGGAGCTGTCCGAAGCGCAGCGTCATTTTTCCGATGCAGCGCAGTCGTTCCATTCCCTGTCCGATGCCGTGACCGCTGCGCTCACCGATGAAAAGCAGGACGCCGCTTCCCTGCGCTCGGCCGCAGTCGGTATGCTGCCGGATGCGATGGATGCATTCGATCAGATCAAATACGGCATTGAGGAGCTGCAGGCACAGGATGCACCTGTCCCCGAAAGCGCGCAAAAGCTGCTGCGCGACCTGCAAAGTCTGATGGACAGCGGTGTCAGCGGTATGCTGTCCGACGAGCAGTGAATTGTACTGCAAAATAACATTTTTCGATAAATTCGCACCGGAGTCCTCTTGCTCCGGTGCGTTCTTTTTTGTGTGTTCTCTTTGTGCTGGCCGGCTTTCTTTCTCTGTTTTGCACAATTTTATCTTGGTATTTTTGTGCTGATTCAACATGTTTTTGTTTATATTTGTAACATTCGAAACATTTCATCAGACTGCACATCCATTTTTTCAAAAACAATTTTTCGTTGTGAAACTTGCCTATTGAAAAACCTTTGCATTTGTGCGAAACTCTTTTTTGCAAAAGCAAAGGCGCACTGCGCCTGCTAAGATATTTTCTTCAAGAGGAGAACATTTCCATGACTAGCACCTATGATTTTATTGCACCGGCGACCGGCAAGTGTGTTCCGATCGAAGCGGTTTATGACAAAACACTCAGCAGCAAGGAACTGGGCGACGGCATCGCCATTTTCCCTTCCGCAGGCGAGGGCACGGTGTGTGCGCCGTGTGACTGCATGGTCAGCATGACCTCTGCCGCCAAGCGCGCGGTCACCATTCTCGATCCGGCACACGATATTGAGCTGATGCTGTGCGCTGACATTGACGATCAGGGCATGTACAGCCCGAAGTTCACACTGTGCGCGCAGGAAGGCCAGACCGTCAAGGCGGGTGAGCCGCTGTTTACCTGTGATATTGACGACATCCGCGCGCACGGCTACCAGGTTGAGTTTCCGTGCATTCTCACCAACGCCATGCTCTCTGATATCACAGTGGCGAGCGGCGATGTGGTCCGCGGTCAGACCCGTGTCATGACCTGTGAAGCGGTTGGCTGACCCATATCCTTCCTCTTTCGTATAATTGGTTTCGTTTCTGTCCACGATAACAGCATGCCGGTTTCCGGTATGCTGTTTTTTTCGGTCAGAAAGGAGATTCTGTCATGACGGAACGCACCAAATGTCTGGTGATCGGCGCATGTGCCGGTGCGGCAAACGGCTTTTTCGGGTCCGGCGGCGGACTGTTTCTCGTTCCGCTTTTCACCAGCTGGCTCGGTATGCAGGCAAAGAGCGCGTTTGCCACATCCATTGCCGTGATTTTTCCGCTTTCCGCTGTCAGCGCTGTCATTTACTTCCGCAGCGGCGGCATTTCTCTGTCTGCTGCCATGCCCTATCTGCTCGGCGGTGCGGCAGGCGGCATCTTATCCGGGCTGCTGTTTTCCAAGGTATCCGTCCCGCTCCTGCGAAAAGCGTTTGCACTGCTGCTGCTCTGGGGCGGCGTGCGCGCGGTGCTGCTGTTATGACGGGCTTTCTGGTCGGCGCCGTGACCGGCATACTCTCCGGCTTTGGTATTGGCGGCGGCTCACTGCTCATCCTTTGGCTGACCCTGTTTACCGGGACGGCGCAGTACACCGCCGCAGGCATCAATCTGCTGTACTTTCTTTGCTGCGCTCCTGCCGCGCTGCTTTCGCATCTGCGGCATCACCTTGTAAAACTGCGCACCGCGCTCTGGTGTGCAGCCGCAGGCTGTGTGACCGCGCCGCTCGCCTCCATGGCTGCCGGTGCGATTTCTTCCGACTGGCTGCGGCGCCTGTTCGGCGTACTGCTGCTCGTGCTCGGAGTGCGCGAGCTGTTCGGCAAAACGAAGCGGTAACCGGCATGCGCCCCGACAGCTGCGCGGATGAAGCCGTGTGCAGCAGATTCATTTACAAAACTGACATAAAAAACGCCTGTTTCGCGCGAAACAGGCGTTTTTACCGCAAAAAAATCGATCAGATTGCTGTCAGATTCTTCAGAGAGATGTCCATTGCCGGAGACGCATAGGTCAGTGCGCCGGAGGAAACAAAGTCCACACCGATGTCAGCAATCTCGAGCAGACGCTCCGCCGTGACATTGCCGGAGCACTCGGTCTCCGCACGGCCGTCGATGATTTTGACCGCCTCGCGCATCGTCTCATTGTCCATATTGTCGAGCATGATGATGTCCGTGCCGCATTCGACCGCTTCGCGAACCTGCTCAAGCGTCTCGCACTCGACCTCAATCTTGCGCACAAACGGCGCATATTCGCGCGCCATCTGCACCGCTTTGGTGATCGAGCCCGCTGCGCAAATGTGGTTGTCTTTCATCATCACGCCATCGGACAGGTTGTAGCGGTGATTGGTCGCACCGCCCACCTTAACCGCATATTTTTCAAAAATACGCAGTGTCGGCGTGGTCTTGCGTGTATCGAGCAGCGTGGTCTTTGTGCCCTTGAGAATATCGACCATACGGCGGGTGTTGGTCGCAATGCCGCTCATGCGCTGTAAATAATTGAGTGCTGTGCGCTCTCCGGTCAGAAGCGTGCGGATATCTGCGTAAATCACGCCGATCAGCTCGCCCTTCTTGACCGCATCGCCGTCCTGATAGGTCGTTTCAAAATGCGCACCGCTTTCCAGCAGCTCAAATACGCGGGCAAATACATCCAGTCCGCAGAGAATGCCGTCCTGCTTGCAGATCAGCTCAGCCTTACCCTGCTGCGGGTGGCGCATAATGGCGTTGGTGCTGACATCCTCACTCGTAATATCCTCGCGCAGTGCCGCGAGAATGGAAGGGTCCATATTAAGAATCATAGTGGAGCCACTGCTCATAAAATGCTTCGTCCTTTCGTCTGATTTCCTCTAAAACTGCCTGCCGGTTTTTCTCATCGATATCCACATAATCCGCCGGATCAAACGGAATATTCTCGTGGGAAACCGGCTGCTCCAGTGAAATATGTGCGGCGGCGTGATGTGCCGCGCGCTCGGCAAAGACAAGGCTCTCCAGCAGCGAATTGCTCGCCAGCCGGTTTCGTCCGTGCACGCCGTTGCAGCTGGTCTCGCCGACAGCATACAGACCGTCCATCGAGGTCTTGCTGTCCAGATCCACCTTGATGCCGCCCATAAAATAATGCTGTCCCGGTGTGACCGGAATCGGCTGCTTGGTCATGTCATAGCCCTCTTCCAGACACTGTTTGTAGATATTCGGGAAGCGTTTGCGCACAAAGTCGGGATCAAGATGTGTGACGGACAGATCGACATACGGACGGCCGTCCCGTTTCATCTGTCTGCCGATTTCCTGTGCCAACAGATCGCGCGGCAGCAGTTCATTGACAAATCGCTCGCCCTTGGCGTTGAGCAGATACGCGCCTTCCCCGCGCACCGATTCCGAAATCAGGAACCGGCGGCCCGGTCTGGTGGTGTACAAGGTAGTCGGATGGATTTGAATATAGTTAATGTGTTCAATTTCAATGCCGTGGCGCATCGCGATGGCGAGTGCGTCGCCGGAAATGTGCGGGAAATTGGTGGAAAAGCGGAACAGTCCGCCGAGGCCGCCGGTCGCAAGCACGACCGCCCGCGCGCGAATCTCGCGAATCGTACCGTCGCGGTCACGCACAACCGCACCGTAGCAGCGGTTTTCCTCCTCACTGCACAGGATGTCCACCAGTGTGGTGTACTCCTCAATGCGAATGTTGGGGCGCTCCATGGCGCGTGCGAGCAGTTTGCTGGTAATTTCCCGTCCGGTCAGATCCTCATGGAACAGAATTCTGTTTTCCGAATGTGCACCCTCGCGGGTAAAGACAAAGCCGCCCTGCTCATCGCGCTCGAAATCAACGCCGTAATCGACAAGCTCCTGCGCAATGTGCTGGGAGGAGCGAATCATGATATCCACCGACTGCTTGTTGTTTTCATAGTGGCCGGCTTTCATGGTATCTTCAAAATAGCTGTCGTAATCGTCCTCATCGAGCAGTACGCACATACCGCCCTGTGCCAGAAAGGAATCGCTGTGATCGGCCTCTTCCTTGGTCACGACGAGGACATCCATATTTTCGGGCAGCTGCAGCGCATTAAACAATCCCGCAGCACCGGTGCCGACAACCAGAATGTCAGCAGTCTCCATAACGGCTCCCCCTTACTGTGCCAGCTCGCGCATGCGAACCAGTGCGCTCTTTGCGTCCTCACGCAGCTGATCCGGCATTTCGACCTGATTGTCAAAGGTTTCCAGCACATGCAGAACCTTTTCCATGGTGATCTTTTTCATATCCTCACATACACCCATTTGCTCAAACGGGTAGAAAATCTTGTCCGGATTGCTGGTGCGCAGGCGATGCATGACGCCCGGCTCCGTGACAATGATAAATTCCTTTGCGTCCGACTCGGTCGCATATTTGATGATGCCCGAGGTGCTGCCGGCATAATCGCTCATTGCGACAGCCTCCGGCACACATTCCGGATGAATTAAAACCTTGGCATCGGGATGCTCCGCCTTTGCCGCCGCAATGCCCTCCGGCGTGACACGCGCATGAATCGGGCAGCAGCCGTTGTGGAAATGGAAGCGCTTGCCCGGCATATCCTTCTGCAGGAACCGGCCGAGATTGCAGTCCGGAATAAAGCAGATGTCCTCATTCGGCAGCGACTCCACGATTTTCTTGGCATTTGCAGATGTGACAATGACATCAGAAACCGCCTTGGTCTCACTGGTCGAGTTGATATAACAGACAACCGCACTGCCGGGATATTTTTTCCGCATAGCGCGAACATCCTCCGGCGTAATCATATGCGCCATCGGACAGTCTGCCGTCAGATCGGGCATCAGGATGGTCTTTTCCGGGCTGAGAATCTTTGCGCTTTCGCCCATAAATCTGACGCCGCAAAACAGAATGGTGCTCTGCGGTACATCTGCCGCGATCTTGCTCAGATAATAGGAATCCCCGATATAATCGGCGATATCCTGCACCTCATCCTCTACATAAAAGTGCGCGAGCACCACAACATCTTTTTCTTTTTTGAGCTGCTCGATGCGCTCTGCTAACTGATTCATTTCTTATTTTCTCCCTGTTTTTCTTGCACAGCAAACCGCTGCACAGTCTTTCACATCAGTATATCATAACCGCCCTGTATCCTGCAAGATACCGGCGGAATATGTGCTGTGCGGTCTTACATCCTGCCGCAGTCCTTCAGGCCCTCGATAAAGGCCTTTACCTGCTCTTTGGTCGGCGCAGAGAAATACGCTGCACCCGGATGCATAATCGAATATGCCGCCGCATAGCTTGCATATTTCATCGATTCGACCGGATCCTTTCCCTTCAGATGACTTGCGAGGAAGTAACCCTCGAAGATATCTCCGGCCGCCGTTGCGTCGACAACAGGAACGGATACGGAGGGCTGATAGTACTGTTCACCCTTCTTTTTATAGAATGCGCCCTGTGCGCCGAGGGTAAACAGGAACTCGCTGTCGGGATACTGCTGCTCAAGCTGGATCAGAATATCGCCCGGCTGTACATAACTGGTCAGCGCGCGTCCCTCGACCTCATTGAGGCAGAACATGGAAACCTTATGCAGATCAAGCTGCGGCAGGTCGCGGGTGAACGGCGACGGATTGAACACGATATACATGTTCTTTTCATACGCGCGCTCCAGAATATAGCCGAGGCAGGAAATCTCATTCTGCAATACGAGAATATCTCCCTCTTCATATCCCGCAAGAACCTCATCCACATACGCCTCGTCAATCATATGATTTGCACCGGCAAAAAGCAGAATCGCATTCTGGCCGACCTCATCGACCTGAATAATGGCATGTCCGGTGCGATCGTCAACTGTGCGGACCAGAGAGGTATCGACACCTGCCTGGCGAATCAGCTCGAGTGTTTCCGCACCATCCGGGCCGATCATAGCCGCCAGCTGTACATCCATGCCGGCGCGCGCAAGTGCCAGTGCCTGATTCATTCCCTTTCCGCCCGGAAACATTTCCATCGCGGTGGAAGCCTGTGTCTCCTTCGGGGTCGTGATATGTCCGACAGAATAGTTATAGTCAATGTTGATGGATCCCAGTACCAATATCTTCATAGGTCATCAGCCCTCCATTTTCTATCAATCAACTGTTGTTTTTTCAGCTGTCAGACAGCTGTGCTATGGATGGAGTATATATTTATTATAGGATGTTTGACGGATAAGTACAAGCCTTTCCCAACAAATCTCTGGAAAAACTCCTTGTTTTCGCTGCGCTTTTGCAGCATTTTCTGCTGTCTGTTTGAGCCCGTCCGGACGTTCCTGATTTTACCGGAAAAACTGTATTTTCCGCTTGACTTTCGGCTGTATGACGGATATGATATAAGATACTGAAACGAAAGGATGATTGCTGTCATGGCGGGAAATAAAAAAGGCACCAAACAGATTACTGCCAACAAAAAAGCCAGACACGATTATTTCGTCGAGCAGGCCTATGAGTGCGGCATTGAGCTGTCCGGCACGGAGGTCAAATCCATCCGTCAGGGCACTGTCAGCCTAAAGGATTCCTACTGCATCTTCCGCGGCGGTGAAATCTTTGTCAAAGGAATGCATGTCAGCCCCTATGAAAAGGGCAATATTTTCAACAAAGATCCGCTGCGCGAGCGCAAACTGCTCATGCACAAAAAGGAAATCATGCTCCTGTACGGCAAGTCCAAACAGGACGGGTATTCCCTCATTCCGTTGTCACTGTATTTCAAAAATGCACGTGTCAAGGTTGAACTGGGATTGTGCAAGGGCAAAAAGCTGTATGACAAGCGCGCAGATGCTGCCAAGCGCGATGCACGGCGTGAAATGGACCGCGCACTCAAGGCGCGCCGCTGAGCTTTCGTTTTTCTTTCTATCCGGGGACGTACCGGTTTCGACGGGGGTGCGGAATCCGGGATAGCGGGCCGCAGTGAGGACGCTGCGTTAAAAGCCTCAACTGTTTATAAATTAAACAACAACAATTATTCTTTACAGGCTGCCTAATTAGGCCGGCCCGTTCTGCCTGAGAGTACCGCGGCTCGGGACAGAGCGTCATTTAGCGGTGAACGTGCGGCGGGTAAGCTTTGCCCCGCCCATGAATGATGAAGCTACTGACCCCGTAAGCCTGTCATTTGGCGTGCGGCAGAGGGAATGTCAATCAAATGACTGCGCCCGGAGAAGTCCTTGAGGAAGTGCTTTCGGACAGGGGTTCGACTCCCCTCGTCTCCACCACGTTAACAAGCTTGAAATGTTTTGATTTCAGGCTTGTTTTTTTATTTTTACCAGAAAAAGCCACCCGAGAAGTTGTATCTCTCGAGTGGCTGTTCTTGTTTTACCCCACATTTTACCCCTTACAGGGCTGAAACCGCTTTAATGAAGTTCTCCATTCTGTCCTGTGATGCTTTTCGCATAGCATCTGATACTGCAGCATAAGTGTCCATATGGAGTTACTGGATAAACTGTTACGGAAAAGATCACGAGGCCGCAGCAGGTGCTGCGTTTGATACAGATTCGATTACAATCGACAACGTCCGTTATCACACGGAAAGATTATTTCCTTCCTTTGATTGATCGAATTGCCGAAAACGGAAGCGTCATAAGCTGACACGGGCCGGGGAATGCAGATCGGGCAAACCATATTCCGTTTGCCTCAATCAGACGGCAAAAAGGGCTGCGGACAATTTGTCCGCAGCCCTCTGGTTTTTTATCAGCCAATATCAGTTCTCAGAACTTTCCTGCCTTTGCAGCCTCTTCGATGCTGACGGCAACCGATACGGTCATACCGACCATCGGGTTGTTGCCTGCGCCGATGAG